>JAEYQQ010000121.1 GCA_023409955.1 Bacillota bacterium | reverse complement strand
CTGGAATCTGTGAATTATCAAAAAATGACGACGGAACTCTCCTCAATGTCCTGTACAAAAATATGAGATAAGAAACACCCCTGCGATTTGCTTCGCAGGGGTGCTTCTCGTTGTTCTTATTGCATATTAATACTCAGGATTACAATGCCATTATGTGGATTGCGAGATTGCAATTAATTGCCACATAATCCTTTCTCTGCTATGATATGGACAGATTTCTTTTTGATTAAAGGAGCAATGGTATATGCTGATAGAAAACATACGGACAATGATGTGCGAAGTATGCAGGCATGGAACCGGGCCTTTCGATTCTGTCTTTTTTGAAAAGCATATTCAAGTGGTGGCTGACATTGCCGACAAGCTGGCCGTTATATATCAGGCCGACCGGGAGGTTGTGGCCCTCTCGTCCTATTTGCATGACATTTCTGCCATAGAAGATTATTCTTTGGTCTCACAGCACCATATCCTGGGCAGCCAGCGGGCTGAGCAGATTCTAAAGGTGCAAGGCTATCCGGAGGATAGGATTGCAGCGGTTCGGCAATGCATCCTGACCCATTCCGCACCAGTTGCTTTGGGCCAGGGAACGTTGGAGGAAGTATGCATATCCAACGCAGATGCAGCAAGCCAAATCATGATGCCGGGCTACTGGCTCCACTACGCATTTTGCGTAAAGAAGCTGAGCTATGATCAAGGGTTGGCGTGGTACAGGTCAAGAATTGATTCTCATTTCAGCAGTATGACAGCGCAAGCTAAAGCCATTGCAGCGCAGGCTTATCATTTGGCCTATGCATTGTTTGAAAACGAGTGGAGTGCTTTCATATAAAGGTGTTGTTGGATGGGTTACTCTTCAGTCGACGGGTCCTCGGGCCCGTTTTCTTTTGCCGGAACCATAATGATGGATAAAACTGAATTTTCTTCAGTCGCCTGAACCATAACATTCAGCAATCGCTGGGCGTACTCGCCTAAAACGGTTGTGCATACATCCCAATGCAGGATTGTCAGCTGTGTTTGCTCACCAATATCCAAAAGGCAGTCATACAGCGCATCCAGATTACGGCCATAATAATCCGGTAGTTGAAGCTGGGTTTTCAAGTAGGCGTGGGCCTGGCTGCGGGATGTGACCTGGCACCCATCAATGCAAATGGTTTTCATTCTTCTTCTCCATACAGCAGTAAAAAGCTTTCATAATGGTCTTCCGTGTAATAGATCAACCCATCATTGGAGTATACAAGCCTTTTGCTTCCCCGATCTTTAGCTTTCAGTGTATCAATATCGCATTCATAATAGGATCGGCCTTTCTTTGATGGCAGCAGCCCTTCATAATTGCCGAATGTGTTACCGCCAATGCACATACCTGGGGCATAATGCTCCAGGGAGCCTCCTGGCCAGCCCAACTCTTTGGCCTGCTGCTTTGTGATAAAGTTTGGCGGCAGCTTATGATATGTATTAAGGTACAACGCCACATCCTCTTTGGTAGTGTATGACCCGGTGATATCCAAGGCCTTTGGGTGATCTGCCTGAGAATGTACTTGCGGGGATTGATTGCTACCAGGCTTATCAGCCTTCTGGCTGCAACCGGACAGAAGACTCAGCAAAATGATGATGACCAGTATTGCCGAAAGAATTCTTTTCATATTCGCTCCTGCTTTAATATGTTTATTATAAAAATAGTATATGCTTTCCAAATCACAAGGGCAAGTGTGGATATGCCAGCTAGGAGATATTATTTGGTATATGCAAAGAAGCATCAGCGTTATTGCACTGATGCTTCTTTATACAACATGGGGAGAATGGTTTTGGCATACGTTCACACGGCTCCTTAGATGAACAGATTCACGTTGGATTCCTCGGCATCGCCAAGATAAGCGCCAACTCCAGCCAATTCTACACCTTCGATGAGCTCCTCCTTGCGAATGCCCATAATATCCATGCTCATGGTGCAGGCCACCAGCTTTACGCCGTTTTGCATAGCCTTTTGCATTAGCACTTGCAACGAATCCACGCGCTTGCTCTTCATAACCATTTTCATCATGGCGGTGCCCATACCGGCCATGTTCATTTTGGAAAGCTTCAGCTTGTCAACACCCCGCGGCATCATGCCGCCGAACATGGCTTCAATCAAGGATTTTTTCACCTTTTGCTTGCTGCTCTTACGCAATACATTCAAACCCCAGAAGGTGAAGAACATTGTTACCGGGCGGCCCATGGCAGCAGCACCGTTGGCAATGATAAAGGATGCCAGCACTTTGTCCAGATCACCGCTGAAAACGATCATGGTCTTCCCATCAGCACTCCTTGCAGCATCAGGCATTGGAGCGCTGCCTGCAGGTGAACCTTTTTTCACCATGGCCACATAGTCACTGCCACGGTGTGTGTTTTGTAGCAGCGTATTGCCAGTACGGCGGCACCAGGAGACAATGTCCTTGGCAAAGCCGGGGTCATTGGCGGAAACCTCTATGACATCACCATCTTTCAGGCCTTTCAAGGTTTCAAATACCTTCATGATGGGGCCGGGGCATTGCATGCCGGAGCAGTCAAGGCGAATAGAGGCTACGGCAACATTCTCAATGCTTTGATGACCTGAATCGGATACGGTGGCTGTTTGGAGCATATCACTCGCCTCCCTTTTTTCATAGTGGGTAGACAGATAGAACTTTGTACCGCCGGGGTATACCTTCACGTTTTCAAATCCGCTTTCCATAAGGACTCGCGCGGCGTTATAAGCGCGGACACCGATGGCGCAAAAAAGGATGACTTCTTTGCTCCTATCAAGCTCGTTCAGCCTTGTGCGTATTTGCCCAAGGGGAATATGGATAGAACCGGGAACTGTATAAACCATCCGCTCGGTTTCTTCCCGAACATCCAGTACAATACGGTCTAAAGGGTTTTCGTGGTCCAATGCATCCCATTCAGATTGTTTCATTTTTCCAGTTAGTATGTTTTCAGCTGCAAACCCGGCCATATTCACCGGGTCCTTGGCGGAGGAATAAGGCGGTGCATAAGCCAGCTCCAGGTCTTTTAAAGCCAGCACGGAGGCATTCAGACGGATGGCTGTAGCAATCACATCAATTCGTTTATCTACACCATCCTGGCC
>JAEYQQ010000064.1 GCA_023409955.1 Bacillota bacterium | reverse complement strand
AGGATAAAGGCATCGGTAACGGTAAAACCCGTAAAGACCATGCTGCTACCATGAACCAGCTCTTTGCCGCCTATTCTCGCGGTAAGGATGCAAAGGAACTGGCGGTCATCCTGGGCGATGCTGCGCTGACAGACATTGATAAGAAGTATGCGGCCTTTGCTGATGCCTTTGAGCGGGAATATGTATCCCAGGGATACGAAGCAAACCGTTCAATTGAGGACACGCTGCAATTGGGTTGGAAGCTGCTTGCCATGCTGCCTAGAACCGAGCTTAAGCGCATTCGTGATGATATGCTGGATGAGTACCTGCCCAAAACCCAGGAGGAGGGAGCGTAATGGCATCCACCCTTCGTGTCAACCCAACACGCATGGAGTTGACCCGCATCAAAAGGCGGCTTGTAACAGCCCGGCGCGGCCACAAACTGCTTAAGGATAAGCGGGATGAAATGGTACGTCAGTTTATCGCCATTATCCGTGAAAACTACGCTCTTCGCAGAGAAGTAGAACAGGAATTAAGCGATGCACTGCGTAATTTTGCCATGGCTAGGGCTGTAATGGACCCCAATGTACTGGAAGAAGCAGTTCTTTATCCTGCACGCCAAGCAAAGGTTTCTATAGGGCAAAAGAACATACTATCCGTTCGGGTGCCTACCATCACAGTTGATGAAGCATCTTTAAAAGAAACGGTACTGGCGTATGGCTTGGCTGAAACATCAGCTCAGCTGGATGGCGCTATTGCCACCATGGCAGGCGTTCTGCCTAAGCTTCTGCGGCTGGCTGAAATTGAGAAAACATGCAATCTGCTGGCTGATGAAATTGAGAAAACCCGGCGTCGGGTTAACGCTCTGGAATATGTCATGATTCCTCAGTTTACAGAAACCATTCGTTTCATTACCATGAAGCTGGATGAAAACGAGCGTGGCTCCTTGACCCGATTGATGAAGGTTAAAGCCATGATCGCTGAGCGGAACACCTGACATAAGTTTTTTACAAAAGGCTGCTTCTTTACGAAACAGCCTTTTCTTTTTTGCTTGCTATCAAAAAGCTGCTCGTGATATAGTTGAATCTGGAGAAAGGAGGGAATTACATGATAAAATTTGATCTTATTCAGCTATCAAAAGATCACGGTTTTTCATCATGCTATATACTGGATGCCTCCTTTGCAGCATCTGCGCCTGAAAACGTTTCAACGCTGCTTTTGTTAGTATACCCTTATCATTCATGGGGGCAGGCAGATCCTGGCTGTGTTAAAATCAGTGCCTATTACCATGCGGCACAAACAGCATATCACAATGCAAAGAAGCTGGTGCAAGACTTGCATGAAATGGGTGAGTTCTCCCTGCTGTGCAACGATGTACGGTTAAAGCCTATCCTTTCTCATCTGGAGGATTTTTCTCAGGGAAGGAACACCCTGCATTACCATAAAACATATGGTTCACGCTTCCATGTACAAGTGATCGGTCTGGCATCAACCTATCCATTCAGTGCAAGTATCGTATCCAATCCCTGGACAGGTATGTGCGGGAATTGCCAAAAATGCATTCAAGCATGCCCGGGTAAAGCACTTACTTTGGATGGGCTTGTCCGTGATAAATGCCTACGCCAGCATATGATGAGTGGTAATGCAATACCTGATCATATGCGAACACTCATGGGGAACCGTCTTTTGGGCTGTGATATTTGTCAGCAGGTTTGCCCGTATAACAAACATTTGCCAGATGACTGTACAAATGCACATCAGTTCCCAATTGAGCGTTTACTCAAAAAAGATGTGGAGTGTATGGCAAGCTTATCTATTCAAATCGGCTCAAACATGTCATTACCAAACCGTGTTTGTGCACAGGCTTGCATCGCTGCCGGCAACAGTGATGATGTGGATTTGCTCCCCATACTCGCAGAGCTTTGTTATAGCCCTTCAGGTACCATTGCCGACCATGCCGCGTGGGCTGTTAAAATGCTGTCAAAACAACCTCCTAAAGTGACATTCTGATCTAAATGACTTGCCTTTTAAAGGAAATGAGATACAATGATTTTGTTGAAGGGGAGGTTTTGTATATGTTTCAATTTGATCAAGTAACCAAGCAGTATTCCAAAAGCAGTGTGAAAGCACTGGATAATCTGTCTCTGCACGTAAATAAGGGTGAGATATTTGGTTTTATAGGTCCAAATGGTGCAGGCAAAACCACTGCCATACGGCTCTTAACGGGCATATTATCAGCTGATTCAGGTAGCATTCGAATTGGCGGATATGACATGGAAAAAGATCCTCTGTCTGCCAAGCGTATGATTGGTTTCGTACCAGACAATCAGGAAATGTACGACCGACTGACTGGGTACGAGTATTTGCAGTTTATGGCAGATATCTACCAGGTAGATTCGGCTCAAAGAAAACGACATATGGAAAAATATCTGCCATTGTTTCAGCTTGCGGATGCCGCCGGACAGCAGATAAGAAGCTATTCACGAGGTATGAAGCAGAAAATAACCATCATTGGTGCTTTGATTCATCAACCTCCGCTTTGGGTCTTGGATGAGCCCATGACTGGCCTTGATCCCGTTGCTGCCCACTTGCTAAAAGAAGAAATGAAATCTCACTGTGCTGCTGGAAATACTGTCTTCTTTTCCACTCATGTATTGGATGTGGCAGAGCGGTTATGCAATCGTATTGCAATTATAGAAAAAGGAAAACTCCATGCTGTAGGCACACTGGATAGTTTACGTTCTGGTGAGCACGGCATATCTTTGGAAGAGATATTTATACAGATGGTTCAGGAAAAAGCGCAGGAGGATATGGAATGAAAGCATATTTTGTACTGCTGAAAATGCAGTTGTATCTTAAGCTTTCAGCTCTTAAGCCAAGTAACTGGATACCCAAAAAGGCAGGCTCTTTAAAGGAATGGAAACCATTGCTAATGGGTTTGATTTACCTTTTAGTAGCTGGAAGTATGGTCGGTACAGTCATATTTCTGTCCAATGGCTTATTATGGGCATTTTATCAGTTAAAAGCTCCTGAGTTATTGCTGTCATCTGTGGTTATGATCAGTATGATGTTGACGTTTTTCATCGGTTTCTTCCATGTTACCAGCATTCTTTTTTTCAGCAAGGACAGCACTTATCTTGCCAGCTTGCCTGTTTCTTCCCGTACAGTCATGGCTGTACGTCTTTCTATTGTTCTGCTTGGTGAGATTGCGTTAATTGGCTTTATATTCATACCCATATGCATAATGTATGGAATACACACAGGACAAAACGCTTTCTTCTATATTAAAGCCATCCTCACAATCCCCTTGATACCATGTATACCGCTGGCTATTGCATCACTGTTATCTCTTGTTTTAGTACGAATCACCAGTGTTTTCCGCCACCGGGATCGTTGGGCAGTCATCGGCGGTTTTCTTCTGATGGCACTCATCATACCATTGCAAATGCAGTTTTACAAAATGATTCCCAAGGATGCCGGGGTAGACTTTTTCCTTCGCATAATATATGATAACCAATCCTTAGTAAAATCCCTGTTAGGTGGCTTTCCGCCTGTCTTATGGGCTACAGTAGGGATTGCAGGTCACGGAGCAGAAAGTGCTTTATTACTATTGCTATTTGCTTCGGTTTCTCTTATTGCAGCTTCGGTTCCAACTTACTTTGGAAAACGGTATCTGCAAATGGCGATTATGCAAAATGAAGCTTTCCAAACTGGCAAGCATAAAAGGCTGACAGCCAAGGATTATAAAGTAATGCATAAGCCTGTTGCAGCAATTTTTCTTAAGGAATGGAAGGAAATGCTTCGCATTCCGGCATACGCTTTGAATGGCCTTGCTGGCATTATCATGATGCCTATCATGTTGGTCGCATTTTATATGGGGATGGAAGGCAGTAACGAGCTTTCTCTTTTGATCGGCCAACTCCTGCGCAGTACGGATGGCTATATGATCGCGTTGGTAGCTGCTGCTGCCATGGCACTAGTCAGTACCATAAACACAGCCGGATTTACTGCCGTTTCTCGGGAAGGCAAACGCTTTCCCTTTTCAAGAATGATCCCTGTACCATTTAAGTCGCAACTGTTGGGTAAGCATTTGTTTGGCGTCTCAATCAATGCCGTTACCTGCCTGACAACATTTGCTGCTTTGATTGTCATCATGCCCTCACAATTCTTCTATATTTTGCTTGCATTCATTATGGGTCTGTTGTTTGCCTTTGGTACCAATGCCATAGGCTTGATCATGGATGTAAGCCATCCCAGGTTGAACTGGCGCAATGAGACGGAAGCAATCAAACAAAATCCTATTTCGTTGCTTTCCATGCTCATAGGTGTTGTAACAGCAGCAGCATTTGGGTTTGGTGCTTGGTTCTTATGGAAAACTGGTATATCTTTGGCTCTTGTAACATGGATTCTTTTTCTTGTTCTTGTCCTATATGCGCTTGTTATGCATGCTTTTCTTTCCAGGGGTGCGCATAAATGGTATTTGAACATTGAAATGTAAAAGTTAAATTTATATTACAAAATGCGTGCATTTCTTTCTAAAGTGTGCTATAATAGCGACAGGTGTATGAAATAACGTCTAACACCTTCAAGGAGGCACACAAATGCTCTCAAAAGCGGAAAATAATGTCATGCTGCCGAAGCAGGCAATGACAACCAAAAGTAAAATGACACCCACAATGCATGCATTAGCTCAGTGGGCTGCCATTGATGCAGGCGATAGGGTTTTGGATATGTCCTGCGGTAATGGTGCATTGCTTCGGATGATCAGCCAGCAAATCGAATGTAATCTTTGCGGCATTGCATCCTCTATGGACCAATACAAATCGTTGCGGTCCCTGCTTCCATATGCTGATATCCTCTTTGCCCAACCGGAGGATATTCCCTGGCGGGAGGATTCATTTAATGTTATCATGTGCGGCTTGCCGCTTTTTGCAATGGAAGAACCGGGTAAGATACTTAAAGAAGCATTAAGGGTGCTTAAACCCGGTGGTCAGTTTTTACTTGCTTCTACTTGGTATCCTGCTCCGCTTCGGCAAATATACAATAAATTAACAACACATTGGGAAGATTCGCAAACATCTGTTATGTTTGGCAAACAAGAGATGCTTGCCACCTTGGAATCAGTCGGGTTTCAGAATGTTTCATGGCGGGCTGCCGATATTCGTATTGGTATAACCATTGGTTGGAAGAAGCCCAATCCGCGTGATACTGTCCAGGAGTAATTGTGTTGCCCCCCTCATAACAAGAGGCGGGGCTTTTTTCTAATCAAAACAATTGTGTTAAAATCATGTCTTTTCTTTTTTGGAATTATATGATAAACTAATTCTCGAGTGTCAAAGGACGGGGTAAAGTATTCAGACGAATCCCGTTACGTAATCAATTGCATAGTGGGTGTTTGTATCAAACCCACGGAAGAAAAATAGTAACATAGGGGGAAAGCACATGGCAGATTATCAAACGACAGATATCCGGAACATGGCCCTCTTAGGTCATGGCAGCGAAGGCAAAACCACCTTAACGGAGGCCATGCTCTTTGCTGCCGGAATCGTGGACAGACAAGGGCGAGTGGAGGACGGCGCAGCAACCACAGATTTTGAACCCGAAGAGGTGAAGCGCAAGATTTCCATCAGTGCCGCCATGGCCCCTATTGACTGGAATGACAAAATGCTCAACGTTATTGATGTTCCCGGCTACTTTGACTTTATCGGGGAAATGATTGGGCCGCTGCGTGTGGTTGAAACAGCTGTTATTGTTGTAGGCGCTGTCAGTGGCATGGCCGTAGGAACAGAAAAAGCTTGGTCATATGCTGAAAAAAACAATGTGGGCCGTATGTTTGTTGTCAATCAAATGGATAGGGAAAATGCCAATTTTTCGAAAGTCTTTGATCAATTGCGTACCGCTTATGGCTCCAGCGTTGTTCCGATGCTGCTTCCTATCGGTGATGGTGTCAACTTCAAAGGCGTTGTCAATGTATTGGAATCAAAAGCGTATGAAGGTACCGGCAAAAATCTGAAGGAAGTTCCCATTCCCGCATCTATGGCAGATCAGATCAAGACTGCATTAGAAGAGCTAACTGAAGCCGCTGCATCTGCTGATGATGAGCTGATGATGAAATACTTGGAAGAAGGGGAACTAACACACGAAGAACTACAAGCGGGTTTCCAGGCTGGTATGAAGAACGGAAGCATCGTACCCGTTTGTCCCTGTTCCGCCATCACCGGTGTAGGTGTTGGTCCCATGATGAACATGATGGCAAAATATCTACCTTCTCCGGAAGGTATCACCGTAACTGGCAAAAACCCCAAAAACGAAGCAGATGAAACCCGTACATGTCTGGACAGCGAGCCATTCTCAGCACTGGTGTTCAAAACCATTGCCGACCCGTTTGTTGGTAAGCTCTCCTTGTTCAGGGTCTGCTCTGGCACCATCAGTTCTAGTACACCCTTGTATAATATCAACGCTGAGAAGCCCGAAAAGTCAGCCGGCATCTATGTTATGCGTGGCAAAAAGCAGATAAGCAAGACGCTGCTCCATGCAGGGGATTTAGGCGCTTTGGCAAAGCTGCAATTTACTTCCACCGGCGATACGCTATGTGATCAAAATAAGCCTATTCGTTATGCTCCCTTTGTTTTCCCAGTTCCCTGCATTAGCAAAGCCGTGTATGCTGCCAAGCAGGGCGAAGAAGATAAAGTGTTTGGCGGTTTGGCAAGGTTGCAAGAAGAAGACCCTTCCATCATGCTGGAAAAGAATGTAGAAACCACAGAAACATTGCTATCCGGTCAGGGCGAATTGCATCTGGACGTGATCCGCAGCAAGTTGGCCAGCAAGTTTTCTGCCAATGCTGTGCTTCAAGATCCAAAGATTCCTTACCGTGAAACCATTCGCAAGACTGTGAAAGCCCAAGGACGCCATAAAAAGCAAAGCGGCGGACACGGCCAATTCGGTGATGTGTGGATCGAGTTTTCTCCCATTGGTGACGGCTCCACCGACTTTGAATTTGTCGATGCAGTCGTTGGCGGCGTAGTGCCCCGCAACTTCATCCCTGCGGTAGAAAAAGGTCTTCGTGAAAACCTACCCAGGGGCGTTCTGGCTGGTTATCCCATGGTTGGCCTGCGTGCCAAACTCTACGATGGTTCCTATCATCCGGTTGATTCCTCCGAAATGGCTTTTAAAACTGCAGCCCGCTTAGCATATAAAAAGGGGTGTATGGAAGCAAGTCCAGTGCTTCTGGAGCCTATCATGCATGTGGAAGTCCTGGTGCCCGACGAGTACATGGGCGATATTATGGGCGACATGAATAAACGCCGCGGTCGTATCATGGGAATGAACCAGGTTGACGGTCAGCAGCTGGTTGTAGCAGAAGCCCCTCATGCCGAAATGTTCAAGTATGCCACTGATCTTCGCTCCATGACCCAGGCACGTGGTTCCTTTATCATGCGGTTTGAGCGCTATGAGGAAGTACCCGCAGCAGCCGCTCAGAAGATCATTGAATCCGCTAAACGTGAGGAAGAGGAAGAAGAATAAGCCGTTTCTAAAGGCCGGTCAATGAAAAGCTTTGACCGGCCTTTCATTTACCCTTGAACCATGGAGAAAACATCCGATAGACAGTGTGTTTGAAAAATTTAGCGGTCAATACGTAGCAGTGGATGAATCACTTATGGTGTTGGAAGGAAATTCGGATTATACAAGGTTGTTTTAATCTCTTTTCCATCAAAAGCGGACCAGCTTGCATGGTATGATTCGCAAGCATATCAGGAGATACTGAAATATTGGCTTACCGGATCTGTATGTGATACCATCATGATTCATGAGAAATGATGTGCAATACATCTATCATCCGATCGACCTACAAATACGCTTGCACAGGTTGAAATGGCTGTGATACAATAAAAGTGGAAAAAATGGCCGGAGGTAAACATGATTACTACCATCTGTCTCAACCCTGCTTTTGATAAAACAGTGAAGGTAGATGAGTTAAGAACGGCTGAGGTAAATCGCATTCTTCATGTCCGCGAAGATTTGGGTGGCAAAGGCATAAATGTCGCGGCTGTAGCTCACAGATTAGGGCTTGAGGCTCAATGTTTTGGTTGTATGGGTGAAGATGGATCTGCCAAGCTGAATGAAAAAATGGCTGAAATCGGTGTTTCTTATGATTTTATGACTTTACCTGGAAATATCCGTACGAACCTGAAGGTTGTATCATCAAAGGATCAAACCGTAACAGAGCTCAACGAACAGGGATGCCCTATGAACGGGGATCAGTTAAATGAGTTCATGAGAAGGATGAGCTGCAAAACAATGGGCAGCTATGCCGTTTTAACAGGGAGTCTGCCGCCTGGGTGTCCGGAGGATACTTACCGCAGAATTATTGAAACCTTACGTGATGTGCCTGCTATCTTAGATGCTGAAGGAAATAATTTGCTGCTAGGTTTGGAAGCTGGTCCATATCTTGTAAAACCAAATTTGAGCGAGTTGGAATCAACCCTTGGCACGTCATTGCGCACCCTTCGTGCAATTCGTGATGCGTCTTATGTGCTTTTAAAAAAGGGCGCAAAATCAGTTATTGTATCCATGGGGAAGATGGGGGCTTTATTTACTGATAAAAGCAGGACATTATATGCACCTGCTTTGAGTGTCAAGGCACTGTCCACTGTTGGTGCCGGCGATGCAATGGTAGGTGGTATTTTATTGGGGTTGGAAAACGGCGAATCTTTGGAAAGTGCTTTCCGGTACGGTATGGCAGCAGGGGCTGCCAGCGTTATGACGGAGGGCACCCAACCCATATGCCTTGAGGATTTTCAAAAGCTTCTGCCTAAGGTTGTTGTACAGGAAGTGTAATACAGGAAGTGTAGCGCAAGCATGCTGGCATTTTTAAAACAATTATTCAAGCCAAGGGAAGTGTTATCTGACGGTGTCATCAGCCTTGTAGCCTCTGATTTGGCACAGGAGGACGCTGATCTGGGTATACAACAAACGTTTTTGTTCCGTATCGTCCCCTGCGGAACAAAGAAAGACGCCGGTCGCATCAGTCTAAGGTGCGGTGAAAGTGCGGGATTATATTACTTTGGCCACATCGGTTATCATGTCAATGAGAAGTTTCGTGGTCATGGCTACGCCCTTCGGGCCTGCAGGCTTCTGATACCCTTGTGCCGTGTCCTCAAAATTCATTCTTTGGTCATTACAACGGATACTGACAACATACCAAGCCGAAGAACATGCGAAAAATTGGGATGTGAATTAGAAAGCATCGTCCCGGTTCCCGATGAATACCGTAAAAAGTATAATTTGAGCACATTTAAATGCCGCTACATATTTAGGATTCCCTATGTTTAAGCAAACGCATGATTTTCTGGCGCGCGCATACAGTATGCCTGAGCAGGCATTTTTGCCGTCAGGCTTTTCTTTTTCCCTAAAATAGGGTAGAATAATCCGGTGGCAGTTGGAAAACCATGGTCAAGGGAGGCGTTTTGTGAACATTCTAATAAATGGCGCTTCCGTGTATTATGAGCAGCATGGCACGACTGGGCCGCAGGTTTTGCTTTTGCATGGCTGGGGGTGCGATACAACATTCTTCGCACCTATTGCAAAATCTTTGTCTGAAACCATGCAAGTGACAGTAGTTGATTTTCCTGGTCACGGGAAAAGCAGCAGGCCGCCGCAGCCCTGGGGTGTTCCTGATTATGGCGAGATGGTTCGGGAGTTTATGGATGCTTTACATTTGTCTCCATGCTACATGATCGGTCATTCCTTCGGGGGCAGAATAGGGTTGTATCTTGGCAGCCATTGGCCCAGATATATAAAGCGCATGATCATTACCGGCGGCGCAGGCTTAAAAAAGCCCCAGACAGAGGAACAGAAAAAGCGGGCCAAGCAATATCAGTTCATGAAAAAAGGTGCCGCTCTTTTGAAGGACATGCGGATTTTTGGCAGTCTTCCGGATAAAATGGCCGATGCGCTGCGTAAACGGTATGGTTCGAAAGATTACAATGCTTTAGATGATGAAATGCGAAAAACGTTTGTAAAAATCATCTCCCAGGATTTGCAGCCTCTGTTGCCTGTAGTCAGCGTTCCGACCCTGTTGGTATGGGGGGATCAGGATACGGAAACACCGCTATGGATGGGGCAGACCATGGCTAAGGAGATTCCTGATGCGGGATTGGCGATTTTAGAGGGCGGCTCTCATTTTGCTTATCTGGAACAATGGCAGCGTTTTACCCGAATCGCCCAACATTTTTTCTCTGAGGAGTGACCGGATGAGTTATTTTATCCTGGCCCTTGCGCCTATGGCGGGATGTATTTTGGCATCTAGAGGGTTAATTCATTATTTTCAACTGGAAAGCTATCAGTTTCCAGGCTATTTTCAAACACTCCGCCGCAACTGGAAGCGGTCCTATCTGCCTGGTATTGGCGTCGCATTGCTTGTATTCTCCCTTTTGGCAATGCACGACCGCATGGTACAATCGGCAGACCGTACCGTCGAACTTCTTATTTCCATTGCTGTTTTGGTGTTATCCGGTGCCGGCGGGCTGTGGATAAGCAAACTCTTTCAGGATAAAGCGGCAAAAAAACCACTTGTTTTTACCCCCAGAGTCAAACGCTTGTACACTGTTTACGCCGTTATTTTAATCGTTTTGGCCTTTTTTATCTGGAAATGGCTCCCGATAGTTATCGTTCCAGCGCTGATCCCGCTGATTATGCCATTTTTACTGGCATTTTCCGGTTTACTTGCCTGGCCTATCGAAAAAATCATCAGCGAGTTTTATTTTCGGGATGCTCAGCGAAAATTACGCGATATGCCCGGCCTCATCCGCATCGGAATAACCGGCAGTTACGGAAAAACATCTGTCAAGTTCTTTTTAGGAACCATTCTTTCCGAAAAATATAATGTTCTTGTAACTCCCTCCAGCTTTAATACCCCGATGGGTGTTACTAAAGTCATCAGAGAAAAGCTTCATCCTAGTCATCAAGTATTTGTAGCGGAAATGGGTGCTCGCCATCGAGGCGATATCAAAGAATTATGCAGGCTTGTACATCCAAAACTGGGCATACTGACATCTGTGGGCCCCCAGCACCTTGATACTTTCAAAACATTGGAAACGGTAGTTAAAACAAAGTATGAACTCATAGAAGCACTTCCTTTTGATGGACATAGCTTTTTTGCAGATGATAATGAGATATGCAAAAAGCTCTATGAGAAAACCCAGGTACCAAAGTCACTGGTCAGCATACATCATCAAAGCTGTGATGTTTGGGCAACGGAAATTAATCCAACGCCTCAAGGAAGCAGTTTTGTACTAAATACCAAAGATGGAGAATCTGTCACATGTACAGCTAAACTTCTGGGTGAACATAACATTCAAAACATATTACTGGCTGCATCAGTTAGTCTTCACCTTGGTCTATCTTTGGCGCAAATCGCAAGAGGTATATCCAAACTTGAACCCGTTGAGCACAGGCTTCAGTTGATTCAAAGCGGAAGCCTCACCATTATCGATGATGCCTTTAACAGCAACCCCAAGGGGGCTATGGCGGCATTGCATGTAATAAAGGGCTTTCATGGTCGGCGCATCATTATCACTCCTGGAATGGTTGAGTTGGGCGATAATGAGGATGCTTTTAATCATAAGTTTGGTATGGAAATGGCTAATTGCGTTAATATAGCTATATTGGTAGGCAAGAAGCATACACTGCCAATATATAGAGGTTTACAAGAAGCTGGATTTGCTGAAGGAAATGTTCATACAGTATCCAGTCTTGCAGAAGCTACTAAGATTTTGCACAGCATAGCCAAAGCTGGCGATATTGTGTTGTTTGAGAATGATCTTCCTGATAACTATAGTGAAGTGTAAAGGGAGGTAGTTATTATGGTGAAAATGCAGTTGGGTATCATGTTTGGCAGCCGCAGCTGTGAGCATGAGGTTTCCGTTATCAGTGCCTTGCAGCTGATGAAATCGGTTGACCAAGAGAAGTACGATGTTATACCTCTGTATATCAGTATGCAGGGAGTATGGTATACAGGCGAAGCATTGAAGGATATAAGCACATATACCCCTTTCAAGGAGGACATGAAAGGCCTAGTGCGTGTATCACTTGATATGACACCAGGATCCGGTGCACTGCTTACACTTGAGCAAAGCAAAGGTTTACTTGGTGGCGTAAAACAACGTATTGTTGCTAGATTGGAGTGTATTATACCAGTTTTTCATGGTATGCATGGAGAAGATGGTACGCTACAAGGATTACTTGAAATGGCGAATCTGCCATATGCATCACCTAGTGTAGCTGGATCTGCTGTGGGTATGGATAAGATTATCATGAAGCGCCATTTTCAAGGGGCTGGTTTTCCAGTACTTCCAGGCATCTGGTTTTCTAGGCAGGAGTGGAAGGCTGGTCGCGAAGCAGTCCTAGATAGAATCGAGGAAAAAATCGGATATCCTGTATATGCAAAACCATCAAATTTAGGTTCATCTATTGGTGTCAGCCGGGCTGAAAGCCGGCCGGAACTGATTGATGCCCTTGAACTGGCATTTGTATATGACAGACGTGTGTTATTGGAGCAAGGTTTAACCAACCCTGTTGAATTGAACTGTTCTGTAGTGGGCTTTGATACATACGTTCAAGCATCCGTATTGGAGATGCCGGTCACATCTGGTGCAATGCTTTCGTTTGATAATAAGTATTTACAGGGAGGCAGTAGCAGCAAAGGTATGGCATCATTATCTCGCATTGTTCCTGCACCTGTAGAAGACAGCATTAAGAATCGGATACAGACTCTTTCAAAGGAGATATTCCGGGAGTTGGACTTAAAAGGCGTAGTTCGAATTGACTATATGTTTGATACAAGAACTGAGAATCTGTATATCACTGAAGTAAATACAATTCCTGGTTCCATGGCATACTACTTATGGGAAAAGTCGGGCATATCATATACCTCATTAATTGACAAGATGGTAGAATGTGCTATGAAGGCCCATCAGGAAAAGAATGAAAATAGTTATGCCTATACATCCGACATCCTGAGAAATATTCAGCTTGGCGGAAAAACAGGGGCTAAAGCAGGCGGAAAAACACCTGCTTGGTCGGGCAGAAAGTGAGATTATTATGCGCCGCTCAGAGCGAAACAAATATTCGTCTCAGGTGACATATCAAACATATGGGCGGCAGGAGCCGCCTCATGAAGGGGACGAGCTGGAGATTTATCCTGAAGAATCACATTATGGTTATCAGGAAGAACAGCCCTATGATGAGGAACCAACACATGGTGACGGCGGACAAGGGTCTGAACTCGTCTCCACTAGTCAAGCAATTAATTTGACCTGTACATTGGCCGCCTTAAGTGGATTCTTTGCTTTCTTTTTGTATATTGCAGATCGGCGAAGCGATGCGGTGAGGCGGATTTCTGTTCAGTCTATTGCCCTTACCAGCGTGTTTTTAAGTGTTTCTATTGTTTTGTGGATAGTGGGCACATTATTTAGCATTATTCCGA
>JAEYQQ010000165.1 GCA_023409955.1 Bacillota bacterium | reverse complement strand
TTTTTCTCGCTTCCCGTAGCCTGATTCCGGCAGCGATCCATTCCGGTGCATAGGATGATGTGCAGCCCTTGGGTATGGGCCGGTTATCCAGCCGGCCATATTTTTCACCGATGTCGATACAACGATGGGTATATTCCCGCATGCGGATACCGATTTCACATAGGCAGCGGTTCATGGCTTCCTGCTTGGGCTTTATAGCTGCCGTAAGCTCATTGTCGATAATTGATAAAATATCATCAATGGTAAAGGGTAATGTTTTCTTTGCCATGATCTGCCCGATCAGCAGATTCCAGCCCGCCCGGCCAAATGAGGCCTCTGGAGCTTTAATCCACTTGAGCATCAGCTCTTGCGCAAACACAGCCTCGCTAAGGGGCCCGAACACAAACGCATCCAATACCATGGAATAGGTGAGTGGAGCGACCATGCTTTCAGCCTTATCTAGGGTGAGCCGATTGGGGTCCATGGTCATGCAGGATAAAAGCATGGCATCGGCGTTGCCGCTATCCCACAACTGCATGGATAGCTCGTGATCAATGCCTATCTCTTTGCCTATGGATCGCAGTTGGCCCATCATCACCCCGAACTGATTTTCGCCTGCGCCGTTTTTTGTGTTGGTTTTCCGCCTGGATTCAGTGCCCAGGCTTTGTAGCGTCTGCATTACTTCATCCAATGTTTTGCGCATAAAGCCTCCGTTACGCTGGTTCTTCCGGCCAGAGGGTATACACTTGTTCATCCATTAGCTTTTCTGCCTGGCCGTCGGTCAGTGTATCTACCAAGGAAAGTACATTATCCGCATCCTTTTCCCGCATCAGCAGGGTGCAGGTAACAGTGGCAGCAAACTCGGTTTTCTCAATCTGAACAGGTTGGCTTTTCAGGTTGTGCAGCACCATGTCCCATCGGGGATAGGCGATTTCCACCAACCAACGCTGGCTCTTTTCCATTACTGCCACTTGGGCTGCTGTAAGGGCCAAGGCGCTGCCATGGCTGTAAGCCCTGACAAGCCCCCCTGCTCCTAATAATATACCCCCAAAATAGCGGGTTACAACAACACATACATTCACCACACCCCTGGCCCTCATGACCTCCAGAATGGGCATGCCGGCCGTTCCTCCTGGCTCTCCATCGTCAGAAAAGCGCATAATGCCTGCATTTTGCCCAATGATGTAAGCGTAGCAGTTGTGGGTAGCATCCTTATGCTCTTGCCGTATACGCTGTAAAAAGGCCAAAGCCGCCTCCTCCGTTTCGGCAGGGGCGGCATGGCCGATGAAGCGGCTTTTGTTGACGATAAATTCATCACTGGCCGCTTGTTTCACCGTTTTAAAGGAGTTCATTCTTTGATGATCAAACGGCAGTAATTCTTTTTTCCCTTGCGCAAAAGCAGGCCGTCGCTGCCAATGGCTTCCACAGGGATGCGGTGCTCAAAGTCGATGATTTTTTCATTGCCTACCAATACCGCACCGGACTGCACCAATTTTCTGGCTTCACTGCGGCTTGTGCACAGGCCGCACATGGCCAGTAAAGAGGTCAGGCGGTTGTCTTCTTCAAGCGCTGCCTTGGTGACTTCATAGCTGGGTACATTCTGGCTGTCGGCACCACCGCCAAACAACGATTGGGCTGCATCTTGTGCTTTTTGAGCTTCCTCTTCGCCGTGAATGAGCTTGGTAACTTCATATGCCAGCACACGCTTAGCTTCATTGATGGCGGAATCCTTCAAAGCGCCTAAGCGACGCACTTCATCCATGGGCAGAAAGGTGAGCAGCGCCAGGCACTTTTGCACATCCTGGTCGTCAACATTCCGCCAGTACTGGTAGAAGTCATAGGGGGATGTGCGATCAGCGGAGAGCCACAATGCGCCAGCCTCTGTCTTGCCCATCTTTTTGCCGTCGTGGGTCATCAGCAGCTTAAAGGTTAGAGCAAAGGCATCCTCCTGCTCCTTGCGGCGAATAAGGTCTGCTCCTGCCAAAATGTTGCTCCACTGATCATCTCCGCCCATCTGCAAACGGCAGCCATGATCCTGAAACAGTCGCAGGAAGTCATAGCCCTGCATCAGCATATAGTTGAACTCCAGGAAGGTCAGACCCTTTTCCAAACGCTGCTTGTAACATTCAGCGGTTAGCATGCGGTTGACGGAGAACAGTGAACCAATTTCCCGCAAGAAGTCAACATAGTTTAACTTCAGCAGCCAATCTGCATTGTTGAGCAAAAGCGCCTTGCCGTCGGAAAAGTCAATGAGCCTGCCTAGCTGCCCCTTGATGGACTGGGCGTTTCTTTCGATATCCTCTTTAGTAAGCATTTTGCGCATATCGGTTTTGCCGCTGGGGTCGCCTACCATGGTGGTGCCGCCTCCGCACAGGGCGATGGGCCTATGGCCAGCCTTTTGCATATGAGCCATGGCCATAATCGGAATAAAGTGGCCTACATGCAGGCTGTCTGCAGTAGGATCAAAGCCAACATAGTAGGTAACCTGCTCATTTTCCAGCAGTTTGTACAAATCTTCCTCAAAGGTGATTTGGGCAACAAAGCCCCGCTCTTTCAAAATATCCAGAATATGCATATCCATAACCTCCTATTTTATCAGGCATTGGCGATTACATCCCGCAGGATAGCCATGCCTTCGTGGATTTTTTCAATGGTGCTATTTGAAAAGTTCAACCGCATGGTGTTCTCATGCCCGCCCTCAGCAAAGAAATGGCTGCCAGGCACATATGCTACCTTGCGTTCCACGGCTTTCACCAAAAGCGTGATGGCGTTAAACCCTTCAGGCAGTTCCGCCCATACAAATAGTCCGCCCTCTGGTTTGGTATAGGTGGTACCCTTGGGGAATAGCGAAAGCTCTGTTAGCATGGCGTTCAATTGCTGACCATAGCTTTTGCAGATGGAAGCCACATGGCTGTCCAGCAGGTCCTCCCGAAGGAAAGCATCCACCACAGCCTGATTTAGAGTGGGGGTATGCACATCGGCGGATTGCTTGCCGATTACGCATTTTCGAAGGATATTGGGATGGGCGCAGAGATAGCCTACCCGGATACCAGGGGAAATCAGCTTGGAGAAGCTTCCCAGAAAAACCACCAGCCCGGCTTGGTCATAAGACTTGATGGATGGCAGCGGTGTGCCTGAATACCTCAAATCACGATAAGGGTCATCCTCCGCCACCACAAAACCATACTTCTGGGCTAAGGCTGCAATCACCGGTCGGCGCTCTGCTGCCAGCGTCTTGCCGGTGGGGTTCTGGAAGGTGGGAATGGTATAAAGCATCTTGGGCTTGTGCTTTATCACAGCCTCCTCCAACATGTCAACGCGAAGGCCGCCTTCGTCGCTTTCCACAGGAACAATCTTGGCTTGATACAGCTTCATACACTGCATGTTGCCAAGGAAGGTGGGGTTCTCCACCAGAATAACATCACCGGGATCAATCAGAGCTTTGCAAAGCAGATCCATGGCTTGGCTGGAGCCTGAAACAGGTAAAATTTCATCAGGCTTTGCATCAAAGCCAAACTGGCGTGTTAAGTATGGTGCCAGACTTTCGCGAAGGGGCGCATAGCCTTCTGTGGTACCGTATTGCAGTATGTTCTTGCCGTTTTCTTTCAGCACCTTCACAGATAGCCTGGCAATGGTTTCATCCGGCAATGAAGCGGATGCCGGATTGCCGCCGCCAAAGGAAATCATGCCGGGGGTTGCCATAAGCTTCAGTATTTCTCTGATGGCGCTGCCGCTGATGCCGTCAAACCGCTTTGCAAAAGTCAGTTCCGATACGTTCATGTTACTCCTCCTTGCGTTTGGGGAAAGAAAAACGCCTCCCCCTTTAATTGGGGAAGGCGGCAATAAGCCACGGTACCACTTCCATTTAGCATGCCCTTGCGGCCATGCCCTTGGCGGGAGACATGCATAGCTGCACACTTCCGCAGCGCTGTATCCGGCGCACCGGCAAAGGCCTACCCAGCATATGCCTTCGGCCTAGCGCTCCGGGAAGTATTCCCTTGAAAACCGCCGCTTCCTTCCACCAGCCGGAAGCTCTCTTTGGGCGTGCACATCAAGGTACTTGGTCCCATCATCGCATGTTTTCCCCATTATATGCGGGGATAGGCAGGCTGTCAAGGGGTAGGGAAGGAGAATAAGTATCCATGTGCGGATAGGAATCTTTAGATTTTTTATATTCTTTACGCATTATCCCTCATCATTATTTGATGCGGTCAGTGATGATATCAAGAGGTTCGATATTTCCTATCAGCAGGGGCGATGCGGTGTCGTGTTGCATTATGGCTTTTGAAAGCGCAGCAACTGCGTGGTTGGCATAACAGTACAAGCAGCCATTTGTACAAGTGTTGTACATGCCAATATCCGCGCTGGCATCGCAGCCGCAATGGGGACGCTGGTTTCGATCCTTTTCCAATTTGATGGGATATCCCCGCAGCTTGTTAAGCAGGTTGCCGTCAACACATTTGGCACAACCGATACCAATAGATGATAGGTCGATTTTTTCTGCGCAGGTTTCCAAGACCATACCAAAGGTCAGGGCGGAATGAGCAAAACCTGCTGCCATTTTCCTTTGTACTTCATCTCCAATGGCTACAAGCCCGCAGTTTTTTAATCTTGTGCCTGCGCCGCGGTAATCATCCACAAAGCTGATAATGCACTTATTTGTATACCCTTTCAAGCGCTTTGCAATTTGATAAAAGTATTCCTGATGATATTCTTCGTTATATTTAGCGCTAAGCAAGACCGGATCATACCGCCAGATCACCCTGTCCGGGCCGATGCTATCTGCCAGCCGCTGAAAAGCTGGTATGACCGCATCCCTCTTGCTTGGTACGTTGGACTCCATACCCTGCCCGTAGGATGTCAGGGTGAATTGAAAGTAATAAGCATAGGGCTTGAGCAGGTCCAGCCGGGCCAGCATAGGTAACGGGTTTTTTGTCCAGAACACAAAGCCGTCCACAGCCTCAGGCGCAAGGCTCAACCTGGACACCTGATGATACTGCATGGGGTTGCGGCTGAGCACATAGCCTTCCTTCAGCCTGTGAAAGAACCAGTCAGCATATAAGGCAGGAATATCCGTTCGTCGGCTGGCGCTGATAATCATAGCAAAGCAGGGGCTCCTTATGTTTTGATGCTAATGTACCATACATAAGGCATCAGGTAAATGGATTTTTGAAAATGCGTACACGTGCTGCCTATTCTGTAAGCAATCAACTAGTTTAGAATAATTTATCATATTCGTTATACAGATAGGTCATCACCTCAGATTTTGTCTGCGGTTTGTCATGCCCTAACAGATAGGTGACAAAGTCGATACCCTCAAGAAGGCTTATCATATTCTTTAGCAGCAGCCTATCATATTTGCCGCCGTTATCATAAAAATCTTCGCAGTCGGCATCACCTACTGCCAATACTTTTTCCTGATCAATGTAAATGATCACAGAGTCCCGGGAATGGGGGGCAGATACCTCCAGCAGTTCACATTGGATGTTGCCAAGATCAATTGTCACTTTGCCTTCAAAGAACATGCTGGCAGTAGTCACCTTGATTTCTGCACTGTTCGGGTATTCAAGCCGTATATCCCTGTCGCACATGGCAATTTCCTGGCCGGAGCTTAAGCGCTGCTTCATGGCCTCATCCGTCCATTCCCATTTCCTAACGGATTGCAGCTTTTGATGGGTAATATGTCCTGTAATGGTCACGCCGTTTACTGCGTGCATGCCAAAGGTATGGTCCCAATGCCAGTGCGTTATAACAGTGTAATCAGGCAGGCGGAACCCCATATCCCGTATGGATTGGTAAAACTTTTCCACGTGGGCTTTGGAGTTTCCGGCGTCTATGGCAAGGGAATGGGTATCGCCAAGCACATAATATAGGTTAGGTCTGTCCGTCTCACTTTCATAAGGCAGATAGTACACACGTTCGGTCAATTTTATCAATGACATATTCGATTCCTCACCTATTGCAATAGAATAGCTGCATTTGAGAATGTAGCTAGAGAATCTCCCGCTCTATGGATAGGATTTCTCCCTCGGTGTTTCCTTCAATAAAATTCAAAACATGGTCCAGGATGCTGTTGGCCAGGGCTGTTTCATTGGCAACACACGCAAAACCCAGCACAATTCTCTGGTGAAGATCTTGGGAATCCACCTCCGCAATGGATACGTTGAAGGTGTTGCGTACCTTGGCGCAAAGGCTTTTGACCTCCATACGCTTTTCTTTAAGAGAATGTACCCATGGCACATAAATTGATACGCTGGCTGTACCGACGATCATATTGATTCCTCCACACAGCTGTGATGCATTACAATTTCTTACAGACGTATAAAAAATGCTCTGCCATGCTTATCAAATCCTCCCGCTCGCACACCTTTTCGGCAAAGTCGATCCATCCCTTGATGACTTCTGGCGGCTGTACTGCAAGCTCAGCTTCCCGAAGGCCTAGAATGCTTTCACTACCCAGCAGGTGAAGCTGCTCAACGGGGAACTTTGCCATAAATGGCTTTACATCCGCAGGACGAATAAAGTGGGTTTGTGTAAAGGAGATACCACTGAATTCAGTGTCATTGACCATCAAGGAGTAGTATTTCTGTTCGGAAGATTCGTTAATGGTGTGGGTATGACGTCCAAGGAAATCCCACACAGCCGCGTATGAGGATATGAAAGAGACATACAATGTTCCGCCCGGCTTGAGTAGATTCAGCGCAGCGCTCACTGCCATGTTTCGATCCTTTTCTTCAGGCAGGTGATACAAAGGGCCCATCAGCAGCACAGCATCAAATGAGCCGTTGACCAGTTTGTCTGCATACCTGGCATCTCCGCAAATGGCATCTATCGAAAGGTTTAGTTCTGCTGCCTTCGCTTTTGCATAATCAACATTTCCCGGGGAAAGGTCCATCAAAGTTACAC
>JAEYQQ010000123.1 GCA_023409955.1 Bacillota bacterium | reverse complement strand
CCATGGCTTTCTTGGCACAGGGCCAAAGTGAGGAAGGGCTGGCGCTGGGGGTCTCCGCCATGCTTACGATACTCATGATATCCCTGGGTATTGGTATGGGCTCTTTTCTTGTGAGGCTGCGCAAGCGTCCAGCGGTTGTGATCCCCAAAAAGGAATCATGCTAAGGGCTGTCACAATGCAGGTGGAGTTATAGTAATAAATCATGGATGGAAGTAAATACGTTGCCCAAAGAGCGCCTGTGAAATCATCAGGCGCTCTTTATACGAATAAAAATCATCTGGTGAAACTGGAGGGTGAAGCACTCCAAGGGTTAAACCATTTTGAAACGCAGCTTAGTATGCAACCCTTAAGGTTTTGATCTCATAGGGCTTAAACGTAAGAGAAACGATTTTTCCAGTGGGCAGCTCTTGCGTAATCTCTTCCAGCATGTTAGTAAGCGCGATGCCCTTTGTCGCATGATTCAGCATCAGTTGGACTTTCGAATATGCACCGGAAGCTTCATACAACCGCATGATATACGCATGGTCCGCATCCTCACAGGGCTTGACGGTTTCGATGATGACATTGGGCAGGTCGATGCTGGCCAATCCTGGCAGCTCGCTGGCCCCCTCCTTTTGTAGGGGCAGATAGTTGAATGCATAAGCAGGTTGTATAACAGTTGTTGCTGAAAAATCTCCTATGTGCGGCAGTATGGCATAGCGGCATACATGGCGGCCTTTATCACCCATGCTGTCCGGACGCTCGCCGCCTTTGTGCAGTGACAGGCGCATGGAGCCTTCCACAACAGAAAGGCCATACTTGCAGTCATTTAGTATTGCCATGCCGTACCCAGCCTCAGACAAATCGGAATACTTATGGTTGCAGATCTCAAACCGCGCCTTTTCTATGCTGCTGCCCCTGTGGTTGCTGCGCCTAATGAACCCAAACTGGATTTCGTTTCGAACACCATCGCAAAGCAAGGTGGTATCAAATGCCGTCTTCAGGAACCGGTGGGTATCCTGCCAATCTATCACCGTATCAAAGGTGACAAGGGGTGATGCGGCGTAGAATACCATGTCCTGGGTGATGGTGGACACTTCAGAAATCTGATAAATGCTGCGGATTCGTATTTCCACCGGTCCCAGGGCAGGTACCTCGCGGCTTACAAGCACAGCAGCATCCCGGAACTTGTCTTCAAGATCGGCGTCAATATCCCAGTTATCCCATGCGGCGGATACATCCTCCGCCACCAGGAAGGTATTGAAGGCGTATCCATCCTGGGCAGCCAGTTCCCGGCCGGTGCGCATATCCACAAAGGATGCCATGGCCCCCTTTTCATTAAAACGAATATGATAAAACGGTGTGGTAAGTATATTATCCTTCAAAGTAAAGGGTACATCTGACTGGTGTGCTTCGCCTACTTCCCATGTCAGCATGGCTGTGCCCAAAGCGGGTAGCATTACGCCCTCTACCGCAATCATGGGTTGTCCATCAAGATTTATAAACTGCTGCTGGGCATATCCTCCGGCGATTCGCATCCCAGGGCGGGCGGATAAATACACCGTTTCACGCTGGTCAAAAGACAGAGCATTATGCAGTGTAACCATGCTGCCATCATCATTTTCGGCAAGCAATTCATGGGCTTTGGCTTTGGCTGTATTGATTGCCTGGGTGGTTTCAGCGATGGATTGGGCGTGGGCGCTGTGGATACAGGTGCCCGGTAATATGTCATGGAACTGATTCACCAGCAGTGTGTTTACAAGCGGCCTTATACTTTGACCATCTGCCGCAATCCCCTTATGTACCGCATGCTGTACAGTCAAAAGCTCCAGATTGTGCAGTGCAATTTCCAGCAACCGGTTGTTTCGTTTGATGGTGTGCTGGTTGGTCAAGGTGCCGCGGTGCAGTTCCAGATATAGTTCTCCTGCGTATAAAGTCGGCTCCCTGATTTCTTTTTCCAACCGCTTCATAAAGCTGCTGACGCTGGTGTGCTCCGATCTTGGCACGCCCTCCAGATCCTGTATACGCCGGCTCATTTCGATCATTTCAAATTCCGGCCCGCCGCCGCCGTCCCCCTTGCCATAGGAGAACAGCCGCATATTGGAAACCATCTTTTCCGTAATTGGGTTATTCAGCTGCTGCCCGCCGCTGGTGATCTCCGTCAGCGTGTCGGGATCAGGGCCAAGGTGGGTCAAGTTCAAATGGGTTAGCACCCTGCTGCCATCCAGCCCCTGCCATAGAAAGGAGGTGTAGGGGAAGGCATTGGTATCATTCCATGCCATTTTGGTGGTCAGAAAATACTTGACGCCGCATCCTTTCATTATCTGTGGAATGGCGTAGCTGTAGCCAAAGGTATCGGGCAGCCAGAAAGCGTCGGATGTGTAATGGAAATATTGCTGCGTAAACCGCTGCCCCCACAGGAACTGCCGCACAAGGTATTCGCCGCCGGTCAGGTTGCAATCGCATTCCACCCATACGCCGCCGTTGGGCTCATAACGTCCTTCCGCCACACGCTGCTGTATTCGGGCAAAAAGCTCCGGATAATGAACCCTGATCCAATCACTGTGGAATGCAGAGGATTGTACAAAGGTGTATTCCGGGTACTCCTCCATCAGATTCATTTGGTTGGCATAGGTGCGCGCACATTTTTTAACCGTTTCGGATAGGGGCCATAGCCAGGCGGTGTCCATATGGCTGTGGCCGATCAGTCCTACATAAGGGGCGGTAGGCCCGTTTGTCTTTTGAAGCTGCGCTTTGATAAGCGGCCAGGAATCCAGCAGAGCATGACGAAATACTGCATCCGACACCTTATCCGGGTCATAGTATAAAAGGCTGTGAACTTGGGCCAGGGTATACAGCACATCCGCCCTTCGGAAGCTGCTTTCGTCCAGCGCTTTAACAAGTGTAGTCAAAGTGCGCAAATCAAACAGGTAGTCCATCAGCTCATCGTCTCTTTGGCATACGTTTACCAGCCCGATAGGGTAAGTGTAATCGGTATAGGATTCATCTGTCAGTGGCTGGGTTCCGGGCATGTCATGGAAAGCATAGTATTCCAAAGCAACATCCACCTGCTGCCCAGTCTTTGCATGCTGTATGAAACGGTTACAGTAATGGTTGCCATGGCTTCCCACCAGCTCTTTGTTGGCAAAGTTGCTGTGGATCTTCCTATCCACCCATAAGGTGGCTTCATACCCGCCGATGTGGGGATACAGGTACAGCGTCTGCCCGTCCAGTTCCTCAGGCACGGTGTATATACCCCGAAACCATCCGTACACACCCTCGCCGCCCCAGCGGCCGCTGTCGGGTATGGTGGAGAAGCACTTCTCATCAGGGACGGCGTGCAGGGCTTCGGTGCTTTGATACAACCGAACGCTAACATTTCCAACGGTTTTAAATATACGCTGCTCCAGGGTGCATTCCAGGCGTTTGAGCTTGACAAGGGTTTGATTCATGCTTCTTTCAGTCCGCATAAAAATGCTTTCTCCTTATCGGAACGTATTGCTCCATGCATCTTTGGCTGTTCATAGTTTGTACTGGATTTACTTTACCGTATGTTTCTCATTACTTACAATGTACAACAAAAAGAGGAGTTGCGCCAGTAGGCACAACCCCTCTTCTCACGTTATTTACAATAAGCTTGTATGGGATTACTCAAAGTCATAGGTCATGGTCACAGTAGCGTTAACCACAATCTGTCCGGCCAGAATGGGGGTGCTGCCTGCAGAATCTTCTGCCTTGTACATGGCAGTGCCGCCGTACAGATTGTAGCTGTATTCCTTTTCTTCCATGCTTACCAGGCTGCCCAGGTCTTTATCCACGCTGGCTGCCAGTAATCCGGCCTTGCGCGCGCCATCCTTTACAGCGGCCTTCAAAGCTTCGTCATAGGCTTCTGCTTGCTTGCTGGAGTTGAAGTTGAAGCCATAGGACTGATTGGCACCGGCGGCCATGCCGGAATCAAGCACCTTGGAGACAAGGCTCAAGTCACGTACGGTGATGGTCAGCATGTTATCCACTTGATAGCCGCTGACAGATTCACCCTCAGTAAGCTTGCTGTACTGGTAGTCATAGTTGGCATATACGTTGAAGCTGCTGGTGGCGATGTCTTCTTCGGCAATGCCCAGCTCACGGATAGCGGCGATGACTTTATCCATAGCATCGCTGTTGGCGCTTTGGGCCTCGGCAACTGTTGCTCCCTTGGTGGATACGCCCAGGTTAATGCTGGCATAATCCGCCTTCAGCGTTATGCTGGATGTGCCGTGCACTGTAATGGTCTTGCTGTCCTTTTCAATGATCACGCCACTTGATGCGGCAGGTGCGGAGCTTAAGGCAGTGCTATTTTCAGAAATAGCGGGAACGGCTGCCACAACGATCACAAGAACGGCAGCTAAGGCGATGAGCCAGGATTTTTTTAACATGAAGAGTTCCTCCTTATTGTTGTTTCGTTTGTTTGGTTATCTTGTGGCGCTTGCGCACCTTTACCGCAATGAAGATAATGACCGCCAGGGGGATCAATACGGGAAGTGCCATGGCAAGGAAGACGACTAGGTCCTGGGCAAAAGAGCCGATGGCCTTGATTGCGGCGTCAAAACCCTTTGCGAGACGCTCCCATAAGGTCAACTCCTTAGAGTTGGCGGCTTCTCCGGCTGTTTCTTCCCGCAGATAGATCTGCACATTGGTGAAGTTCACCCGGCTGTCTGTGCCCCGCAGGGAGCTTTCGTAACTGTCGATCTGGTACTGGGTATTGGCGATTTCGTTTTCCACAGCCAAGAGGTCTGCCAGTTCGCCGGTGGTCTGCATCAGGGCTTGCAGGCGCTCCATCTTATCCTTTTGCGTTTGAAGGCGCATCTGCGTATCGGCATAGCTTTCGCTGACATCTGTAGCGCTTTCGTTGCTGCCGGTCAACCGGCCAATTTGCGTTACACTGGATTTGAAACCATCCAGGTTTTCAGTGGGGATTCGCAGCGTTAAATTGGCATAGCGGCGTTCTCCAAGGGTCACATCACCGCTGACATCCACATACTCCACCCAGCCATTCAAGCTTGCGGTCAGGTCTTTAACAGCATTCAGGTCAGGATCAAACTGCATGGTAGCCAGGGTATAGCTGGCAGTTCGGATGATCTTTACACCCTGATTGTTCTGGGTGCCAGCCGCCTCGTCAGGTGAGGATGTTTTGGCAAGTGCCATGTCTGCGCTGAAGCCGCCTCTGGCAGCGCCATTTTCCATTTCAGGCACTGCTGCAAAGTACATGTCGGCGTTTTCGTTCTCATACTCCTGCGCCGTATCGTATTCACCCGAGCTCTGCGCTGATTGGTTGTAACTAATAGGTGTCTGCTCCGTGCCAGGAACCCATTCCCGGGCGGCCAAGGAGCCTGTGACAAGCACTGCCGCTGCTGCGGCTGCAGATACCCAGGTGCGCCATGGCGTTCGCTTTCGTGTTTCCAATTGCTCCTGCATATGCTCCTTCTCTTCGCGGCAAACCGCTTCCCGCCAGCTAATGCTCCAATCCGCGGGTACCTGCACATCTTGGTCCAGCTGGCCAATGTCCTGGAGAAGCAAGCGTGTTGACTCAAGGGATTCCCGGCAGGCGGCACATTCCTGTATGTGCTTATCCATGGCCGCACTGTCATCCTTTGTCAGTGTGCCCTCCAGATAGTCCATCAGAAGGGCTTCAAAGTGTTCGCAGTTCAATTGTTGGCCCTCCTTTCACTTCTTTGGACGGCAGCGTTGGGGAAAAGTTCCGCATGTTCCAGTAAAATTTCTTTCAATTTGGTTCGGGCACGATTGATACGGCTTTTGACCGTTCCAACCGGGGTATCCGTAATTTCTGAAATCTTGTCATAACTCATATCTTCTACCTGAGAAAGAAGCAGAACGGTACGCATATCTTCAGGAAGCATGTTCAATCCTTTTTTAAGCGCAGCCATGCGTTCCTTTTGCTCCAGTACGCTATAAGGGGTCTGGCCTTTATCCTCCGGCATAAACCCGTTTTCCGAAAGAGCCTCCAGGGATTCTGCCTGCCTGCGCTTTTTGCGCCTTAATGCATCCAGGCAAATGTTATAGGCTATTCTGTACAGCCAGGTTTCCAGCTTTGCTTCATTTCTGTATGTTCCCATCGCCCGGTATGCACGGATCATCGCCTCCTGGGCGCAATCCCTGGCATCCTGTTCGTTGCCCATGAGCTTCATGCACGTCAAGTACATCATCCGCTCATAGGGAGATACCAGCGCCTCAAAGGCGGCAGCGTCCCCACGTTTGGCGCGGGCTACCATTAGCTCATCTGTTTGCATGGTATCCCTCCATTTCGTTGGCCTCCTTATTGATGAACGGTAAAAACCCCGATTTTCATGCAAGCAAATCAAATACGGGGAATAAATGGCCTTTCAAATTATGTTATCATACCTTTTGCCAAATATCCACCAGAAATCACGGCACAAAGGTGCATAGGTTAGATGGGTGTTGTGATATGTATTATGTTCTTTTAATCATTATAAGGCAAAAGATTTTTAGGCTTTCTATTGCTTCCCAATTTACGCAGTTATATCAATTGCAATCGTTTACGCTGCATTCATACCGCAGTTGCACAAGGCCGGATGTAAATGAATCTGTTGAGACGAGCTTCAAGCTGGTTTCCGGCCGTCCATCCCGAAAAAGCTTGATTCCGCTGCCAAGCAGCACAGGTACAATGGAAATAACGCATTCTTCAATCAACCCTTGTTTCAGCAATGCGTTTACTGTCTCCGCACCGCCATCGATGAAGATATTTCCACACCTCTGATCCTTGATTGCTGCAATTAGTTCTGAAAGATCGCCCGAAAAGAAAGTCACATGATCATTTTTTCCTGTCTTTGAACCGGACAGAACATAACAGGTTTTATCCTTGTGAGGAAATGCAATCCCAAAGGATCCTACCTTTTCATAAGTCTTCCGCCCCATGATAACCGTATCCACATTTTTAATAAATGCAGAGTAACCGTAGTCTTCATTAGGCATATCTACAACGGATAGCCAGTCTATATCTCCGTTTTCTCTGGCGATATAACCGTCCAGACTCATGGCAATATACAATATCACCTTGCAGCTTTTCATAATACCTCCCAAAGAACAAGTAATCATATGATAAACGAAATACCGGCGTGTGAATCGTCTAACAAACCATTGGTTCATTATATATAACAATGGCGGATTGCTTGAACATTTACTATGGAAAAGGTAAAATGGATGAATAACATAAAAAGGAAGATGATGTTCGTGATCAGAAAAGACAGTGCAATCATTATATAAACAGCAAGTGGGTGTATGCATACCATGCAACCAACAAGAGATAAGAAGGGGTGTTGAACCATGTCAATTCATTATGAAGTGTTTGAAATTCAGGGAAAACAAGTGGAGCTGCGAAGTCCGGAACCGGATGATGCCCAGGCGATGATCGACCTGGTAAGCGAACTGGATACGCAAACGGTTTTTTTAACTCGGGAGCCAGGAGAGTTCATTATGACGCTGGAAAAAGAAGAAGCCTTTTTGTTAGAACAAAAGGAATCGGAAAATTCCTTGTTCCTGATCTGCCTGGTGGATGGG
>JAEYQQ010000066.1 GCA_023409955.1 Bacillota bacterium | reverse complement strand
GGGTAGAGCGTCATATGGCAGTTATTAACTATAAAAAAGACAATCAAATATATTATATGAACAGTGATGTATATGTTAGCTGTTATTCTCCAGACAGAAGCGATTTCATAAAGTCTCATCACATTCTCACTGAAGACTTCTATACACGCTTCCGCAAGCGAAAGCGTGTAGTATTTGGTGGATGAATGATGCTAATCTGAGGGAGGACCGTGGAAAAAACCATGCAAAATGAAAGACTCGTATAGCAGGCTACTGCGAACGATCTGCTGCATACGAGTCTATTCGACTAGATTGTATTGATCATACCATATATCAAACGGTACATACGGTCCGGTGAGACAACAGGATCTAATTACTGCCTTTACTCGATGTATAAATGAATCAATTATCGACGGTGATGGTTATTGTGTCAAAATATAGGGGATTCTCTTCTCCGGTAGCGGTTTGCCCATAGGTGTGAACGAAATACTCACCCGGTTCACAGTATCGGCTCAGATCGACCAGGATCCGCCATTTTGTGCTTTTCCAGGAGTCTCCGGAGGGACTGGATGTACCGAACCACCAGATGAGATCGGTTTGATCAGCATCGTGCCAGACAGCGGTATGGACGGACACATATTCCTGCAGCGTGTAATAATCTAGCTCGAGCTGTACTTTGTCGACTTGAAGATTGTAGATCACTTCTTGACGAGGATGAAAAAAGAGCTTTCCCTGAACAGTATCGGTGTAGGCATAACCGCTGGCAAGAAGGAGAAGAAGGCACAGCAGATACTGTAGCCTTACCGGCGATCGCCACACATGCGTGTTAGTCTTTTGTTTTGAACGGATCCGGCTGCAGAGCCGCAAGATCTGTTCTTCTACGGCATGATAACCGAAAACAACAAATACTCCAACAGCAGGCAGGCAGGATATTACATACCTCCCTAGTGATTGGTAATCCACTATATAGGAGTAAATGAATGACAGGCAGAAAGGAATTATGATCGTAAATAGTAGGCAAACGGTCAGAAATTTGTTTTTACCCTTGATGAGGGTGTAAGGGATCCCGATGACCATTCCGACTACGGTGACGATCTTATAAAATGCGAGGGATATTTTAGGAATAAAGATATCCATATTTCCCAGAATACCGAAGATGCTTTCCACGGTCAAATACAGCCACCAGTTGTCAGTCAGCATTTCCAGGGGCGACAAGCCCTTTGCCTGTGGTGAATTAAGAGCGTTGACGGCGAATCCCTGGGATTCCCGGTAAGCCGTAAACATGGATCTTGCCGAGATCCCAAGAAAATCCCCGTTATATAGCATGGCGTTCCGGACAAAAAACCAAACGCAGAGCAGACATGTTAACCCTGTCACCAAAGCCATCCTTTTTAGAAAAAAAGCCATTCGTTTTTCATCTGGACTATCCTTCAGACATCGGAAGATGCAATAAACAACGCTGATGGCAATCCATCCATAGGCGGTATAATAGCTGAGAATCACAACAGAAAGAGCAATCGAAAGCCCACAGCAATCCCTAAAAGACCAACGTGACTGCGTTGCGCTGATGAGATAGTAGAGGGTCAGGAAGGAGCCGAATAAAGCTACGGAATCGCTATTGCAATAGGAGCCGATGAACAAAACCTGCGGAATAAAGCAGACAAAAACGGCCAGAAGATAGGTGCTGCGGCGTTTTTTGAAGATCTTGTCACCAATCAGGAAGCAGACGGTCATACAACCCATAACGGATAAAATACTGGTCATCCGGCACGCCAGTAAAAGCACGTCGTCGCTCTTGCTAAACAGGGAACACAGTTTCATCAGCAGGGCGGAGGCCAACGCCGGTAGAAGTGGCATGGAAGCGTATGAAAATCCGTAAGAGGTTGCAATAAGCTCCTCCTCAAAGCCGGTCGGTATAGCGTTGTGATGGTAGATCCAATTGGGAATTGCGCTCCGCATGACTTCATCGGGGCAAAGTTCTGCCGGAAGATGAATCGCCATGGTGATCAAGATCACTCCGAGTAGAAGTAGCAACAAACAGCGAACCAAGAGATCTGACCATTTCAGGTGATATACATTTTTCTCACGGTTCATCATGCATTTTCTCTCCTTGCACAGACGTGGGAAATGTGATCCTGAAAAATTTTTGGACCATCAATAATCGTGCACTGACTATTATATATAACTTTTCTCATTTGGAAAGCTTCCTTTTTTTCAGCTGATATCCGGGCAGTCATGTTGCCCGGCACAGAAAAATATGATAGAATTCTTCGAGCAACCTAAAAGGAAGAAAAATAGCGAAGAAATCATGTCAGTAGGCAAAAAACACAACCCGCTGCCAAAAAAGCATGTCATTAGGGATCTGACGGTGAAATAATGTCAGCGTTATCTGGGTTATATTTCGAGCCAGATGATCTGCTTCTGATAATGCTAATCAGGGAGGTCGTATTCAGCAATATTTTCGCTAGATGTTCCTACTTTGCCTTTTTCTGATCACTGTTAGACCTCTGTACCTTTTTCACAGACAGCATCAACATGAGTTTGCTATCATTGCTTCAGAACGGGCCGCTATATGCTAGGAATCATTAGGTATTCTTGAATGGAACAAGCGGCTGATGGGTTTGGCTAGTGCAGGTTAGGTTTGAATTCTCTTATTCCGGAAACAACAAAAGAGCTTTATTATGAATTAATAAGAGGCGCAGAGATGGAGAACAAAATCATCATTGAGTTTCATAACGTTACCATGAGATTCAATCTACATAAGCGTGTGACACAATGAAGAGCGTAAATATGATTAAATATCATCATACGGACTATTCACTTGTGTTTGATGCTGAATACTACCTTAATAAGTACAAAAAGCTACGGAATACATGCCCAGATCACAGGGCGGCATTGAAGCATTTTATTGAAATAGGTATGGATCGAGGCCTACGGGGAAACGAAGTTTTTGATCCTGTGTTCTACAGAAAAAACAACAGCGATCTGCGGTGCGCATATAAGAGAAACTGGAAACAATATTATCATCATTACCTGCGGTACGGCAAAAGAGAAGGACGCCTAGCATCTGCAAAAGAGGTTATACCTGTAAATGATTTGGATTATTCACGGGTGTTTGATGCTGAGTATTACCTAAACCGTTATAATAAGCTCAGGAGAGTATGCCCGGACCGAGAAGCGGCCCTGAAGCATTTTCTTGAAAAAGGAATGACGCAGGGGATGCGGGGCTGCTGCTTATTTGACCCGAAAATCTACCGGAAGAACTACTGGGATTTGAATGTGGCCTTTGGCCGAAACTGGCCGCAGTATTATTTGCATTATATCCAGTACGGAAGCAGAGAAGCACGCAGGGGAGACGTTATCCTCTGCCCGAACGACATTCATATGCTGATGCGGAGGATGAACACTTGCCGCATACTAGTTATACGATATGGCTGGGTTGCCTTTATGAAGGCAATCACAAATAAACTCCGGCATAGGAACCTGCTGACAGGACTGAAGCTGAAGAATCCAGACGCTGTTGTGGATCAGCTGCGTTTTCCACAGTTGCATCGGAGCATAATGCGCAGACCGGCATTTAGAATGCTTTTGGAAGAACAGAAGTCTGTGATCTTCCCGCAGCAGATTAAAATCAGTGTTCTTGTCCCTCTGTACAACACACCGAAGAAAATGCTCCGGGAAATGATTGAATCTGTGCAGCATCAGACCTATAGCAACTGGGAACTTTGCCTGGCTGATGGAAGCGACGGGGAACACAGCAGCGTTGAAATGATCTGCCTGCAATACGCCGGAAAGGATAGCAGAATTCAATACAAGAAGCTAGAGAGGAATCTAGGTATTTCCGGCAATACCAATGCGTGCATAGAGATGGCCACAGGAGATTATCTGGCGCTCTTTGATCATGACGATCTGCTTCACCCTTCTGCTCTGTATGAAAATATGAAAGCGATCTGCGAAAAGGGAGCGGATTTCATATATACGGATGAAGCTACGTTCCATGATACACCGGAGAACATGTCCAATATTCACCTGAAGCCAGACTTCGCACCAGACAATCTCCGGGCCAATAACTACATCTGTCATTTCACCGTATTCAAACGGTCGCTGCTGGAAAAGGCGGGCGGCGGATTCCGGTCGGAGTTTGACGGGAGCCAGGATTTTGACATGATACTGAGGCTAACGGAACAAGCCGAAAAGATCGTGCATATTCCCATGATCCTGTATTTTTGGAGAGCTCACAAGGGTTCAGTCGCTGAGAATATTGGGGCAAAACCGTATGTGCTGGAAGCAGCAAAAAATGCAATTGCTGCGCACCTCAAGCGTGTCAGGCTGGAAGGAGAAGTGTTGGACAGCCCGGCGATCAGTATGTATAGGATTCGGTATAAAATCCAGCGAGAGCCTCTGATCTCCATCATCATCCCAAACATGGATCATGTTGACGATCTGAAAAGATGCCTGGATTCTATTTATACGAAGTCCACTTGGCGGAACTTTGAGATCATTATCATCGAAAATAACAGCAAGCGTTCGGGGACATTTGCATTCTACAAAAAACTGCAGAAGTGCTGTGATCGGCTGAAGATCGTGACCTGGAAAGGAAAGTTCAACTACTCTGCGATCAATAATTTCGGTTTCCGATATGCGCAAGGGGAGTATGTCTTGCTGCTTAACAATGACACGGAGGTTATCGCTCCGGATTGGATGCAGGAAATGTTGATGTATGCTCAGCGTGAAGACGTAGGCGCCGTCGGTGCGAAGCTCTATTATCCAGACCATACAATACAGCATGCGGGGGTTGGGATTGGTCTTTTATCCCTGGCGGCACATTATCATCGTTATGTGGACGGCAACAACCTGGGATATATGGGAAGGTTGATCTATGCGCAGAATGTCAGTGCGGTTACTGCAGCTTGCATGATGCTGCCCCGGCGCGTCTATGAAGAAGTAAACGGGTTGGACGAGACCTTTGAAGTTGCTTTCAATGATGTTGATCTTTGCATGAGAATCCGCGAAAATGGACACAAAATCATCTTTACGCCTCATGCGGAGCTGTATCATTACGAATCCAAGAGCAGAGGATCAGATGACACGCCGGAGAAGCATCAGCGCTTCCTCAGTGAAGTTGATTGCTTTCATAAACGTTGGGGAAAACAGATCAAAGAAGGTGATCCGTACTTCAATCCTGGCTTTTCACAGGACAGAGAAGACTTCGTTATCGTAACAAAATACGCCTACGAAGCAGAGCTTCGCCCCAGCAACTATTGGAAACAGTGATTCTGGATGGTTCAGACTCATTTTGGCCTTCGGAAAGGTGGACGACTAAAGTTGAAGAAAAGTAGGATCGCCAAAATTGTACTGAGCGCTGTCCTGGGGGCATGGATCAGCTTATATATGGAAATGTTTCGGGAAACAAAACAGCAGTTTCTGACGGGATCCTTTGAAGGACTCCTGACGGGAACACTGTCGACAGAGATTCTGTTCCTCCTTTTTATATCTTTCGTATTCAGCTTCGTCCTTCTTTTCAACATTTTTGAACACGGAGGGCCGGTACTGCGTTATCTGGAAAAGCATCGATACCTTTTCGGAGGGATTCTTCTACTGACCTGCGTTGCTTTTCAGATCAGCGGGTCATCCCTCGCCATGTGGTCGGTGTATACCACAGGCATCAGTTCTTCTGAATCACTGCTGGACAGCGGCGTCGTCTTTGGCATTGCCAGGGGGATCCGCTCCGATGAGTGGGCTGTGCTAACCCCTATGGTTCTGTCACAGCGGGTCAACGGGTTTTGGGCCGTTTCAGAGATCCTCCGGGGAACAGCGACAGATGTGACAACAACCTATGGAGCTCCCGCTTTAGCACTTGTCGGTTTGTTCCGACCCTTCTATCTCGGTTATCTGATCGGAAACGAATACGGCCTTTCCTTTTTCTGGTTCGGCCGGCTGATAGCCCTTTTTCTAGCTTCCTATGAATGTGCGAAGGTATATACAAAGGGGAACAAATGGTTCAGCGCCGCTGCGGCGGTGATGATTGCTTTCTCTGCACCAGTGCAGTGGTGGTTCAGCACAAACGGGTTCGTGGATATGCTGATTTGGGGGCAGACTGCGGTTGTCCTGTTCAATCTATACATCAGGCCGCGGATCAGGACCGGAAAACGCATTTTGTACGCTTTGGGGCTGGTGGAATGCGGCGGTGCGTTTATCTTTACCTTTTATCCTGCTCAGGAGGTACCGCTGGTCTATATCTTTGGGGCTTTGATCATCGGTACGGTGATCAATGGCTGGAAACGGTTTGATTTCAGCTGGAAGCGTGACACGGTTATTATTGGCGGAGCATTGGTGATCTTTTTGATACTTGGCGCCGGTGTTCTGTATCAGTCCAAAGATACGGTGGCTGCCATATCAAATACAGTATATCCCGGTCAGCGGTTTTCCACAGGTGGTTCAGTTTCCAATCTGTCCTGGCTGCTGGGATGGGAACAGAGCTTTTTCCTCCCTGTGGATGCCTGGAATGCGGTTGCAGGAAATTCCTGTGAGGCAGCACAGGTTGTTTCTCTTTTCCCGCTGGGCGTTCTGCTGAGCATGTATACAGTTGTGATCCGGCGAAAAAAAGATTGGCCGCTGATTCTGATGGCCATTGTGCAGCTTATGTTTGTGGTCTTTTTGTATGCGGGATTCCCGGTATGGCTTTCAAAGTTATCCCTCTTGTCCAACGTAACAGAGGGAAGATTGCGGCCGGTGATGGGATATCTAGAAATTTTCATGCTGTTCAGGTCGTTGTGCCTGCTGCATGAGCTGCCCGAAGTCATCCGTAATCGTGATCGTTTCAGGGTATGGGCGCCGATCCTGTGCCTGATACCAGCGTTTGGCTTCAGCGTGGCAATGGGGTTATTCGATCCGGCGTTTTTGAGAAAAGCTTACCTGGTCCCGGGATTCATTGCGGTGTACTGTATGCTGTTCTTCCTGGCCGGGAGCCGAAGCCGGAAAGCTCAGGCGTCTTTTCTCGCTGTCGTATGCGTCACGGTTGGATTAAGTGGTATGACGGTCAATCCCCTTCAGGTCGGGACAGATCCCCTTGAAGAAGGCGAAACTGCACAGGTGATACGGGAAACCGTGGTTGGAGACCCGACAGGGAAATGGATCACTTCTGAGGCTCTCTGGGTCTTTAACAACCTGCCTGTCGTATTCGGAGCACCGACGGTCACCTCCACAAATGTGTATCCGGCTGTGGAAAATTGGATGAAACTAGATCCGGACGGCAGATATGCGGACATCTATAACCGGTATGCACATTTCAACGTATCATTGAACGGTGCGGATACGACCTTTGAGCTTCTGAACCCAGACCTGGTACAGCTGAATCTAGATGCGAAGGCTCTGAAGACGCTGGTGGTCAGGTATGTGCTTTCGGGAAGAGCGTATTCGCAGGAGGAAATAGAAGCCTTCGGCCTCTCTTATATAAAACAGGCTGGTAATATGGTTCTTTATGCTGTGAAATACTAAAGGAGGTTAGCCGGATGGATCGGATCGCTGTTCTGATTCCCTGCTACAATGAAGGACAATCTATTGAAAAAGTAGTTCGTGATTTCCGGGAGGTGCTGCCGGAAGCAGTGATCTATGTGTATGACAACAATTCAACGGACGATACTGCAGCGGTTGCGAAAAGAGCCGGAGCTGTTGTCCGGCATGAATATATACAGGGGAAAGGTAACGTCATCCGACGGATGTTCCGGGAAGTCGATGCAGAGTGCTATCTCATGTCAGATGGAGATGACACCTATCCGACGTCGTTTGCGAGGGAAATGGTAGACCGTGTGCTGGAACATCAGATGGATATGGTTGTGGGCGACAGACTCTCTTCTACCTATTTCACGGAGAACAAACGCAGATTCCACAATCTAGGGAACCTGCTGGTATGTAAAAGCATAAACACTCTTTTCCGGTGCAGCATTCTGGACATCATGACAGGCTACCGCGCCTTCAGCTATGAGTTTGTAAAAACCTTTCCGGTATTATCAACCGGTTTTGAAATCGAAACGGAAATGAGCATCCATGCAGTTGATAAAAACATGGCGACGGATAATGTCCCCATCCAATACCGTGACCGAAAAAATGGCGAATCTAAGCTAAATACCTACCGGGATGGCGGCCGAGTTTTAAAAACGATCCTTAAATTGTTTAGAGTCTACCGTCCAATGCTTTTTTTCAGCTTGATTGCCACCACTTTGTTTATTCTGGCGCTGTCCTTTTTTATTCCGATCATTGGGACTTATGTAAAGACCGGTGAGGTTCCAAACTTCCCGACGCTGATCGTATGCGGTTTTACGGTAATCGCTGCCCTGCAGTCCTTGTTTACGGGGCTGACACTGCATAACATGATCCAAAAAAACCGGCAGGATTTTGAGATGATGCTTCATAGAGCGACAAGAGAGAAAAAGATGCTTCTGGCACAAAAGAATTTTTATTGATTAGAAATAATTGAAAGTAAAAAAGCTGCCATGCATGTACTACGGCGACTTATTGCTGATCTATCCCGGCACATTGTCCGATATTATCGGCATTGTGCCAGTTGTTCTGGTCATTGCATGGCAACTTTTCCGCAAGAACAGAAGGTAGACGAAGACCTCACCGGTTCCACATGCCACCTTATGGTCTTTTGGCTCAGTAACTATTTATCATATAAATATTTAGATATAAGCAAACCATTTTTCACTCTTGTTACATAAGTAATAAATGATATAATGTATTATGAACATTAATATATAGGGCAATTATTCTACTGCTTGGGATCAGATAATGCGTCCTATGAACGATAGGAATGAATTAAGCTTGCTGATTGATATGCATTGCCATTCTTCGGGTATTAGCCGTTGCTGCAGAATTGCTGCGCCGGATGTGATAAAAGCAGCCAAAGAGGTAGGGTTGGATGCGTTATGCTTGACAAACCATTATCAAGAGTGTTACCTCATCAATGATGATGCAGAAGCATTTGCTGCAAGCTATGTTGCAGAGTATACCTATGCGCAAGAATGTGCAAAGGCGAAAGGCATCAAGCTTTTTTTTGGAATAGAGGTGACAGCCAAACTGCATGATAATGCCCATCTCCTCATCTATGGTATTCAACCGGATTTCGTTTTGAAGAATCCACGTATGTTTGAATATCCACAACAGAAACTTTATCAGCTCGTGGATGAATCTTATGGTCTGCTTGTTCAAGCGCATCCGTTCCGAAATGGCGGACATGTGCTAGACACCCATTCTCTGCATGGTATCGAGATCAATTGTCATCCCCTCTATGATGCTACCCATAGTGATGAGATTATTGAAATCGCAACAAATACAGGCCTGATTCCTACCTGCGGTGGTGATTATCATGCAGATGCCTATCGGCCTATTTGCGGAATACATATGCCTGATGATATACAGAATGAACATGATTTTGCTCATTATCTTAAAAAAACGCGTGAAATAAGAATTCATATTCATGAACTGAGAACAACGGAACATGCAGACTATATATTTGACTTTTCAAATAGACAAGACAGGTAAGATATGCTTTTGTAAATGGGCTGTCAGTTACCTCGACCATCAAAAATGCCTTGTAACACAAACATTACAGGGCATTTTCATTTGTAAAATTATTACGAATCTTCGAGATGAAAAGTGCAATAGCAGATTTAACGACTATTTGTTATATGTTATCAAAAACACCATTTAAAGCTGCTCTTTCCAGCTCATCCTTGTTTATTTGCAGATGATGCTTCATTGTTGCTGATGCCACTTCAGGATGATGATTTTTAATAGCCTCGACGATTTTCCGATGCCCATATATTGTAGGCTGTAGTAAGCTTTCTTTTGTGATCTTTACAAACAACTGTACAGACTGATTCAGTATTGGAATAATGGTTGAAACAACGTCGTTCTTACTGCATTTCGATATCATTACATGCAGTTCAATATCTTTTTGAGCGTGATTATTACCGGCCAATATCTGCGTTTCCACTTCTTTGGCCAACATCTCAAGCTGTATAATATCGGATTCTGTTGCTCGCCTTGCCGCAAAATCAGCAATTTTCGGCTCGATTATCATTCGCATTTCCATCAGGTCAAAAGCAAGCTTACGCTTATCACGTACAAAGCTGAAACCAAAAGGATCGCTTACGATGCCGGGTTTTTCAGATATGTACGTCCCATGTCCTCGAACGACATATAATACATTTAAGGAAACAAGAAGCTTTATCGCTTCTCGAACTGTGCTTCGGCTAACATTTAGCATCTTCGCAAGTGTTTCTTCATTTGGCAAACGATTGTTTTCCTTAAGTTCACTATTGTTGATGTACTCAACAATTTTCTCTGCAATTTGAGAGGATAACAATCCGTTGTTTTGCTTAATGGCTTGAAACATGCATATACTCCTACCACATTGTTTACATATAAACACATTATAACTTTTCAGTACTACATCGTCAATGTTGCAAATATCTGATCAAAGGTTGACATCTTCTACCACCTACACTATAATAATTGTCATACGTCAGACAACAAAATGTACACCTTTCATACATCATAGAGTGTTGTATTACTTGATGCATCTCACGCTTTTTCTCTATCCTATGGGTGGCTGTATCAGTAGATTATACCAATGAACAGAATACACACATAATAATTTCAGGAGCTATATATGAACGTAAAAGGTAAGACCATTGTGATCACCGGTGGTGCAGGAGGTCTCGGCTCCAGCATGTCAAAGCTTTTAGCTGCAAACGGGGCGGTCATCTTCATTTTTGACCTGGATACGCTAAAGGGCGAAGAGACCGTACAAGAAATCCGTTCTTTGGGCGGGAAGGCAAGCTTTAAAAAAGTGGACTTGGTCAAAGAAAACGATTGGAAGGATGCGATGGATGCAGTGCTGGCAGAGACAGGCAGGGTAGATGTACTTGTCAACAATGCCGGCATTAACATCAGAAAGCCCATAGAAGAGATGTCTATCGACGAGTGGAACACCATGATGAATGTAAACACAGGAAGCACGTTTTTAGGCTGCAAATACGCTATACCGATCATGCGCAAAATGGGCGGCGGTGCCATAATTAATACGTCATCCGTATGTGGCCTGATCGGCCATAAGTATACCCCAGAAGCATACACTGCTACAAAAGGCGCAGTCACACTGCTTACCAAGTCGATTGCCGCTCGCTATGCAAAGGATGGTATCCGCTGCAACTCCATCCATCCAAGCACCGTGGATACTCCCTTTGTGCAAGCGTTGTTCCGCGATCCGGAGAAAAAGAAACAGCGTCTGGATGAAGTACCCCTCGGTCGGCTGGCCTCGGCTGAAGATGTATCAAATGCTGTCCTTTACCTTGCGTCTGAAGAAGCAATGTTTATTAATGGTATTGCACTGCCCATAGACGGCGGAGTTACTTGCTACTGATGGAGGAGATATAATGTACGAACAGGATAGATTGTCAGCATTAATGAAAAAGGCGATTGATATTCGAGAAAACATTCTTCATATGATCCCGCCAGGCAAAATTGGGCATCTGGGTGGCAGCATGTCCATTGCTGACATCGTGGCTGCTTTATATTTTGATCATATGAACGTGTACGCTGATCCGAAGGATGAAAGGCGTGACCGCTGTGTATTCAGCAAAGGTCACGCGGTGCTTGCACAGTATGCCTGCCTTGTAGAACTAGGCTACTTTGACCGGGCGGAATTGCCAAAGGTTAAGACACTGGGCGGAACGCTTCAGGGGCATCCAGATATGGATCAAACCCCTGGCATTGAAGCAGTTACGGGCTCCTTGGGTCAAGGCTTGTCTATTTCCCTTGGCATGGCGCTAGGCTTAAAGCTCAATAAGAGCGCTTCACGTGTTTTCTGCGTCGTAGGTGACGGTGAGCTTGCAGAAGGCCAGATTTGGGAAGCGGCGATGGCTGCCAGCGCTTTTAATGCGGATAATCTTTGTGCTATATTAGACTTCAACAAGGTACAGGCTACGGCTGAAACGGCAAATGTTTTTCCGATTGAAAACCTAAAAGAAAAATGGGTGGCTTTTGGTTGGAAGGTTTTTGAAATTGATGGTCATGATATAGAGCAAATTTTGGAGGCGTTGGACGCCGCAAAGGAAACAAAGGGGCAGCCGACACTGATTCTAGCTCATACCATCAAGGGGAAAGGGTTTGCATTTGCGGAGGGAAAGGCGCAGTTTCATAATGCTTCCATGACAGATGAGCAGTATGCGCTGGCGTTGGCGGCTATTGAGCAGATGCGAGAGGAGATTTCATTATGACCAACAGTTCAAGGCAAGCCTATGGCGAAGCCCTTGTGGATCTGGGGAAAACCAATGAGCATGTTGTTGTGCTGGAAGCCGATCTTGGAAAGTCAACCATGACCAACCTCTTCGCTGCAGCATATCCCGACCGGTATTATCAGATGGGCATTGCCGAGCAAAACATGGCTTCCGTTGCGGCGGGTCTTGCACTAATAGGAAAAACAGCATTTATCAACTCCTTTGCTGTGTTTGCCTCCGGCAGGCCATATGATCAGATTCGTTCTTCGATTTGCATCCCCAGGCTGAACGTGAAAATTTGCGGTTCCTCCGCCGGCCTCTCCGACTTTGGAGATGGAAAAACACACCAGTCGGTGGACGATATAGCGATCATGCGGGTATTGCCGAATATGGCGGTGTTATCCCCTGTGGATGCGGTAGAGACAGAGCAGATGGTGAGGGCTATGGCAGAATGGAATGGCCCTTGCTACATTCGCATTAATAGAAACGACCTACCGATTCTGACAGACCCCAGCCAAGAATACAAGATTGGCAAAATGAATTTGATAAGAGAAGGCGGGGATGTGGTCGTTTTCGCTTCTGGCATTATGGTTTCCCATGCCCTGATGGCGGCTCAGGCCCTTGAAGGCGAGGGCATCTCCCTGCGGGTTGTTAATGTCAGCACCATCAAACCGCTGGATACGCAAGCAGTCAAGAACTACTGCAAGGGCATGAAAGGTGTTATCACAGCCGAAGAGCATAGTATTTATGGTGGTCTTGGTTCAGCGATATTGGAGGCTCTCTCTACAGTAAAGATACCGGTGATGCTGCTGGGAATTAACGATACCTTTGGCACCTCCGCCATGAAGTATGAGGAGCTGCTGGGAAAATACCACTTGCTGCCCGTAGACATCCTTGAGAAAGTCAAGGCAGTTTTGGCCTTGAAGTAAGGAAGAAAATATGCAAGTCGGATTTATTGGCCTTGGAATCATGGGAAAGCCCATGGCGAAGAATCTTATCAAAGCTGGCTACAAACTAAGTGTATATGACATCGCACAGGCATCTGTAGAAGAACTAGGCGCTTGCGGCGCGCAAATGTGTATGTCAATTGGCGAAGTGGCGCAAAACTGTGAACTTATTATCACCATGCTCCCCAACAGCCCACAGGTCAAACAGGTTGTATTGGAAAGGGGGAGCGTGATAGACTTTGCCAAGCCTGGTACGTTGGTTGTGGATATGTCTTCCATCGCACCGGAGGCAAGCAAAGAAATACAGGCAACGCTTGCGGAAAAGGGTATCCGCATGTTGGATGCACCAGTATCCGGCGGAGAACCCAAAGCCATCGATGGTACTCTGGCAATCATGGTTGGCGGCGAGGAAAAAGATTTCGAAGAAGCCAAGCCGCTATTTGAGGTCATGGGCGCCTCCTTTACGCTGGTTGGACCCATTGGCAGCGGAAATACCTGCAAGCTGACAAATCAGATCATCGTTGCCCTGAACATTTCCGCCCTTTCGGAAGGCCTGCTTTTTGCAAAGAAGGCCGGAACCGATCCCAGGAAGGTTTTTGAAGCAATCAAAGGCGGTCTTGCCGGTTCAACCGTTATGAATGCTAAAGCACCAATGATGCTGGATGGCAACTTCAAACCGGGTTTCCGTATTGACCTGCATATCAAGGATTTGAATAATGCGCTGGAAACAGGCGAAGCAGTTGGCGCAGGTTTGCCAATGACGGCACAGATTCAAAAGGTTCTCAAGGAGCTTTCTGCAGCGGGGGAAGGATCCAGCGATCACAGCGCAATTGTTAAGCATTATGAAAAGCTGGTTGACCTTGTTTTAACAGATCAAAAATAACAAAAACATTATGAGAGACTTCTCTTTCAAAACGCTATGTTTTAACGAAAGAGTTGCCGTTGAAAGAGAACACCTGCTATGTGGTGATTAATGCATTGAATTCTTGTGATATGGAAAATTGTTACCGCTTCCATATCAACAACACGCATATTAACTAAATAGGCAATTATCATTTACAACTCATCATAAGCTGTATGAACATATCTCATGAAGAAAAAATGTTGATGGTGCATAATGTGCATTGTAACATGTCGTTGGAAGCGCTTCCTAAACGTTTATCTCTCTCATTCGTTCAGTTTGGAAAATGCGTGATTAACATATCAGGAGAATACGCTATGAACATTGATGAGATCGCAAGTAAATCAGGTGTGTCCCGTGCAACAGTATCGCGTGTAGTGAACAATCACCCCAGTGTGAACGAAAAAACGCGGCAGGCAATCCGGCAAATCATTGAGAGCATGAACTATATCCCCAATGCAGCAGCCCGCTCCTTGGCCAGTAAACGCAATGATGTGATTGGCATACTAGTATACAATATTACGCAACCCTTTTGGGCAGGTATATACGCTGGCATAGAGCAATTCGTGTCACAGAACACAAGTTATGGCATTCTTTTGGCTAACAGCAAAAGCAATATCAGGCTACGTTCCTTCACAAAAGAATACAAGCGATATATAAAGACGCTTATTCAAAAAGGGGTTGACGGCCTGATCATTGCCCTGGAGAATGACCTACAGCCGGATGATATCGACTTTCTTGTTGCATCTGGCATTCCATTTGTGATCATACAAAATCACACGAAGGATGAACGGATCACAAGTGTGAGTGTTGACAATTTTGATGGTGCTTATCAGGCCACCAAATATCTGTTGAAACAGGGGCATGTAAACATACTCCACGCTTCAGGGCCGCTGGATGGCAGCATTGCCCGTGACAGAATGGAGGGATTTGTGAAGGCCATGCAGGATGAAGGCATTCCGCTTACGGAAAACAGTGTTATACCATGCGGTTTTATGTTTGAAGACGGTTATTGGTGCATGAAGCGTTTGTTGTCAAAACGCGCCGAGTTTTCTGCCATACTGTTTGCGAATGATGCAGCTGCTTTTGGCGGATACCTGGCAGCCAAGGAAGCTGGAATAGATATTCCTGATGCTTTATCAATTGCTGGTTTTGATCATCTAACGAACGAAATGGATTTGGCTGGTTTGCTGCCAGACTTGACTACGATGGCTCAACCAGTCTCCGATCTTGGTAAGATTGCAGCAGATCTCCTTATTAAAAAGCTCTCCAACGCAGAAGGCGTCCAGCCAGTTATATACCCAATGACGCTTTACAAGGGCCATACCGTAAAAAGGCATCGGCAAAATAGTTGACCTTCTTTGGGTAGGGTCGTTAAGAGAACTAGTTAGGAGGCGTTTGCTTGATCAATAATCCAGTACTTCCGGGGTTTCATCCAGACCCATCTATCATCCGTGTAGAAAGCGATTTTTACATGGTAACATCTTCTTTTGAATGGTTTCCTGGCGTTCCTCTTTATCATTCCAAGGATCTATGTCATTGGCACCAGATAGGCCACCTGCTCAAGTCTAGAAAGCAAATTGACCTTACGGGCGTAAAACCATCCCGCGGTGTTTGGGCCCCCGGGTTGAGCTATTGCGAATCAGAGAGGCGTTTTTATTTGGTCTATTCGAAGGTGGTGAATCGAAATCCCTGGCTGTTTGACGTGGAAAACTACATGATTTGGACCGAGGACATACTGGGTGAATGGAGCCAACCGCTCTACATCAACTCCAGCGGTTTTGATCCGTCCATATTCCATGATGAGGATGGCACAAAGTGGATATTGAATAAGGACAGGGATTTTCGGCCTGAAAACATTGATAAGCGCTCTATTGTGATCCAGCAGTTTGACATGAGTGACAAAAAGCTTGTGGGAAAGCCGGTCGTAATCAGCCATGGCGCAACTTCAAGAAGATTTGTGGAAGGCGCACATCTGTTTAAAAAGGACGGTTGGTATTATCTTTTTACGGCTGAGGGAGGTACGGGATATGGTCATTGTGTGGCCTTGGCAAGATCAGCATCTATTTTAGGACCATATGAAGCCTGCCCCCACAATCCGATTCTCAGCAGTGCTGCAGAAGATTTCATAGGTACGGAGAGTGCACACTTTTTACAGCCGGAGAGATATAATCCGCTGGTAAGGTTACAAAAGGCAGGCCATGGCTGCCTGGTTGATACTACGGGTGGTGAATGGTATATGGCACACCTGTGTGCCCGCCCGGTACTACCCCAACTCCGCTGCATTCTTGGCCGGGAAACTGCTATCCAAAAGATGGCCTGGACACCTGACGGATGGCTTGCCATGGCATCCGGATGCCATCTCCCGGAGGATAAGGTGCCAGCGCCAGCACTGCCTGCCCATCCGTTTCCCCCTGAACCAATACAATATGATTTTGACGATAGAAAACTCCAACTTTGCTTTTGCACACCGCGCAACGAGATTACACCGGATTGGGCGGATGTTATAAGTCGTAAGGGGTTTTTGCGTCTTCGTGGGCGCCAATCTCTGTCAAGCAATTATGATGTTAGTCTCTTGGCCAGGCGCCTTACTTCTTTTAAAGCGCAGGTTACTACTTCGATGTATTTTGAGCCGGATCATTATCATCACATGGCTGGACTTACCTGCTATTATGACAGTGAAAGTCATTATTGCGTGTATAAGACATATAATCAAGCAACAGGCGATTCCGAATTGAAGGTATATGCATTTTTGCACAAGCATATGCAGATCTTCGAAGCCTCTGCCTGTGTACCTACAAATGCGACTGTTATTCTCCGTGCCAGTATCCATGACGCTGAACTAACCTTTGAATACAGCACCGATTCGGTTCTGTATCATCAGATTGGACCTAAGATGGACATGAGCATGCTGTCTGACGAAGCCAGCCGTTGCGGTTGTTTTACAGGAGCATTTGTTGGCATGTTTGCACAGGACACCCATACCATGGAAAAATGGGCAGAGTTTGATTGGTTCCGGTATGAAGAAAACCAGCTATCCACCTATGGATTTTGACTTACAGCCTACTTATCTCGGATTCCGCAACGTAACGTTTTGTTTTCATGAGCGATGGAGTCATAAGTGTGTTGCTGTGCTTAGGAACGATTACAACAGTAACCAGTGACATGCCAGGCTAAATGATTAACAAGGAATTGGAGGAACAGTTTATGCTAGGAATTGAACACATGGCATTTGAATGCGCAAATGTTGCAGACTTTGCTTGTAACAACGCCTGGCTTATTATGCTGACAAGAACATGCTGCACATTTTACATCAATGACAGCGATGTTAAGTATCCTCCTAACTGTATTGTTCTGTACAAACCAGGACAAAACATCAACCTATCTGCTTGCGGTGAAGCAATCCTCCTTGACTATATCTGCTTTACCACGGATGAAGCTTATTTTGCCAGCACCAACCTACCCTTTGGCTTGCCTGTTCCAATAACAGATCCTGAGTATTACCACAGTCTGTTCCATCTGATGGATGCGGAATATAGAAATGATGGTATTATGAAGGAAATCAATATAGATAAGCTAATGCAGGTGCTTTTAAACAAATTGTCTCAAATCATAGGAATTAGGCCAAAAACGCATCTGTACAAGAGCATTCATGATCTAAAAAGGGATATTTATGCGAGACCAGGGGAGCAATGGTCAATAAAATTGATGGCGGATATGCTCAGCATCAGTGCTGGACATCTGGAGAGCACTTATAAGAGTATTTTCGGAGTTTCTTGCATGGAGGATGTGATTATCAGTCGCATCACTCTGGCAAAAAAGTATCTTCAAAATAGTACATGCAGTATTTCGGAAGTTATTTCATGCTGCGGTTACCGCAGTGCAGAGCATTTTTATAGGCAGTTTAAAAAGGTCACTGGCATAACGCCACGCGGATATCGCACCAAAGCACAGCGGATGGAGGAGGGGAGTCATAAACGTTTGCAGGCCTATGAAAACTAGACGGCATATGCAGGAATCCAATCGGAGGTAAAATCATAATTTCTGGAAGATTCATCATTGATTAATTTATACATTCGCTTATAATATTTTTATAAAAGTATTTCGCATATTAATAGATCTTTTTTGCAGCGTAATAATAAGTGTTTTGAGCATCGGGATGAAAAGGCTCCATAAACCTGTAGCACAAAATGAAACCGCTTCCATTCATCAGCAGTATGCAAGGAGAAAGTTCTTCTGTATGCGTAACCTGCCTGTATGCGCATATGCTGTATTAAACATGTATGTATAATTGGGTAAACTCAGTCTGGTAAGAGATACCAATTCTCTTCAAGAATAGATCACAAAAAAGGAGAGTTGCACATGAGGAAAACACGTACCCGGTTCTCTTGGATGGTGGCAGTAATCATGTTACTTGCTATGGTGGCTCCTGTCGGTATCGCTCAAGCATCAGCCCCTGACTATTCACAGAGGATGACTGTCTCTATCGCCAACGTTGCACCCATCGAAGGGTATGATTATACTGCTGGCGATAAATACGTGAAGTTCTGGACCGACCGTTACAATGTAGACGTTGAAATCGCAGGCTTGACATGGGATAACTGGAACGAAATGCTGCGTATCTGGATCAGCACCCAGGATATGCCCGATGTGGCCGTATTCAATTTCGGCACATCCACCTATCCAGATGCTGCCAGTTTTGCGGAGCAGGGGCTGCTTAAAAAGATGCCCGATGACTGGCGTGAACGTTGGCCGAATGCTGCCGCCGTATTTGATAAGACGACCCTTGGACCACAGATGGAAAAAGCCTTTGGCGGAGTATACTTTCTTCCGAGGGCCCGTTTCGACGTGAATCTTCCCGGCAGCCCGCTGCCCAACCACATGAGCATTCACATCCGTAAGGACTGGGCCGATGCAGTTGGCTTTCCCATCAAAGACGCTTACAAAATCAGCGAGTTGATGGAATATGCCCGTCTAATCAAGGAAAAGGATCCCGGCAAGCTGGGTATCAACCTGGTTCCCCTGGCGATGAAGCCCGAGTACGCTATGCGTACATTCATTTACCACAACAGCACCTATTATGATACCTTCTATAAGGATACCGATGGCCAGTACAAGTGGGGCTTTGCCAGCAATGATACCTTGGAAGGCCTGAAGCTCTATTATCAAGCCTATAAAGACGGCCTGCTCAGCCCTGAATTCTACAGCATCAAGAATGAAGATGACTGGGATATGTTCCGCATCGCAGGTGTGGCTGGTGCCTCTTACATGGGCGGCACCAGCACCGGTATGCAGCTGGACCTGGAAGCCAGGTTTGGCAAGAGCCTCGGTTTGGACGCCAAAGAGGCTGTGCATGTGGCCAACGTCCTGGGCGAAGATGGCCATTACCATCAGCGTGACCTAATCAACTATTGGGGCGCCTTGTGCTTCAATCCCGATATAGACGATGCAAAGTTTGAGCGCTTGATGGACTGGATCGACTACGGCTGCACACCTGAAGGCTTCCAGGTTCAGGTCGCCGGCTTTGAGGGCGAAGACTATAAGATCGAAAACGGTGAGATGATCAACCTGCTGCCTGAGGGCATGCCTCTGGAAGGTGCCACCGGTAAATATCCCGGCATCGGCGGCTACTTCATGCTCAACCTGAAATTGTGGGACGACTTTAGCTTTGACAACCCCAATGTACTACCCTACTATCGTGAACTGTCCAAGAAACTGTATGCCAACCGTGTCGAAATGGGTACCCCTGAAAGCTTCTCTGAAGTTGATTGGACTGTTTTCACCCATGACTCTCCCGCTCGCCGTAAAATCGCATTTGACTACAAGACAGAGTTTGCCAATCTGGTAACCAACGCCACCAGCGTAGAGAACCTCGAGGCCAACTGGCAGGCCTGGATCGATTCTCAAATGCCGCTAGTTCAGCCCGTGTTGGATGAGCTCAACGCCAAGGCAAAATAATCCGTAAAGGTCTACAGCTATTTCACGGGAGAATCGGGGCGGTTGCGCAAAAGCCGGCGAATAAATATCCGGTTGCGCCGCCCCGGTTCTCTTGAAGGTTAAGTTAGACTATTTGACGGCAAAGGAGATGAAGCATTCCTGTGGAAAAAAAGGCAAAGCAATCCGGATTCAGGCGCTTCTGGTCCGGCATTAGGATGAATAAGCAGGTGTATTTTTTACTCCTGCCTGGCGCAGCCTGGTACGCGATTTTTGCCTACATCCCCATTTTGGGCTTATCGCTTGCGTTTAAAACGTACAAGGCAAAGCTAGGCATCTTTGGCAGCCCTTGGGTAGGCTTTTTGAACTTCGAGTACGTGTTTAGGGATCCCGCTTTTATTGATTCCCTTTTTAGAACATTTTGGATTAATGCTGGCCGGTTTATCTTTGAATTTCCCGTTCCTATTTTATTGGCGCTGGCGATTAACGAAGTGCGAATCGGACGATCAAAAAAGATTATTCAGTCAATTTTCACGTTTCCACACTTTCTCTCATGGGTGGTCGTCTCTAGCATCATGATTAATACTTTGGGTCATACGGGTTTGGTGAACTCAATTATCCGGCTGCTTGGCGGTGAAGCGGTTAGTTTTCTTGGTAACCAAAGTTACTTCCAGCCAATGGTGTACATCACCGCCATTTGGAAAACTGCCGGCTGGACAGCCATTATCTATATGGCCTCCATTGCCGGCATTGATCAGGAGCAGTATGAGGCAGCGGAGATCGATGGTGCATCTCGTATACAAAGAGTACTTCACATTACCCTTCCTGGTATACGCAATACTGCCATCGTTATGCTTATTTTGCAGGTTGGTTTTATCATGACAACAGGGTTTGAACAAATATTTAACCTTAGTAATCCCGCCACAATGAAAGTTGCGGAGACATTGGATATGTATATCTACCGCGTTACTTTTCAATCCGCATCTGATTTTTCCTTTTCCGCATCCATTAGCTTGTTCAAGTCTCTTATCAATTTCTCGCTGTTGCTTGGCGCAGACCGGCTGGCAAAGTTTATGGGCGGGGAGGGATTGTTCTAATGCTTGGCATTGAAAAAAGAACTTCAAAACGCGGAATGCGCAACCGTTTTCAATTGATGGATGCAATCCTGCTAACCATATTACTGCTATGGGCTTTGGTTATCGTGCTGCCTTTTGTGAATGTGCTGGCTGCCTCTTTCGCAACACCTAAAGAGTATATGGATTCACCGCTCATGCTTTTTCCCTCCATGCCAACCCTGGATAATTACAGAACCCTCTTTCAGGATGGAAGGATATGGACTGGATACCGCACAACACTGACGATTTTAGTTTTAGGTGTTCCGCTGAACATGTTTTTAAGCACCAGCGTGGCCTATGCGCTAAGCCGGCCTGCATATCCCTTGAAAAAGTTGTTTACGTACGCCATCTTGTTCACCATGCTCTTTAACGGTGGTATTGTACCTTTATATCTGCTGATGCTTGAGCTAAAGCTCACAAATAAAATTTGGTCGGTTATATTGGCGTATGGCGTCAACAATTTCTACATGATCATAATGCGAAGCTACTTTAATACAATCCCTGATTCTCTATTGGAATCAAGCCGCCTCGATGGTGCAAGCGAATGGCGTATTTTGGCTCAGATCGTACTGCCGTTGTCAATGCCGATTATCGCAACAATGGTTCTGTTTTATAGTGTTGATCGGTGGAACGAATGGTTTAACGCCATGATATTCATTCGAAAAAACACAATGATACCCTTACAGCTGGTACTGCGGAACATGGTATTGGAGGCAAGCGCAGAACGAACGGTAATGGCTTCCCAATCTGCCCTTACACAGTCAACTTTTTCTACAGGTATCAAGATGGGTGCTGTGATTGTGACCATGGCGCCTGTTATGTGTGTTTTCCCATTTCTGCAGCGATATTTCGTAAAAGGTATCATGATTGGTGCGATCAAGGCTTAAACACATTGAATAGGCTACTCCAAACTGTATGTACGATGAGGTCATCGTGACTTGTCCTCAAGCAATCATCCACAACAAAAGTAAATATATCCAATTGATATTTCTGTTTTGCTGCTGGTTAAGCTCTCGGGAGGCAGGCCAATATGGAAAGAGCATAGATGCTCAGTAGCGAAGAACGCGATACCTAAAGGATTCCTTTTATCAATTTAAATAAGTGGAGGAGCTTATGTTGCGTCAAGTTACAGTTGAAAATGGCAGGCTGGAGGGAATTCCGGCCGCCGATCCCCGCATCACGGCTTTCAAAGGGGTTCCTTTTGCGGCACCACCAGTGTGTGAGTTGCGCTGGAAAGCGCCACAGCCAGCAAGCAATTGGGAAGGGGTTCTTAAGGCGGATGCCTTTGGACCAATGTCTATGCAGAATGTGCATATGAGCAACCATGTGGGGCTTTATGAGCGTGAGTGGCTGTGCGAACCCGAAGCGCCTATGAGCGAGGATTGCCTGTACCTAAATGTTTGGACGCCTGCCATGACGGGAAATGAAAAGTATCCTGTGCTCGTATGGTACTTTGGCGGCGCATTGCAAATGGGTGCTCCTAATGAAATGGAGTTTGATGGCGAGCGATTGGCGCGCAGAGGCATAATTGTGGTTACAATCAATTATCGCACAAACGTTTTCGGGTTTTTATGCCACCCTGAGTTGAGAAAAGAATCGCCTGAAGCGCCATGCAATTTTGGAAATTTAGATCAGCAGGCGGCCACACGCTGGGTGAAACGTAATATTGCGGCCTTTGGCGGCGACCCTGATCGGATTACCATTGCAGGCCAATCCGCAGGAGGTGGAAGTGTTATGACACAAATCACCTCCCCTCAAAACGAAGGCTTGGTTCAAGGTGCGATCATTCAAAGCGGGATATTTACCGCCTGCTATGAAGAGCGATTTAGAAATTATACCCCAAGCCAAGCAGAGGAGCAGGGGGTTGCGTTTTTTGATTTTCTTGGAGTATCCTCGCTTAAAGAGGCGAGGGCTCTGGATGCGGTTTATGTGCGGGATAAAATGTTGGCTTTTAATCGTTTTTTTGGCACCGTTGAAGATGGGAATTTTCATGTGGGCGATAATATGACCCGATTTCTGGAAAACAAGCGGCTTCAAATCCCCATTCTATTGGGATTAACAGTAGATGAGTTTATGGAAGTGCCGCAGGTAAACAGCCTCGCAGCCTTTGATCAAATGGCGAATGATATTTTCGGCGACCAAGCAGAGGCATATTTGGCACTTTGTAACCGTGAATGTGGGAACCTTGATGAAATAAAAGAGCGTGCGAAAACCAGCAGTATTGCAGTGGCCATTCATACCATGCTTCGCCGCTCTGATGAGCTTCATAACACAATGCCGAATTACTTTTATTGCTTTGGGGCAGACATCCCCGGCTGGGATCATCCGGGTGCTTTTCACTCTGTCGATTTATGGTTCTTCTTTGAAACACTGGCCAAATGCTGGCGGCCATTTGTGGGCAAGCATTACGACTTGGCGCGTGTGATGTGCAACTACTGGGCAGAGTTTGTTAAAAAAGGGGACCCAAACGGCAAGGATTTAGATGGCAGCGATATGCCAGAATGGACGCCCTATACAAAAGAAGCACCCTATGCCATGTTGTTTAAAGACACCGCGCTGCAAGCCTTATGCCCGCCCGATGAATTGACATCCCTTTGGATGATGAAAAAGTTCGGCCAATCTTAAGCCAGTGTAATCACATCGCCCATAGGATGATTAAAGCTGCAGCCATTATGCAGTTTCGTGTGCCGGTGGTGAAGAGGTCATGAGGGCTTATGAAATGGTCTCAATTTCCATTCCATATCGATGATGTATCCGCTGTGGGTATTAACGTCGTAGAGCTTAGCCAGCAATGCCAGTTGGTGGGCAATGCGAGCAGTAAATGCAAAAAGTTTACTTAGCTTAATACGAGCATCTGAGGGAAGCCCGATATCCTGCAGAAATTCCCATCGATTTGGATGGGTGTGAGATGCGGAAGATAGGGCAGTGCCCAATAAGCTAGTAGCTGTATTTCACCTGCGCTTTCGCCCATAGAGCCTTATAAAGAAAACAGATGATCCATGTCTTACCTAGCCCATCTGCCCTTCGCCATGGACTTCATATTGAGAAAGGTTGATTTTGGATGCAAGCTTTCAATCCCTATCTTCCTAGCTGGGAATATATACCGGATGGAGAACCGCATGTCTTTGACGGGCGCATCTATATCTATGGTTCTCATGATCGATTCCGTGGCCATGTGTATTGCCTAAACGATTATGTCTGCTGGTCCGCGCCGATAGATAATCTTGCAGCCTGGCGCTATGAGGGCGTAATCTACCGAAAAACCGATGACCCCTTCAACCAAGAGGGCCGCATGTGCCTCTATGCACCTGATGTGACCAAAGGGCCTGACGGACGCTACTATTTATACTATGTTCTGGATAAACGTTCCTGCGTATCCGTAGCAGTGTGCGATATCCCCGCGGGAAAATATGAGTTTTATGGCTATGTGCACTATCAGGATGGCACAAGGCTAGGTGAGCGGACGGGAGATGAGCCGCAATTCGACCCCGCGGTACTTACGGAAAATGGATTCACATACCTATATACAGGCTTTTGTGCTTATGGCGATAAGAGTCGCCACGGTCCCATGCTAACGGTGCTGGATCGTGATATGATTACAGTTGTGAAGGATCCTGTTACCATCATGCCCAGCCAACCCTACAGCCAAGGAAGCGGCTATGAAGGCCACGAGTTTTTTGAGGCACCCTCCATTCGTAAATTAGGTGATACGTATTACTTTGTCTATTCTTCGGTGGTAATGCATGAACTATGCTATGCCACCAGCTGCTACCTTGATCATGGCTTTACCTATGGCGGTGTGATAGTAAGCAATAATGATTTGCATATCAGCACTTATAAACCTGCCAACAAGCCCATGTACTACGGCGGAAACAATCATGGCGGCCTTGTTCAAGTGAAGGATAAAACATACATATTCTACCACAGACATACCGACGGAACGAACTTTAGCCGTCAGGGCATGGCGGAGCAGGTTGAGATTTTGGATGATGGCTCTATCCCGCAAGTGGAGATGACTTCATGCGGCTTGAATGGCGGGCCATTAGCTGGCAAAGGTACCTATCCGGCCTATATTGCCTGCAACCTCTTTTGCGTCATGGAGAATATGTATTCAGGCGGCGCAGGAGATAATGGTTTCTGGCTGGATAGCTGTCATCCCCGCATCACGCAGGATGGGCGTGATAACGATGAAGAACAAGGATATATCATGAACATGACAGAAACGGCAACTTGTGGATTTAAGTATTTTGACGTAAAAGGCGTAAAAAAGGTTGGCATCAGCGTTCGGGGTTATTGCAAAGGCGTGTTCCAAGTTAAAACGGCTTGGAATGGAACGGTATTGGGCGAGATTGCTGTGGGATTCACCAATGAGTGGACGGATTATGTCGAGTCAATCGACATCCCAGATGGGATACAATCGATCTATTTCTCATATAAGGGGCAGGGGAGTGCTGCACTCAAATCGTTTACTCTGGAATAAACTGCAAAGCGTTAACGGATTTTACAAATCAGAGAACCAATTACTTAATACTTAGATTATTCCTGTTTATTCAAGATCTTTTATATGCGTGCGCGGCAGATTATGCGGTTTGTGGGTAAGCAAACTATTTGCGATCCGGGGAAAACCATATAATGATTTGGGTTTCTTTAGGTTTTGTCATGTAGTCTGACTGAGGGTATTAAGTGTAAGCGGATGTTCTATTACTTGTTCGCACTCGCCAATTTGAAGGAGCGGCAATGTGGAAAGATGAGATAAGGAATATACAAAAGAACATTGGCCTGCGCATCAAAAGAGATAAGCATCCTAAAAAACAGCTGAAGCAGTTGCATAGCCCAAAGCATAGGGTACTTTTTAGGTATCTCATTACGTATTTGATTATTATTACTGTGCTGTTCCTAGTAATCGGTACTACTTCATATACCAATATTGTTAAAACCGAGCAAGACAAAGTGAAGATAAAGACGGAACAAGTAGTTACCACAGTAGTGGATAGCATCGAGACGAATTTACGGAGCGTTTTAAATATACAATCATCATTTTATAACAACTTAAATGTTTCACGCCTTAGAAAGATCGGCGCGGATTTTGAGCCTAAGGAGTATATGCGCTTTTTGAGCTTGTCTAACAACCTTGCCATGTATACCTCTACTAGTCTATTCCTGGATAGGTTGACGATATATTTTCACTATAACCATCTTTTTATCGCTTCCGATATGCTCGATACACGCCCTGAAATATTCTTTAGGCTGAAATTCTTTAATGAGATTAAACCTTACACGCAATGGCGCAAGGAACAACTTCAGAACATTAACAGCGGATTTTTCGTAACAAAGGATTCACCAAATGGCTATGTGGATCTTTACTATCGATTACCTTTTACGGATAAGGCAAAAGGCGCGACGGTAATTGCGGGGTTACAATTGGGTGAATTAATACATAGCCTTGGGTTATCAAGCGTATACGATGATTCGGCACTCATACTTTTAGACAGTGAGGATCAAATTCTTTACGCAAGTAATGATAGTGCAGTAGCGCTTGAAAACTTAATGGCAGAGGGAACTGGGAGCACACAGCTCCGACTAGGCAATAAAAACTTTGAGTGGTGGTCTCAAAGGCTATCTTTGATTGACTGGACGGTTATCTATTATGTTCCCACGGATGCAATATATGCAGACAGCAGGCGGGTTCAGCAAAATCTGATGGGCCTTTACTTAATAATGCTTTTAACCAGTGTTTTATTAGCTTTTATATTTTCCAAGAGCATATCAGACCCTGTAACATCCTTGCTACGCTTAGTAAGAGATTGGGAAAGGAAAAATGGTATAAACCTTACATCTAAGGGTGGCAACGACCTGCATTATGTACTGGGTAAGATGTCGGATATAACAAAGGATTATTCACAGATTGCTGCCAGAATTCAAGAATATAGGGATTCATCACGGGAGATCATATACAATCGGCTGCTGAAAGGCGAACTGATTCTTGAAGATGAAATGCGGATGATGGAGGGGGAAGTATCAATTCTTGATTATTCATATTATTCGGTTGCAGCGGCGAGAATCATAGCATTTGACAGTGGGGTAATTGATGCGGCTATGTTCGAGGTTTCAGAGGTACTCTCCCATATGCGGAAAAAAGGCCTCTTTTTCTGCAAGACGGCCTTTGATAGATTTGTAGTGACATTGTGTTTTGATTCGATACCAAGCAAGGAACAAATCGAAGAAAGTATCTCGCATATTGTGAATGAGATGCTGACCAATTCCAGCACAAGCGTGAAATGGGGTATCGGGGATACGGTAATGAATCATGATCAAATCTATATGAGTTATCGCAACGCTGAATACGTACTGTATAATATGAATATGCTGGGTAGCAAAGATATAGCTTGGTATGATCGTTCTGCCAGCAAAAAAAACAGGTTAACATACAGCTTGGACGATGCACAACGACTGTGTAACATTATCAGCACAGGCGATTCCAATGCTGCGATGCAGGCGATCAGAGAATTAATCGAGAGAAATAGGGATATTCTGGAAGCGTCTAAAGTCCAGCGTGAAAGGTTCAACTTCCTGCTTTCTGAAACAACGCTTATTCTTGAATCAAAGGTGGCAGACCTTGACAGCGAAAAAATCAAGGAAATAGAGTTGAACCTTAAGAAAATGAAGGGCGCGAAGGATATTGACGAAATTATGCAGTACATGTCTAAAGTGATAAATATATACAGTGATTCTATAAACATACGGAGCAGCTATACGTATCAACGGTTAAAAGATAAAATAATCGTATATATTGAGGATAACTATAACGATCCAAATCTTGGCCTGGCATCTATCGCCAGCTCGCTGTGTATGACTGAAAGTTATATCTCAAGCTTCTTCAAGCAGAGTAACGGCACCAATATCCATCGGTATATTGAGCAAAAAAGAATGTCTCGGGCAGTAGAATTGCTGAAAAGTACTTCTTTGACCACGGCTGAAATTGCGGAGAGAGTAGGATATTGCAACATAAATACGTTCTATAAGGCATTTAAACGTTGCTATGGCATTACGCCAAGAGGTTATAAGGATGACGGTTTGTAATACTTAGTTGCTACCCAAAGAGCTTATTTAAATGTTGAGGCTGTTACCAGTGGTCTTGGGCTGTGCTAATAAGTCTTTACATTTTCTTGCTTTCATATGAAAAAGTCCGGCACAGCCGGACTTTTTCTGGATACCTTGATGCTTTGAGGCCAGCTTTTGAATTGAGTTAATTGGCTTTGTCGTAGCGAGCCTGAACAATAGAAATGTACTCTTCATAGCCTATTGCTTTAATCTCGTCAAGATACTGCTGCCACTGGTTGTCGTCGTTGGGATTTCTGACACCAGTCACAAACTCTGCTAGTGAGTTGCGTACATAGTTTTGCAGGTCTGTGTTGATCTCGGAGAGTCTGCGGGCTTCTTCTGCTTCGAAATAGAGCCTGGTGTTGTGGCACATTTCGATCGGAGGCTTATAGGGAGCATAATGTTCAATTGTCGCATTCCACAGATACTGTTGCAGTTCGTAAGGATCATCTGTCTTTACGCCCTTATTGTCAAAATCGTTGTAGGTCGGGCCAATTTCGTCCCATCTGGCTGAGTTGATCTTTCCCCACGGTAGGATAGGAGAGTATAGCGCTTCTCCGCCGTCGACAGCGATTTCTCCATTGGTTGGAATGGAGTAGTCTACTCCGGGTTCGCCAAGGCGGTTTCTCATGCTGACATCTAAGGAGTACATGAAATCAGCAAATCGAAACGCTACTTCGGGATTCTTGCATGCACTAGTGATAATCCATTCATTCAGGTTATAGCTCCCGTAAGGTTCATAGTAGGTATACTGTACGCCTGCCGGTCCTTTAAGCGGAGACAGGGGAACATATTCCCTAACCCTCTCGCCATCCATAGGGGACCAAATGAACGTACCGCCGCCAGTAGCTAAGCCGATAAGGGAGACATCAGGATTGTCAAAGAGCTGCTTCATTTGATCATTGTCTTGCGTATAAGTTGCAGGATCCAAAAGCCCTTCAGCACATAGTTTATTCATGAACTTTAGGCCTTCACGATAAGCGTCCTTGTCATAGGCAGCTTCAAATTTTCCGTTATCCAGATAATAAGGAGCACTTCTACTATACTTAATAAAAGAGTTGAGAAGGAACTCTTCGGGATATGCGGACCATCCGTTTGTGGAACCCATCACGCCGATTTCATCTTGCTTGCCGTTACCATTGGGATCTTTTTCCTTGAAGGCCTTGAGAACTGTAAAGAGTTCATCTGTTGTGGTCGGAACAGAAAGTCCAAGCTTGTCAAGCCAGTTTTTGTTTATCCAAGCGCGCCTTGACATTGCATTAGGCTCAGATAAAACAACCTTAGGCATTGTATATTCATGACCATCAGGAAGCTTCATTAGATTTGCAATGAGGGGATCCTTTTCGCGAACCTGGGCATACCAGAATGCCAGCTTTTCAATCATCTCATCAAGCTGCAGGAACAAACCTTGGCCGGCCATGTCCGCTACGACTTCGTTGGAAATGCCGGTAGGTACCATGATGACGTCAGGCATATCAACCTGGCTTGCCAACAACAGGTTGACGCGCTGAGTAGCATCCTGTGAAGGAACAATTACCCAGTTGATCTTAACACCGGTCTGTTCCTCCATATACTTGGTCATTTTATTATTGACATAGTCCTCAACGTTTGCGTTTTGCGCAACCATGATTGTCAATGTAACAGGTTCTTGAACGATGGGGAGAACGCCGGGGGCCGTTACCGCTACACCGCCATGAGTAGATGGAATCAGAGAATCGTTGGTGGAGCCGGCGAAACCGGTGGTAACCACAGCGAATGTCAACAGAAGAACACCCAACAAACGAACTATTCTTTTCATTGCAAGACCTCCTATTTTATTGATTGATCGCTATTTGTCAGACGTATGATTCACCTGGGGAAATCATGTTTCACTTTATTCGTCGAAAACCTCCCTTGTTTTTATAGACTTCTCTTATTTGACAGACGCATTATTCGCCTGTAACAAATCATGCTTTTATCCCTTTACTGCGCCTATCATGGCTCCCTTTACAAAATGCTTGGCTACGAAAGGATAGGCAATCATAAACGGAGCACTGGACACAACGATGAGCGCGTATTTAAGCAACTGTGCCATGCCAGCCTTTGCCTGATACAGTAATGGATCTGAAATAATGTCATTCACTTGATTGAGTATTAAGATATCGCGAAGCACAATCTGAAGCGGATATTTTGACTTATCAGTGATATACAGGAATGCCTGAAAATAGGAATTCCAATGGCCCAATCCATAATACAATACCATAACCGCGATAATTGCTTTTGATAAAGGCATCACCATCTGCAACATAAATCTAGTATGGCTGCAGCCATCTATCATAGCCGCCTCTGAGAGCTCATCTGGTATTGTCGTTTCAAAGAAAGTACGGCAGATGATAACGTTAAACACGTTAATTGCTGTTGGAATGATCATAACGGCGCGGGTATTGATTAGGCCAAGCTTGGATGTAAGCATGTATGATGGAATGAGACCGCCGCTAAATAACATGGTAAACGTAAAGATAAACAGTAGGATACGCCTGCCAGGCATTCCCTTGCGTGAAAGAGGGTATGCCGCGCACATTGTCATGACGATATTCACTGTCGTGCCAACAACGGTATAATATATGGAGTTGGCAAATCCGGTTAATATGGCTTTGTGGCTAAAAACCTCCTCAAAGCCTCTTAAGGAAAAATCAACGGGAAACAGCACAACTCTACCCTGCGACACAGCAGTGGGGGATGATAATGCTGAACTTAATATGTATATCAGAGGATATAAAACAATGAGAGCAGCGAATAACATCAAGCCATCGTTCACGAAATTAAAAGCTCTATCTTCAGGTGTTGTCCGTATTTTGGTTTTGGTGTTTTTTGAAATAACCTTTAGCATTTTAATCCTCCCTTCTACCAAAGGCTGATTTCGTTTATCTTCGAGTTCACTTTGTTTACGATTGATATAAGCACTAAATTGATTACCGAATTAAAAAGACCAATGGCAGCAGAATAGGAGTAATCGGGTGCCGCAGAGGCTAGGCCCGTTTTGTAAACATAGGTTGATATAATCTCAGAGGTGGTCAGGTTTAAATTGTTCTGCATTAGGAACGCCTTTTCAAAACCAACGCTCATGATACTGCCCATACGCAAAGTAAGCATGATGGTGATTGTCGGCAGCAATCCGGGTATGTCTATATGCATCATACGTTTAAAGCGATTTGCACCATCTACCAAAGCAGCTTCATGCAAGCCAGGGTCAATGGATGCAAGAGCGGAAAGATAGATGATTGCGTTCCAGCCTGTTCCCTGCCAGATATTCGACCACACATATATGTGTTTAAAATATTCCGGTTTTCCCATAAAATCAATTTCTTTACCGCCTAAACCCATGATTGCGTAGTTGATTACACCTACCTTTGGCGACAGGAATTGTATGATGATGCCTACCATAACAACAGTTGATATGAAATAAGGCATATATGTGACGATCTGCACAAACTTCTTATAATGAGGTCTAAGACAGTTGTTGAGCAGTAACGCCATGATAATAGGGAATGGAAAGCCCATAATAAGGTCGTATATGCTAATTGATAACGTATTCTGTATCACACGGCTAAAGTTATAGCTCTTAATGAACTTTTCAAAGTATATGAGCCCAACAAAAGGACTGCCGCTTATCCCTTTACTTGCGCTAAACTTCCTAAAGGCGATCTGAACGCCGTACATAGGAAAATAGCTGAATACGAATAACCATATCACAGGAATAGCTATGATTACATATAGCTCCCAATTAATCTTGGCGCTGCGACGTAAAGACCTCCATTGCCTTACCCTGTAAGAATCCCCCATGTAGCTCTTCGTAGTGTTTGCCATATACTCACTCCTATGAGTAATGTAATAGTGTGTTATTTTACTATGAACTCTTATTTTAGTATCTTGAGTATATTGGCAATATCTCGTATTCGTCAAATGTAAATACTTTCGTTTAGTAATCATTTTTTGTGTTTTGTATCTTTATATTGAAAAATACGATAGTTTATGCACAAATTATTATGCTCTTATGTGCATAAACTTATTGTTAGTAAAGTGATTATTCAGTATAAATTCTTGTCTAAATTTTTCTCAAATAATAATCCAGATTTGCTGCCGTTGCCGATAGCCCCAGGATTGCTAAGCGCTTCACCCTTAGAATGCAATTGGGTGTAATAAATTAGTCACGAATCCATCTGCCAGCACCTATGCGATGCAAACGCTCTGATGGGATGGATATCAGGTGTCTGGGGGTATATGGTCGCAACTAGACTACCCTGAATCGTCACTTTTACCATTCAAAAATAACAGATGCCCCATTCCGCTCACATGACAAAAAAATAATCACAAAATAGTTGACAAACTGAAAATAAACATTATAATGATTCATATATTAACAAAGCAACTTATTGGCGAGATGAAAATAAGATCAAAATAGCAATCCGGATGCTTGTGCGACGAGTATTATGAAATGTTTTGAAGCAAAAAGATAGTAGCGCGATGGGAATATTTTCATTCACCAGTACAAAGGTAAAAGGATGGCTTGTATACCTAAGTACTGACACACAAAACAATTTACAACGGAAGGAGGTATAGGCATACAAATAAGGGGATCACACGGGGTACTAGGAAGATTTGTCGAACTAACAAGGAGAAAGGATGAAAAATGTGAGGTACAGGAGAGTTATTGGGATACTTTTATGCATCATGTTGGTAAGTGGTGGCATTTTTGCTGCATCAGCGGCAAATCTTCCTGCACCACCAAATGATAGCGGTATTATAACGCTGCTTAAGGCAGTCCGTCCGCTGGGCACTATTACATCTGTTATGAACAGTGCGGTTCACCCAGATGATGAACAAAGCGCCATGCTGGCCGCTCTGAGCTTAGGACAAGGCGTTGACACCGTTATTCTCAATGTAACCCGTGGACAGGGTGGGCAAAACGCAATTGGTCCGGAATACGAAAACGCCATGGGCGTTTTACGCACTATGGAAATGGATCAGAACATTGAAGTCCTGCATACCAGAAACGAATGGGGGCGCTATGATTTTGATAGCCCCTGCAAGGATTATGGTTTTTCAAAATTGTGGGAAGAGGCTGAGGAACTGTGGGACTTTGATTACATTGCCGATTACCTTGCACTCAATATTCGGCGCTACCGTCCCCAGGTCTGTGTCCACCATGCGCAAAATATACGCTCGGAGCATGGACAGCATCAGGCCATGTATATGACATTCCAAATGGGTATTGAGCGCGCAGCCGATCCCAGCCGCAATTACGATGGTCTTCCTGCTTACCAGGTACCGAAGGTCTACGAGCGGTGCGTAGAGGCGGACCAAACGGTTACTGTGAATGTGGGTGCTTATGATCCTTGGTATGGTCAAACCTATAACCAGATTGCACAGTACGCCCGTTCTTTTCATGCATGTCAGGGCATGGGCGGCAATCCCTTCCCCGGTCCCGGATCCGCATACTTCATGATGACAAACGAAGGAGCACAGAAGATCAAGAATGCGGGCCAGGAAACATCCTTCTTCGACGGACTTCCATATGATTTCGACGATTATGCCAAACTGGTGAATGATGGGACTGTAAGCGAGCTGTTGACGGCCATTCAGGCTGATTATCGCGCTGTTGACGCAGCGTTCCCTGATAACGATGCCGTATTCAGCGCACTGACTGCTATGCAGGGGGATGTCAAGAAGGCATTGGATGCCGTTTCCACTTCCAGCGTTATGTCGGAAAGTGAAAAGTATGACTTGTCCTTCCTGCTAAACCGCAAGCTTGAGCAGCTGGATGAAGCCCTTGCCGCTGCGGCCGCCGTTTCCGTGCGTGTAATTATGGACGACTACGAAATCGTGCCTGGCCAGGAAGCCAACGTATCGGTACGTGTCTATCAAGGCATTGGCGAAGCGCTAGAATTGAGCGATATCCAATTGAACCTGCCGGATGGATGGACCATTGTCAAAGGAGAGCAGGAAGGTTCTTTGGGCGATAACCAAACTGTAATCCAGCATTTTACCATCCTTGCGGACGACACGGCTGAACTGTACAACGCTTTCCATGGAAATTCGTTTACAGCTACCGTAAGCTTTGCCAATGGCTTTAAAGCATTTGGACAGCCGGATGAAACCTTTGCCCTTCTGCCAGAGTTTTCTGTGGAAATGGGTGTTGCTAAGGTTGCGCTGAACACCGCTAGGGAGATCACACCTATAAAGAGCTCCATAAAGGTAACCAACCTATCCACTCAGAGCACAGATGCAACAGTAGCTATCGAGGCCCCCGAGGATGGACGGTTTCTCCTGCAACCGTGAAGGAAAACTTTGGCCCCGGCGAAGCAAAGATGTTTGAATTCGAGATTATGGCACCTGAGAAGCTAACAG
>JAEYQQ010000161.1 GCA_023409955.1 Bacillota bacterium | reverse complement strand
TTGTTGAGGGAAGCATTAATCCCCCACACCTCTTTCCGTTTATAACAATACTTCACATAGATATGAAATCCCTTTACTTCCACTGTGCTGGAAAGTCCCTTACCCTGATAGCAATGATGCAGTTTTAGAATAAAGTCCTGCACATCTTGAGATAAAGGCTTGATGGTATCCTGCACAATGGAAAGCACATCGGTTGCATCTTTTTTTAACACCCTGTAATCGCATCTTAAAAATACATCCTGGTTGACAAGGGTGCTATGGTCCATTTCGGCGATTGCCATGACCTTCAGGCCTGTCAGCATCATGGCGTTGTCTGGATATGTAATCTTTATTGCTTTGATATTTGATAAGTTTTGCTTTTTATCATTTTTATCTATACCATCAAAGCAAATCCCGCAATCATTTAAAAATCGCAGGCATTCAAGATTCTTTGCAACAGACAGCTTTTCATTAAATATGACATTCCCACAAGTGAGCGCTTTAGCGCTTTCATCTGGTATGCCATGATAACCAATGTTCATTAGCATGGTTCCTATGTTGTGGAGAAAAGGATAATACACTGAAAGCGTAGTGCGGTTTTCATATTCATGGGCAGCTTTGCTGGCTTTATCATAGCTATCGCCTTTGGCGTACAAAACATCGTATAGGTAAGCTAAAAAGGTTCTGAACGCAAAAACGCCCTTACGTATGCTCTCTTCATCAGAAATGCATCTATATGCTGGTTGGATTGCATATGCTTCTTGCGTTTCGGGCACCATTATTTCCTTCAAATAACTTGCCACATTCTGAAGCGTTTTTCTCATGTAACACCTCTTGCCATGATTTATCCACGTACTTAAGTTGATTTACGGATATATTATCGTGCTATTGATGATATAACAAGAGAACACCCAAAGAACACACTTGGGCAAAAATAAAAAAATGACCCCTTCCGCAGCCATTTTGCCGCAAAAGGGGCATCCCTTCGACTTATGCATCACGATACAAAAGTTGAAACACCCAAGGGATGCTGTCCCTTGGGTGAGAGGGCAGGGGTTGCCTTCCCCTGCTACGACCTGATGACTGCACCAAACTCATTCTCGCACACCTTCAATACCTTATCCACCGCTGCAGTGATCTCGGCCTCGGTGAGGGTATGATCAGCAGAGCGGAACACCAGGGAGAAGGCCACTGACTTTTTGTTATCCCCCAGCTTTACGCCTCGATAGACGTCAAACATGCGGCACTCCTCCAGCAGTTTACCTGCCGCCTTTTCCATGGCGGTCATCACAGGGCCTACAGGCTGATCTCCGGCCATTACCAACGCCAGGTCCCGGGTGACAGCGGGATACCGGGGCAGTGCCTTTACTTCTCCCATGGGCACAGCCAATGCCTGGGCCATAGCCAGGTTGACTTCCGCCAGCAGCGCACGCTCCGGCATATCAAAAGCATCACGGGTGTCCGGATGCACTTCGCCAAGAAAAGCCAGCACCTTGCCATCTGCCACAAGCTTTGCGCAGCGGCCGGGGTGATGGTAGCTTTCTCCGCCGGGCACAATATCCGCCTGGATGCCCAGGCCGCTTAGCAGTGCCTGTACTATCCCCCGCAGGGCGTAAAAATCAGTACCGGAGCCGTACATGCCAAGGCACAGGGTAGGTGTTTCCGTAGGCAGCTTTTCTTCCGTCAGATGATTACCGTCAAATACTGCCGCTATTTCATACAGCATGGCGCTGTCATTGCCCCTGTTCATGTTCAATGCCAATGTTTGCAGCATGCCGGGGGCCAGGCTGGGCCGCATGACCTTTGTGTCCTCACCCAGGGGATTTAAAATGGTCAGCGGCTTGTTCCGCTCATCCTCCTTGCTAAGGTTCAACTTTTCGATAGCTTTTTCACTGATGAAGGAGAAGCTCATGGTCTCCCAAAAGCCCAGGCCGTTGAGCTTTAAACCAATGGTATCACGAAAACGCATGGCATCGCTGCGGCCGCCGGGGGTGGACTCGCCCCGAAGCCTGGTGGTGGGGATGTTTTCATATCCGTACACCCGCAGTACTTCCTCTGAAAGATCTGCTTCCCCCTCCACATCCTGACGGAAAACGGGAACAACAACCTCAATGCTGTCGCCATCTTCCTTCACCTTCACCTCAAAATGCAGGCTCTTTAATATGTCCACCATGGTTTCCTTGGGGATATCAACCCCCGTACGACGGGCAATGCGTGCAAGGGAGCCTGCTACCACCTGGGGCTTTACGGGACTTGGATAAATGTCAATAATGCCTGGCACCACATCGCCTGCATCCAAAAGGTTAATCATCTGGCAGGCCCGCTGAATGGCTTCCAGCGCCGTTGCTGCGCTTACGCCCTTTTCAAAGCGGCCGCTGGACTCCGTGCGCATGCCAAGGCTTCTGGCTGCAAGCCGGGTGCCGGTGCGGTCAAAGGCAGCGCACTCAAACATGAGGTCCTTTGTTTCCTCGGTGATTTCACTTTCCTCGCCGCCCATGATGCCGGCAACGCCGGTAGGGCCCTCCTTATCGCAAATCAAAAGCTCAATTCCAGAAAGCTGCCTTTCCTTGCCGTCCAAGGTCTTGATGCTTTCTCCTGCTTTGGCCTTGCGGACAATGATCTCGCCGCCCCGTACCTTGGCAAGGTCAAATGCGTGCATGGGATGGCCTGTCTCCAGCATGATAAAATTGGTGATGTCCACCACATTGTTAATTGAGCGCATACCAGCACCATGCAGATACTTGCGCAGCCACATGGGCGATGGAGCCACACGCACATTTTTTACCACCCGGGCTACATACCGAGGGCAAAAATCGGTATCCTCTACAGAAACCTTCACATAATCATGAATGCTGCCATCGGCTTCCGCAACATTGATCTCCGGCTTTTTGAACTTGGTTTTCATGGCCACGGCAGTTTCACGGGCCACACCCCAGGCACAGAGGCAATCGGGACGATTGGCCAGAATTTCAAAGTCGATGACAGTATCATCCAGGCCGAAAATGGTCTTTACATCGGTTCCCAGGGGATATTCCTCCCCAAAAACCAGCAAGCCTTCATCCCCAACTGATGGGTAAAGTTCCTGGGGCACATTTAATTCTGTTGCGGCGCAGAGCATACCCTCGCTCATTACGCCTCTCAGCTTGCCCTTCTTAATTTTTATGCCGCCGGGGAGCCTTGCCCCCTCCAGCGCCACAGGCACCAGTATGCCAGGTGCGACATTGGGAGCACCGCACACAATCTGCAGCTCCGCACCCTGGCCAGCATCCACACGGCACACATGCAGATGGTCGCTGCCCTCCACCTTATCCACAGTGAGCACACGGCCCACTACTACTTTTTCTATTTCCTCGCCTAAATCCTCAACACCCTCCACCGCTGTACCGGTCCAGATCATGCGGTTCTGATAAGCTTTGGCATCCATCGGGATAGGCGCATATTCCTTGATCCATTGCATGGGAAGCTTCATATCTTCATTCCTCCTCTGTTACACTCTCAGCGGTATTGCTTGAGGAAACGGACATCGCCTTCAAACATCAGCCGCATGTCCCTGATGCCATAGCGCAAGGTGGCCAGGCGGTCAAGGCCCATGCCAAAGGCAAAGCCGGAATA
>JAEYQQ010000112.1 GCA_023409955.1 Bacillota bacterium | reverse complement strand
GCCGATAGGTGGAAGTTGGGCGGCACAGGAGGCACGGTATACGTAGAACCCAAATACATTCACGTGGTATCTCCGGCAGATAAGTACTGTGACTTCCACCAACCTTTAGAAAACCACACTAAGTTTGAACCGGGCTACTATACAATGTCCGCTGAAATGAACATCATTACCGGGCCTGTCGAAATATTCATTTGGGATGGTAGCAAGAAGCTTGCAACTGCCACCTTCCCCACACGTGAAGCATGGACAAAGTATTCTTTACCTGTGTATATAGACGGATTGCAGACTAGTCTTTTGTTTGTCATTCGTGTGTTGCACGGTAGCAGCGTTACAATTAAGTACGCGAAGTTTGAAGTGGGGAAGATAGCTACGCCTTTTTCACCAAGGCCATACGCTGATGAGTTGGCACTGTGCCAAAGATACCATTACTACACAGCAGGTACAACATACTTTACTGGTACCGCGTGGACAACTGATAAAATCTGGTTTATTGTCCCGTTCCCTGTGACAATGCGCACAAATCCCTCAATGTCACATGGGCCTGTTGAGTATTTCTATCCATCATCTGGTAGCTACAAAACAAGCCCCGGTACTTCGATAGGGAGTATGTCAAGGAATGCTGCAGTCATACAAATTACAGCCGTGTCAGTGGATACCTTTACAGTAGGTGGTTCATACCTTGTACGGGCTGATATTCGCTTTGAAGCTGACATATAAGGAGAGTGATAGCGTGGAGTTTTTCACACCCAAGGACAAAGTATATATACGCGCAGACCAGCAAAACAGGGTGACGGATATTGACAGCAGCGCTTTCCTAGCAGATGTGACAGGTTGGATAGAGATTGATGAAGGGCACGGGGATATATACCGGCACGCGCAAAACAACTATCTGCCAGGGCCTGTTTACGACGAGTGCGGGTGCCACAATTTCTGGTACACCCCAGGGCAGACCCCGCCTTACACGCAACGGTCTGCGAAGGACAAGCAGGAGGAAGCGAGCGCCGTCCTTGGCGCGAGTATCCGTGCAGAACGTGATCGTCTCCTTTCTGCGTGCGACTATATCATGATGCCGGACTATCCAGCAGATGAAACGGTAAAAACAGCCTGGGCGGCCTATCGGCAGGCGCTGCGGGATGTGCCTGAGCAGGAGGGTTTTCCAAACAATGTTATGTGGCCTATATCCGCAAACGGATAACGCGGCATGGATAAAATCAAAAAATGAACTCGATGATAAAGTGAAGGCGGTTTCTTCCGGGGTCAGTTGGAGGCTGGCTGCCGGAACCGCTGGTTCCAGATGCTCTTTTTTCGTGGCCCAAATGATGGGGATGGTCACTGGCGCTTTGCCCATCAGCCAGCTGAGGGCAATCTGAGCCATGGGCACGCTGTGATCTTCGGCCAATTTGGCCACGCTTTGAATCACCAAGCTATCGGCCTGATGGGGGGCATCGTATTTGAATTTGCCTTCCAGCCCTGATGATCCATGGTATCATCAGGCGTTGACTAATGGTTAAGGACTTACCTAATATTTTTCCAGTGAAAAGAATAGGTCTGTCCTTTCGCCAATCTTGGTAAAGCCGATTTTTTGATACATATGCTTGGCAGTGTTGTCTTCATCCGTCACCAGATAGATCATGGTACAGCCGGCAGCCATGGCGATGCCAATAAGGTGCTTTAGGAGGGCAGTACCATAACCTTTGCGCTGATGTATGGGGATCACGCAGAAATCCTCAATCTTGGCTATACCCTTATGGATAAATAGATCACAGGCGCCGATGACCTGGCCATCATGATAGCAGACATACGAATCCACACCGCCGTCCTTTACATAGACTTCCCCCCGGCGGTAACAGCGTCTTTGGCAAAAATCCCGGCCTAGATTTTCCTCGTCCAGCTGAAGGTCGCTATACAGTATATCCTCCACCTGCTCCGGGGTTTTAGCCTGCTTGATGACCACGCCTGGCTTTTCCTTGAGAAGGCCATAAAAGCAGTGGTCAAAGAGGTAGTAACCATTTCGGGATACGTCTGCCTGTATGCCATCAAGTTCTTCGTTGCGCAAGTCTTGATCTGTAAGAACCATTAAAAAGCTGCTGCCGCTTGCACGCCGCAGGGCAAGTTCATTTGCAATGATACATGCTAGGGATGTATCATTTGACGTTTTGATATAGGTAAAGTTGTGGTAGTACATATCAGGGATGGCTTCGTCCCGATAGTGGATGACCTGTGTTGTTTCTTCCTTGGTGCAAAAGCAATTGTAGTACGCAACCTCGCAGGCCAAGATCCTTGCATCTGTCATCATCTTTTGTTCCTCCTATAAGGGGTATGCTGGTATCAACATAGGGATTGCACCTTTGACCGTCAGCCACTTTCTGTTTTTTACACCCATAACCAAATACTTTCAATTTGGATCATAGCACGAAAAGGTGATGGGAACAAGGCATCTGGCTTTGGGGGATGAGGAAGATGCTGCCACATACGTTTGTTCTGCATCGCATGCCTGCCTTGACACCATGGTAAATGATATCTATAATAACCATAAAGTGGATAGCAAAATCTGCCGCGCATTCCCATCATTACAGATGATTGAGGCGAAGGTATGATCAGACTCATTGTGGACAGCACCTGCGATCTGCCACAAGAAATCATGGACCGGTACGGAATTTTGATGCTCCCTTTGCATGTGCTTGTCAACGGCACCGACTACCGCGACAAGGTGGATATTACTGCCGATGAGGTGTTTGCCGCCATGCGTCAGGGCGTCGTGCCCAAGACTGCCCAGGTGGGTCCTGAGGATGTATATCAGGTTTTCCAGGGCTGCTGCGACCGTGGAGAGGATTTTGTGTATTTGAGCTTTTCTGCCGCGCTGTCAGGCACGTATCAGTTGGCAAAAGCCATCATGAACGAGTTCGAGCAGAAATATACAAACCTTAAGATGCAGATGGTGGACTCCAAGGGCGGCTCCATCGCCATTGGGCTGATGGCCCTACAGGGTGTAAAAATGATTGAGGATGGCCACCCCTTTGAAGCGGTGGTGAAGAACCTGGCTTTTTTGTCTGAGCATGTGGAGCATATTTTTACCATAGCGGATATTGGGTGGCTGGTCAAGGGTGGCCGCATCAGCAAACTTCAGGGGGTCCTGGGCTCCATACTGGATATACGGCCTGTGCTGCATGTGAAAAACGGCCTGATGGAGGTCATTAAAAAGGCCCGGGGCGGTCAGAAGGCATTGGGGCTGGTGGTGGATACCATGCTGGAGCGCATTGGTGCCTTTCCGGATCAGATCATTGCCATATCCCATTCCGACAACGTACCCGGGGTGGAGAAGCTTAAAAGAATGCTGACGGATAAGATGGGGGCCCAGAACTTTATCATCAGCCAGATTGGCAGCGTGCTGGGCACGCACCTTGGCATTAATGCCCTGGGTGTATTCTTTTTTAATCAAAAGCCGGATGTATATGATGGATCGGTTTGAAAATCACAGGGGGAAAGCATGACCGCTGAGGAGATACGAAGGCTTAAGGCCAGCTTTATGGCAAGAAAGATACAGGTGGTGTGCTTTGATACCCTTGCGGAGGCCAAAGCGTATCTGCTGGATGCAATTCCCCAAGGCAGCACTGTTGGCATAGGCCATTCCGCCACGCTGCAAAAGATGCATATTACCCTATCCCTGATGGACAAAGGGATGCTTGTATATGACAAGGAGCTGGCAAGCAGCAAAGAAGAGAGCAAGGCCATCAAGAAAAGGGCGCTGCTGGCTGACTGCTATATCACCGGCGCAAATGCCGTATCCATGGATGGCCGGATCGTAAGTGTCGATCACAGCGGAAACCGGGTGGCGGCCATGGCCTATGGGCCGGACAAGGTGTTTGTTGTCGTTGGCATCAATAAAATTACCGACACATGGGAGGAAGCAATCAAAAGGGTCAAAAACATTGCATCTCCAATGAATGCCAGCCGGGCAGGCTATCATCCGCCCTGTGTTATGGCAGGGCATTGTGTAGATTGCACATCTGGGGAGAGGGTGTGTAATATGCTCTCTATCATTGAAGGGCAGGCAGACCCTAATAGAATGACGCTATGTATTGTAAAGGAGGCGTGGGGGTTTTAAGGTGCTGGCGGTGCGGAACTTGGGAATATGAGGTTGGAGAACATATGATAAGATACGGTCCGCAACCGTAGCACCCCTCATTTTCATTACGCAATCATCACCGTAGGCACAAAATCATGATCGGGCCCATCCTACATATGCCCCCTGCAGCTTAAGCGGGCGATTGATAATCGCCCCTACGCTGAGAACGGATGAAATCAAAATTCCTCCACAATGCGTGCCATCTCATGATTTCAACCTATTCCTTGATCATATAACAAGATAAAAAAAGAAGACGACTTCTGATTATGAAAGCGGCTTCTTTTCGCGGTGATTCAATTATGTTAACCATACTGAATGGATGGAATCAGCAATACTGATCATGTGATGCGGATCATGAACTAACCAGTAAAGCAATGCATTCTTTAGTTCGCTTGCGTCATGGCTGGCGGCATGCGCTGAATCATTGCCTTGGTGTCGCGTATGATGGCATTTAGCTTGACTGTTTCCTGGCGGTAGATCAATGTATGTGCAGTACCCAGCCGGTCTGCCCGACCGGTGCGGCCGATCCTATGCACATAGCTTTCACTGTCCTGGGGCAGATCATAGTTGATAACCATATCAATGTTTCTTACATCGATACCTCGGGCGGCAACATCGGTGGCCACCAGGATATCAAGCCTGCCTGACCGGAAGGCATTCATGATCTCTTCCCGCTTATGCTGGTTGATATCTCCATGCAGCACATCTGTCCGAAGGCTTTGCTTTTTCAGTTCTTCACATAAGGCATCTGCCATTTTCTTTGTGTTGACAAACACAAGGCTGAGGGCGGAAGCGTTGTGTTTGAGCAGGGAGAACAACTCGCTGTTCTTTGCGCCGCTGTTTACAGTGGTATAGAACTGCTTAACTGACTTGACAGTCAACGAATCCTGCTTGATGACGATGTGCTGTGCATCCCGCTGATAGTTCTTGGCAATATCCAGGATTCCCTTGGAGAGTGTTGCCGAAAACAATACTGTTTGACGCATATAGGGTACCGCTTGCAAAATAGCGTTCAAATCCTCTTTAAAGCCCAAGTCAAGCATGCGGTCCGCTTCATCCAGCACCACGGTTCGGATGGTGCTCAAGTTCACGGTTTTCCGCTTTACATGGTCTAGCAGCCGGCCAGGTGTAGCAACAATAATTTGCGGTCTGGTGCGCAATATGGAAAACTGCTTTTGAATACGTTCGCCACCGTAGAGCATGGCAATGCGAACGCCCTTTTTATTCATCGTCAATCTTTGCAATACTTTGGCTGTTTGAATGGCCAATTCACGGGTGGGACTTAAAATCAAAGCTTGCGCATTCATATATTTTGCATCGATGTTATGGGCAATGGGAATACCAAAGGCACCGGTTTTGCCTGTGCCGGTTGGCGCTTGCACAATCAGGTCTTTATTGGTAAGAAAGGCCGGAATGGTCTTTTCCTGCACGGGGGTCGGGTTGACAAACCCCATGCTGTCAATGGCACGTAGGATTTCAGAGGCCAGTTCTGCACCGGCAAACATGTTATTGCTTATTTCGCTCATAGATCTCCATTCTTTTTATGGGGCCATCAATCTGAGGATGAACGGCCCCCTTGGTTCTTGTGATCAGGCAGTCCGTACGTTTTTGGCGCGGAGTTTGCTGCTGTTTTTCGGATCAGTTTCCACTTCAAATGTAACAGATTGACCTTCCTGCAACGACTTATATCCGTTGTCAGATACGATGGCTGAGAAGTGCACAAACACATCATCGCTGCCGTCATCGTTAGCAATGAAGCCGAAGCCTTTTTCATTATTAAACCATTTTACTTTACCAGAATTCATCTTGGTACCTCCTTGACTGAATTCATTCTCAAGCATACAAAAACCTCGCATTTATGTAAACCGTAAACGACGATTTACATAAATACGAGGTTTATCAATTACTTTAAAATTCAATTTATCATACCACAGTCTTAGGCTGCTGTCAAACACAAATATTTGCTTATCAGCGTGGGGGAATGGCACTTAGGAGATGCCATGGGCTGATGTGCTTGATGGATCATCAAATGCCAATGCCGGTCATATCTTCTGCTGTCACGGATTCCAGAAAATTCACACTGGATTCACTTGACACCCGACCTTGCCATGTTATACTGATTCATACCCTTGCAATGGACACCTAAGGACGATGCTTATCAAAAGGGAAAAGCCGCTGGTCTTTGGCATAACCTGGCCAGGGGTGCAATACACTAACTTGTATACTTACCGATTGGCTTAATCGTTTATGATAAAGGAGCACTTATGCGGTCAACAGGCAGACTGCTGGTTTTATTGGGGATCGTATCCATGCTGGCAGGTGGTTATGGGTACACTGTCATGCGCTCATCAGATACTCCTGGCGTTATTGACTGGGCGGCGGATGCCTTTGTCCACATAGGCGGCATGCAGCTGGCTTTCCGTTACCCCCAGCTGTTGTTTAGGGGCCTGCAGGCCTTTACTGTCGCCTACCGGGAGGGCCTTGCCTTAGCCGGCATGGGCGGCATCCTCATCGGCGGGATCATGTCCCGCAGGTGGTAGTATAAGCATAGCTGCAATGGGGAGGGCATACAGTCCTCCCTCTTTTTGTTGGCACAATGCAGGGCATACGTTTTACAGATGGTTATGGTTGGGGCTTTTCATGGAGCGCAGAATGATGCACCTCAAGGTGGATGGCTTTTTGAACAAGGCAGATACATGGTAGACGGAACTTGAAAGGCTGCGAAGCATCATTTTAGACTTCTATCTGAATGAAGAATTCAAGTAAGGGAAGCCCTTCTATTTCCATTGTTCAGTGTGCAGGGAGGAGCTCCTTTAGTCACGACTGCTCCGTCATATCTACTGGCATAATGCTGTATCAACAGCCAGCGGAAGGTAAGGTCATTGATTCTTCGGCTGCTGGCTTTCCAGTCTGCTTCCAGCCGAAGCCCGGTATACTGGGACCAATGCACAAAGCTGCTGTGGCTGATTTTCCGGGTGAAAAAGCCATGATCCGGCGCAGTCATATTTCGCACATCCTTAAGCTGCTGTTTAAATGCATCCACCTGCCCTGCCACACCGATTCGGGCCAGAAGCTCCATCCGGTGAAACCACATCATCCACCCCCGGCCATCCAGCGCGGACAGATCTTCATGAAAATGGTTCATATAGATGCTGGCGGGGCTGATGATTTGGCCTTTGTGCAACAGCTTGATTTCGGGGATGGGGGATAGCTTTGACAGGTGCTTAAAGGTGCAGGCCAGCATGGCCATGTTTTCTTTGGTGCGCCAGCCTTGCGTTGCGGCCAGCAGCCGCAGGTGATAGATGCTGGGCCACAGTACATCGGGCTTGAACACCAGCTTGCCCTTGTGGGGCCTGCATACATCCGCCATGCTGCGAACCCTTGGCACATAGCGAAACACGGTGATGGCCTCATTCATGGCATTCTGAACATAGGCTGTATGCTCTGCCCCGGCATAGGCAAAGACCGCCGCCCGCATGAGCTTGGAACCCCCCAGGCGCTGTGCGTCCAGGGGCTTGCCCACCCGCTCCATGCTGCCATGGTCAAAGGCATCCCTCCGGCGGATGATTGCCTGCAGAGCTTCTTGAACGATGGGGTGGCTTGGCTCCACACCCTTTTCCATTAGCAAGCGGATGCCGCTTTCCGGCTCGTTCACTCCATGGAAGGTACCGCCCAGCCAGCCATCCTCCTTTTTTAGGGAAAGGATCTGCAGCACTTCTTGATCTGCAAGGATGGCCTCCTGCAAGGCCAGCATTTGGGGCGATTGCACATCCTCCCCCCATATTTCACGGCGGATGCGATAGGCGATGGAAGGGCAGGCCCGTTTTACAAGGGTTTCGGCAGCGTGATTCATGGAGAACCTCACTTGATGCGGCTGTATGCAGGATATATGGAAACATTTTACCATAGGCGTACATAAGACACCAATATGTGTTTGTACCCAATTGAAAAACCAGGTCATCCCTTGACAGGTTATGCTGATCGTGCTATCCTATTTGTGCAAAATTGAACACCTTATCCAGAGTGGTGGAGGGACGGGCCCGATGAAACCCGGCAACCGGCAGTTGTGCTAGGTGCCAAATCCCGCAGCGCGGCACGCCGTATGGCAGCGTTGGCAGATAAGGACGATCGAAACGATCCAGACCGCCTGCTTGTGCCAAGCAGGCGTTTTTTGTTCGGGGAAGGTCATATTGCTTCCCGCATGCAGAAGGAGAGGAATACCATGCGCCAGTTGTTTACATCCGAATCCGTTACCGAGGGACATCCAGATAAAATGTGCGACCAGATATCCGATGCGGTGCTGGACGCCATATTGGAAAAGGACCCCCAGGCCCGGGTGGCCTGCGAGACCTGTGCCACCACCGGCATGGTGATGGTAATGGGGGAAATCACCACCAACACCTATGTATCCATTGACGATATCGCCCGCAAGGTGATATTGGACATCGGCTATCAAAGCTCCGACCTGTGCTTTGATGGTAAGAGCTGCGCCGTTTTGACTGCCGTGCATGAGCAGTCCCCCGATATTGCCCAGGGCGTCAACAATGCTTAGGAGACCCGGGACAGCCAGGCCGACCATGACACCGGTGCCGGGGATCAGGGCATGATGTTTGGCTATGCCTGCGATGAGACGCCGGAAATGATGCCCATGCCCATTGCCCTGGCCCACCGCTTGACCCGCCGGATGGCAGCCCTGCGCAAGGATGGCACCCTGCCCTGGATGCGGCCCGACGGCAAATCCCAGGTGACTGTTGCCTATGAGGACGGCGCGCCGGTGCATGTGGAAGCCGTGGTCATCTCCACCCAACACAGCCCGGAGGTTTCCTTGGAGCAAATCCGCAAGGAAGTCATTGAAAAGGTGATCCGCCCGGAGATTCCGGCCCACCTGATTGACGATACCACCAAGTATTTCATCAACCCCACCGGCCGTTTTGTGCTGGGCGGCCCTGCCGGAGACAGCGGGCTTACCGGACGCAAGATTGTGGTGGATACCTACGGCGGCTACACCCGCCACGGCGGCGGCGCTTTCAGCGGCAAGGACCCCACCAAGGTGGACCGCTCCGCAGCCTATGCCTGCCGCCATGCCGCCAAGAACATTGTGGCTGCCGGCCTTGCCAAAAAGTGCGAGATTCAGGTGGCATACGCCATTGGTGTCGCCCACCCTGTTAGCCTGCTGGTGGATACCATGGGCACCGGCAAGCTGCCGGATGACAAGCTGGCGGAGCTGATTCAGCAGGTGTTTGATTTCAGGCCCAACGCCATTATCAGCCGCCTGAACCTGCGCCGGCCCATCTACCGCCAAACCGCCGCCTATGGGCACTTTGGAAGAACGGATTTGGACCTGCCCTGGGAAAAGACCGATAGGGTGGAGGCTTTGAAGGCCGCGGTGAAGTGACCAGGGGCTCCGAAGCCGATGCAATACGTCGATTGAGCCAGATGGGAACATCCCTTTGGAATCCCCATATTGGGGGTATAAAAAGTCTTCATTATAGGAGAATTTTCTCTTTTGTCCCGAAAGAGAAACAGAAAGGGGCGGGGGGGTTGGCGATTCCCCCCCGCGCCCCCCACAAACGCTAAATTGGTGGCGCTTCGCGCTAGAATCCACATGCATGTTTATTAAATTACAATGCTAGAGGCAGTATTTTTCCTCCCGTATCTTAAAGGCTTCGACACCTCCCTCAAGAATATCACAAACATGTTCTCGAATTCCCCTTCTTTTAAGAGTTATCTTTTCTTTTTCATCATATGGATGTGAGATCTCAAGGCCACCCGTAGCATATTGAAATTTAACCTCGTTGCAGTTTGGTGTATCATTAGCATGTTGATTTGCCACAATCACAAGTTCTGAGTCTGCGCCGACAACAATATTTGGGTTATGAGTAACAAGAATTATTTGACGATTACTTTTTTTTACGCGCAAATAAGTTACTAACTCTACAAAAATAGCTCTATTATCTAAGCTATCTTCTGGCTGATCAATAAGTATGGGGCATTTTCTATCACTAAACTCGAGTAACATTTTTAAGATTACAAACGACTTTTTTCCTTGTGACATACTTGTGAACTCATCGCCTTGATAAAATATTTTATAAGTTATTTTGTACCAGTTGGTTGTAAAAAGGTCACTAACGACCTGCTGAGATGTATAAGTACTTTTATATTCAATAGAATCAGATATGGCTTTTGTTAAAAAGTCTGTAAGAGCCTCTTCGGGATTTTTCTCGTAGCAAGTCACAAAATCGGTAATATATTCTTTCCTGGCGTTGCTACGTTTATTTAGTCTATCATCAAGAAAACGTTCAAGCTCATAGCTCATTAGATATGGTGCTGGTGTGATGATTACATCGCTATTTTGCATAGATATTTCCTTGCAAAATCTATCTGCTAACGTATAGTAGGATAAATGTTGAACAACTACATTGCTTATTTTATTGTTTATTGATATCTGTAGTTTGGCCATTTTATCTTCAATGTCATCAATTTCATTAAGTATACGTTTTTGCAATGCCTCTTGCTCTTCTAAGCTTTGTATTTCTTGATTTCCTATAATTGCTTGTTGAGCAATTCTGAACTCTTCACTAGTCTCATAATTTATCCTTTCTTGTATCAACTTATTTTTTGTGGTTTCAAGTTCTTGCATAAAGGAATCAATTTGCGCATTCCACTCTTTAATGGCAATATCTTTGATCCTCGAGTATATTTCACCAACTTTATTACTGACTTGAGCAGAAAGCAATGAAAGTTTTCTATCAGGTATTTCGGCTATAAAGATTAAGTCTCTTATTTCTTTAAGTGCCACCATTTCAAGATTTAGTTTGCTAAGAGCAATGGTAATATCATTAATAGCTGATTTAGTTTTTTCATAAGCAGTCTTATCAAATTTCTCAACACCTGATTCTTTATGTATTTCATCAATTTTTAATCTTAGTCGGGTAATTTCATTCTCAATGCCTTTTCTATCTCCTTTGTTGTGCAAATCCCTTTCGTATGATTTTAGGTCCCTCTGATTATTAAACAGTTCAGCGATATCGCTGGCAATCTTGTTCATTAACTCATCACAATATCCTTCAAATGCCCTTTTCGCATTTCCTTTATCCTTTTCTGTAATAATCCGACTTATTAGTTTATCCTTTTTTTCAATATCAAAAGCCAAATCATGCATATAGTTTTGAGGAAAATAATCAATATCTCTTATGCATCTTTCTCCGTCAGCCCATACCAAGCCAAGCTTTTCGCTATGTTCATTATAAAATTGTGCATTTGTAATGTTTGAGCTACTTTCAAGTCTCTTCATATGATTTGCAATACACCATAAAAGTAAAGACTTGCCAGTTGATCTACCACCAATAATCGAATTTAGGCCTGGATTGAGATATATCTCTTGTTTCCAAAAATCTTCTTCACCTAATATAATATGATCAATGATGTTATGATTTGCTTTCGTTTCGGGATGACTGTTTTGTATTTTTACACGATCAAACGGCTCATGTATAATCTGACGTAAACCTTCAAAAGAAGGTTCTGCCTTAATCCATGTTAAACAACTATATTTAGTTCCGAGCCTTTCGAAGTCATGTATATCAAGTGACTGTAAAAGTCTTTTCTTGCCGAAACCATTCAACCAAACTTGATTTTTTTCAATAATCAAAGCATCGTTATTAGATGTCAAAAATGCATTGGCCATTTTAAACAAATCATTTTTTATTGGTTTGAGTTGTTGCTTGCTTTCAATAGAGCTCCACTCATCATGCCCTATGAATAGAAATGTTTTATCTTTCCACATAATATCGTTGAGTTTCTCAAAAACTTTATCCGATGGCGGGATTAAAGAAGAGAACCCATTTTGCAGGTCTTTTCCCAATCGTGCAAAACTCTCTCTACTTAGCATTTCGCATTTAAAGTCTTCGCCTGAGCAGATTGGTATAAGCCCGATAAATTTTTGCTTTATATTTTGTATCTCAATATCGATTTGTGATTCATCAACATCAAACACAATGTTGAGATTTAGCTTTTGCAAAGGATGACCAATACTACTGGTACCGAATTTGTCAACTCGAAACTCAAGTATAGGAAATATTTTGTCAATATTCTGCATTCTGCCTTTGGATTTATACTTCATGACTGTTTCGTAGCCATCAATAAAGTAATAGTCAGTTATGCCAATAACTTTAACATCCTTTGGTAGATTCTCAAGTGCAGTAATAAACTTTTCCCATGCCTGCTCACCTCCGTAATTTTGGCATATTGATGCTGGTGTGTGAATATGTAAATCCCACTTTGACCACATAGATCCACGTGATATACTCATCTTGTTATCTCCTATTCATTTTACCTTTTTCTATAAATTCCGACATTTTACTTAAACAGAAAATAACATATATGTATCAACCTGTCAACATACTTATAGCTGGATATAAAGTGTATGTGCGCGAAGCAGTACCAATTTGGCGTTTGTGGGGCGGGGGGGGGCACCAGCCTTCTCAATCATTTATGGGACGAATAAGAAAACGCCTCTTTTCAGAGGCTGATTGTAAAAAAATGAACGTTTATTATCAGCTGGCGCCATATACACCCCCCTACCCCTACCTCCCATTCACTTTCTCAATCTCCGCAATCCTCCTTACCGGGCCGCAGGCCAGGCAGGGCAGGAGATTGGAAAAGGGAGCGTCCTCCAACTGGCCGTAGGTGAAGCCGGTGAGGGGCAGGTATTTCTCCCGCACATCCCGGCAGTGATCCACACTGTGGTAGTACTTGCCGCCATCATTGTTGTAGTACAGCGCCAGGCTGTTTTCTGGGATTTCAAGCTGACGGCCCTTGTAATCCTCCCAGATGAGCAGCTTGGTGTTTTTTTTGTAGTTGTTCCAAAGCCAGGTCATGTTCACACCTTCGGGGTTTGCTTTGCGCTGAACCCGAACGCAGCCATGGCTGGCCTTGGCGCCTAGCTTGGGCTCAGTGTTACCAAAGAATTTGCTGCCGTCCTTGGCGGTGATGAAGGGCACTTGATGAATATAGTTCCCATCGTTAAAGCGAATGCCCATTTCGCAAATCAGGTTTTCTGCAAGGAAGCGGCCCACCTTGCTGATCAGCAGGTATTCCCCGGCCTGGGTTTCGTTGTAGGGCTGCTTGTCATTGGCCAAGCCTGTGGAGATCAGCAGGCTGGTCATCAGCTTGCCTTCGGAAAAGATATACAACCGCTGGGTCAGCTTATCGATGACCAGGCCCATTTTGTCGCTTGGCTGAATGGTTTGCAATAAATGGCTGGGCACATAGCCCTGCACCATGGAGCCATAGACCTTCACCTTGCTGCCGGCAAAGGAACTGGAATAGCTTTCTACAAGGCTCCATCCGTTGTCCAGGGTTTCCAGCACCCGAACGCCCTGGGATACATAGGTCACCTCTCCTACGGCATCGGCACTTTTATCAGGTAAAGCCCGAAGGGCATAAGATTCCCGTTCATGGCCCTTGATTACGGTGATGGGCTGCATCAGCACATCCCAGATGGCAGCTTCGTTCCTTAGGTCCATGGGCAATGTCCAGTAGCTGTTTTCGCCCGCCCGGGCAGGATAGGGGCTGAAGGCGGCAGGAGATACCGCCGTAATGGAGGAGGGGGCGGCATCCGGCGGGGCATCCACGGGATCGGCGCTGGAGGGCGGCGTATGGCTGGCCTTTGTCGCCACGATCTCAACATCCAGATGCAGCGGCGTGGCGGCAAAGCCAGAGGCGTCTGTCAATTGCAACATCACGGTATAGCTGCCGGGGGGCAGTGGTGCGCCGCCGATGGTGCCATCCCATGAAACGGCGGTTTCTCCGGCTTTCACTTGGCTGCTGTGAAGCAAAACCGGCTGCCCATCCAACAAAAGGGATGCTTGCAGAAGGCCCTCTTGGGTGGTTGTGACAAGCACCTGCCAGGCCATGCCAGGGACAAGATGCGAATCGGCAGTGATTGCTTCCTTTATCATGGGCGCTGGGTCGCCAATGGTCATGAGGGTAGATGCCAGAGCAGATCCCATTTTGACGGTTAAGGTGTACTGGCCCGGCGGGATGGGGCTGCCGGCTGACATGCCATCCCAGCCGATGTTGTTCTCCCCCACGGTGACGGGGTAATCACTGTAAAGCACAGCCACTGTTTCCGCCGCGGCGTTTTGCAGCGCTATTTGGGCGTACCCGGCCTGGGCGCTGGAAAAACGGAGCAAAACAAGCTTGCCCGGGCGGATGGGAGAGGGCGGTGCAGCAAATTCCATGGTGTTTTGTGCGTAAGCTAGGCATAAAAAAATGGATAGAAGCGCGGCCAGCAATGCGCAGATGGTATGGCGGATGTATTTCATGCAATCCTCCAATATATGGCTGTAAAGGAATGTATAATGACAGTATACCAATTATAGGAATAGTATGCAACGGGGGCGTGTAACAAGTAGGTATCCCCATAAAAATAGAGGTAACACCATCCCGCTTTCCCATTCGTTGCATTTCTGGTATAATCTGTCCATGGCAGTTTTCATGCCGGCTTCCTCAAGAAAGGATGACATACCGTATGAATGCACCAGTCCGCTTTGGCATATTGGGCTATGCCCGTATTGCAAGGCTCCACCTGATCCCCGCCATGCTGGAGGCGAGGAATGCCATCCCTTATGCCATAGCTTCCCAAAGCCCCCAAAAGCTCAAGGAGGCCCAGGAAACCTTCGGTTTTGAAAAGGCCTATGACAGCTATGAAGCGCTTTTAAACGATCCCAATGTGGACGCGGTGTATATCCCTCTGCCCAACAGCCTGCATAAGGAGTGGGCCATCAAGGCCGCCCGGGCGAAAAAGCATGTGCTGTGTGAAAAGCCCATGGCCCTTACGGAGGCTGACTGCCAGGCGATGATAGACGCCAGCCGTGAAAATGGTGTGCAGCTGATGGAAGCCTTCATGTACCGCTATACTGCCCGGACCGCAAAATTGAAGGAGCTTATCGCATCCGGGGTTATCGGCCAGGTGCGGCACATCAATTCCACCTTCCGGTTTCTTTTGCAAAACCCGGCAAGCATCAAGCTGGATGCATCCTTGGGCGGCGGCAGCCTGTGGGATGTGGGCTGCTATCCCATAAACATCATTGGCATGTTGATGCAGGCTGAGCCGGCTCATGTCTGTGCACTGAAAACAGACCGGGATGGCATTGACATGGCACTTAGCGCGATTCTTAAGTATGACAATGGCGTTTTGTGCAGCATCCATTCCGGGTTCGATTCCCAGTCCGCCATGCTGACCGAGATCAACGGCACCGATGGTACGCTGATCATCCGGGATTCCTTTGACCAGACGGACACACCCATTTTATGGATGAAGGGCGGCGTTACCACGGAAATCCCTGTTAAGGCCTGCAAGCGTTATGTGCTGGAGATTGAGGATTTTGCTGATGCCATCCTGCATCATCGTGAACCGGCCTTCTCCCTTGCAGAGACGGTGCGCAACATTCGCCTGATCAACAGGATTCTGGAGGTTGCCAAGTGAGTGCTGTTGAATGAAGATTATATACATGGCAGACGCAATTAGAAAGGGGCCTACCATGACCGATGTGAAAGCGGCCGCCCAGCGCATGGCGGAAATTGTTCGCAAGCAGGAAGCTGATCTGATTTTTGACCATTTCACCCCGGAGGATGCCTGGCAGCTGGGGCAGATAATTCGGCAAAATGCCATGAAGGCGGAGGCCAGCTTATCCATTGATATTACCGCCTGCGGTTTGCAGCTTTTCCATTGCGCCGCCGGGCAGCCCGCACCCAACAATGAAAGCTGGGTGCGGCGCAAACGCAATGCCGTGCTGGAGTTTTGGAAAAGCTCGCTGCTTACCGCTAAGGAGATGCTTATATCCGGCCGCACCTTGCAGGATTTTGGCCATTCAGAAATGGATTTTGCCTTGTCCGGCGGCGGTTTCCCCATACGGGTGAAGGGGGTTGGCTTTGTTGGCGCTGTTGTGGTATCGGGCTTGCCCCAATTGCAGGATCATCAGCTGATTGTAGATTCCATAGCGGAGTACCTGAAGGTAGAGGTGCCATCGGTGCTTTAGGAGGATAACAAAATGGGGCAGTGCCGTATGGCGCTGCCCTGCGTGTCAAAAAAGTGGCTCTGCCACTTTTTTGATTTTTTCCTTCGCCACACTGCACGGCGGCTGCGCCTTTGTGCGGCCGTTTGCTCGGGCAAGGATGGGGTGGGGTTGTGTTTCGTGATGAATGGAGATGCAAGGTGCAGCGGGCGATGAATCATCGCCCCTACGGTGGGGTTTGTTATATAAGCACCAGCAGCTTTCTATTTCGTCAGCAGTCCCGGAATTTTCAAAATGCTTTCCTGATCGTTGTTCAGTTTGGCCAGCGCTGCGATGCGTAAGGTGATGCCGCTGGGATCGGCCAGCACCAGGGTGCCATCCTGGTTTTCAAAACCCGCTTCAAACGGTTCAATGAGAATACGTGTATCCTCTTTGATAGCTTGGGCATAAAGCACTGCAAGGCTGATGGAAAAGGTGGATTCACTATAGGTGACAGACAGGGTATCAATGCCTAACGCTGAAAATCGGGCCAAGGTATCTGGTGTTAAGGTCAGGGTCCGCTGGCTGTATACCGGTTTGCCGCGGGTGTTCATCAGCAGTTGGCCATCTATGCTGCTGTCAGGGGCAAGGGATAGGGTAAGGCTCAGGCTGCCTTCTTCTTTTGATTCAAGCAGGGGGCTGAAGACTGCCGGTGCTTGTGCCGCGTCCTGCACCAGGCGGTAGACAGGGGACCAGTTAAGGTGCAGCATGGTATCGGCATCTGTAAGTAAAGTAATGGGCGTGCCATCCGGCGCAGTTGTTTGCACAGATGGCCTTTGAGGATCTGCTACAGTGAGTTTTGCCACAGGGGATGATGCCGCTGCATAGTTGCCATGGGCTGCAATATGGGCCACAACATGGTAGGTGCCGCAGGAGATGGGGGCAGGCACATCAAAGCGCAGCCCGCTGTCAACATAATAAGTATAGGTGATTTCGCCGTCCGGCATATCGGATACGGATACCCCTGCAGCCCAGGCTGCATTGATATGGGTGGGATAGCCCGTGTAGGGCACAGTATCGTCACTGAGTGTAAGCTTTGGTGCGGCAGGGGTAATAACAAGCACAGCTGCGCTGCTTTGGGCTTTTTCGTAGGTTGCATCGGCGGCTATGGCGGCGCTTACATAGTAGGTACCCGCATCCTTGGGCGCATGGGCCAATGGCTCCTTCAGCGCCTTGTCGGCATAATAGCTGTAGATGATTTCTCCTGCCGGGGCGGGCATACCCTGAGGCACCTTGACCTGGGCATTGCTAATAATAATCTCCCGGCCGCTATATACGGCGGTCATATCGCTTAGTTCTAGGGTTGGAACAGGCTTTGCTGCGGCACCTGCAGGAAGCGCAAGCAGCAGCGTCATAAGCAGCAGTGTTTTCAGGATAGACATATCAAAAGCTCCTTGGCTGGGCTAAGGCAGCGTGATGCGGCTTTTTGTGCCCTTTGTATTATTTGTCTGGTTTTTCTCTTCGCTTGCAATAGGGATCGCCGTATCGCAGCCTGCAACCTATTTTAATGGATATCATGTGAACTGACAAGAATAAAACATAAGCAGCATAGGGGGTTTTTGGCCGCTGATAGCATGATGCGGCCGGTGTGTAGCGGCTTGTTACGCCAAAATATGGGAAGAAAACAAAATAATGTGTGACAAAATCCATTGGTTGAATCTATATCCATGAAATGTCATGTACTAAATATGTTTTTCCTTGATATGTAGCTGTCATTAATACTATAATGTTCTGGTAGGATAAGAAGTGCAGTATTGTGCTTCTTGATGAAGGAGGAAGTTTATGAAGAGGATCCTGGCGTTGACCCTGACCCTGATGCTTGCCCTGGGAGCTGCTGCCCCAGCTATGGCAGATACGATCAAGATCGGTGGCATTGCTCCGCTAACCGGTGATGCTGCCGTATACGGCCTGATGGTGCAGGCTGGTGTTGACCTGGCCATTGAAGAAGTGAATAATAATGGCGGTATTGGCGGCAACCAGGTGGAAATCGTATGGATGGACGATACCCATGACGCCGTGGAATCCACCAACGCTTATAACCAGCTGGTGTCCGAAGGCATCGTTGCCCTGGTGGGCCCGGTGACCACCACCCCCACCCTGGCTGTTGCTGCTAGGGCTGCTGCTGACAACATGCCCATGATCACCGCATCGGCTACCGCCTATGACGTTACCAGCGCCGGCGCCAACGTGTTCCGTGCCTGCTTCCTGGATCCCTTCCAGGCCCAGCTCATGGCTCAGTTCGCTGCCGAGAGCCTGAAGGCTACCAAGGTCGCTGTGATTTATGACAACACCAACGATTACTCCATCGGCCTGTCCGATTCCTTCCAGGCCAAAGCCAAGGAACTGGGCATGGAAGTTGTAGCCGTTGAGTCTGCCAAAGAAAACGATGCCGACTACACCCCCCAGCTTTCCAAGATCGCCGATGCCCAGCCGGAAGCGGTTTTCGTATGCTACTATTATGAAACAGCTGCCTTGGTGCTGCGCCAGTCGGTGGACGTAGGCTTGGAAGCTGTCATGATGGGCGGCGATGGCTGGACGGATATTCAAAAGCAGCTGCTTGATGCACCTGAGCTGCTGGAGAGTGCCGTGTACTGCGACTCCTTCTCTGTGGAAGATGACAGCCCCGTTGCTCAGGCTTTTGTAAAGGCTTTCTCCGAAAAGCACGGCCAGACCCCCGCAGGCTTTAACGCCTTGGGTTATGACGCCGCCAAGATCATGCTCACCGCCATGGAAAAAGCAGGCGCTGGCGCTGACAAGCAGGCCATTGTGGACCAGCTCAAAGCCACCGACCTGGAGGCTGTGACCGGTCATATCAAGTTTGATGATCACAACGACCCCATCAAGTCCGCGTTTATCATGGGTTTTGAAAATGGTGTGCCGACCTTGATCACACGTATTGACCCGTAATACAAGCGATGGTTTCGCGGCGGAGGGCGATTGTTTATTGCCCTCCGCGATTCTGTTTATATTGGGGGTAATCCCATGCAGCTTATCCTGCAGAATTTGATCGGCGGACTTCAAATCGGCAGCATTTATGCGCTGATCGCTCTTGGCTATACCATGGTTTACGGCATTGTCAAGCTGATCAACTTCGCCCATGGCGATATTATGATGGTTGGATCCTATGCGGTTTTTTGGATCACCACCACCACCCTGGTGGCTGCCTTTTCATCGTCTCATCCCGCTTTGGTTGCTGTGTTCGCCATTTTGTTTTCGGTAACCCTTTGCGTGGCCTTGGGTGTTTTCATGGATAGGGTGGCTTACAAGCCCCTTCGTAATGCACCCCGGATATCCGCACTGATTACTGCCATTGGTATCAGCATGGCACTGCAGATTACTGTGCAGCTGGTATTTGGCAGCGGTCAGCTGGCCTTCCCAACGCTGATTCCCAAGATCACATTGTTTAAGGTCGGCAGAAAGCCGGTGTTTCTGCTGGAGATATTGACCCTTGCCATCTCCCTTTTGCTGATGGTGGGCTTGCAGGCCTTTGTAAAAAAGACCCGCACAGGCAAGGCCATGCGTGCTGTCAGCGAGGATCCGGGTGCTGCCAAGCTCATGGGTGTGAATGTGGATAGCATTATCTCCATCACCTTTGCCATTGGCTGTGCTTTAGCTGCCATCGGTGCATTGTTCTATGCCCAAAAGGTGGTCTATATCAAACCCCTGCTAGGCTCCATGCCTGGTTTGAAGGCCTTTGTTGCGGCGGTGCTGGGGGGCATTGGCATTATCCCTGGGGCCGTTTTGGGCGGCTTTATCATCGGCATTGCCGAAACGTTTATGAAGTATTATGCCAGCGAATATGTGGACGCCATGGTGTTTGGCATTCTGATTATTGTACTGCTGGTGAAGCCCTCGGGAATACTGGGCAAAAAGACCAGGGAAAAAGTATAAGGAGGGCGGCAACATGAAAAAGAACAGGCGCTTTACATCGCTTATCAACCTTATTGCCGCCGCGGCGCTTTTTACGGTGGTAAGCCAGTATTTGACCGGCAGCGGCAACCGCTCGTTGGAGGCATTGCTGACGCAGGTGTGCTATAACATCATCATGGTTACAAGCCTGAACCTGGTGACCGGTGTGCTGGGGGAGCTGACCCTGGGCCATGCCGGGTTTATGTCCATCGGCGCATATGTATCTGCCATCATTACCACCCAGGTGCTGCCGCAAAACAGCCCCTACCTTTTTCCGATTGCCATGGTGGCAGGCGGTTTGGCTGCGGCGCTGATTGGTTATCTCATCGGTATTCCCGCCCTGCGGCTTCGGGGGGATTACCTAGCCATTATCACTCTGGGCTTTGGTGAAATTATTCGGGTGCTCATTACCACGGTGTTCGCCCCTTGGACAGGCGGCGGCCGCAAGATGTTTGGCATCACCCTGTATACAAGCTTTGGCCTTGCCTTCTGGACCATGGCGCTTGTGGTAGCGCTGCTTTTCATGCTGGCCTGGTCCAGGCAGGGGCGAGCCATTCTGGCCATACGTGAAAACGAAGTAGCGGCGGATGCAGCCGGTGTGCCGGTAACACGCTACAAAATTATGACCTTTACCATTTCCGCTTTCTTTGCCGGGGTGGCAGGCTCCCTATATGCCCATTCCATTGGCGTGCTGGACCCCACCAAGTTTGACTTTAACACCTCCATTGAATATCTGGTCATGGTGGTATTTGGTGGTATGGGCAGCTTTACCGGTTCGATTGTGGCGGCTACCGGCCTTACCTTGGTGCAGTTTGCCATGGCAAAGCTGGTGGAATACCGCCAACTGGCCTATGCCCTGATGCTCATCGCCATGATGATTTTCCGGCCCAAGGGGCTGCTAGGCGTTTGGGAGTTTTCCCTAAGCAGTATCGCGGCCCGGGTGATCCCTGGCTTTGAAGCCTTTGCCCGTCGGGTGGAAGGTTTTATGCGCCGCCGCAAGGCAGGGCCCATCCTGCCGGACATTCCGGCTTACCCTGCCGCCACCGAGGATGCACCTGTGCTGGAAATCAAGAACCTGGGCATCCGCTTTGGCGGCTTGCAGGCGGTGGAAGGGGTCAACATCAAGCTTTCCGATAATGAGATCGTAGGGTTGATCGGCCCCAACGGCGCTGGCAAGACCACGGTGTTTAACCTGTTAACCGGCGTGTATACCCCAACGGAGGGCAGTGTACAGCTGCTGGGCAAGCGCATATCCGGCAGGCCCACCTATGTTATTACCAATGAGGGGGTTGCCCGAACCTTTCAGAACATCCGCCTTTTCAAGTCCATGTCGGTACTTGAAAACATTAAGGTGGCGTTTCAAAGCCGCATGTATTATACCCTGTGGGATGGAGCTTTGCGCAACACCTACTACCAGCGGGAGGAAGAGGGCTGCGACATACGGGCCCGGGAGCTTTTGCGGGTATTTGACATGGAGCATTTGGCAGACCAGAAGGCCAGCGCCCTGCCCTATGGCCAGCAGCGCAAGCTGGAGATTTGCCGGGCCATGGCCTCCAACCCCAAGGTGCTTTTGTTGGATGAGCCTGCAGCCGGCATGAACCCCACCGAAACCCAGGAGCTAATGCAGACCATACGGCTGATTCGGGAGCGCTTTTCCATTACCATTCTTTTAATTGAGCATGATATGAAGCTGGTGATGGGCATTTGTGAGCGCATTTACGTTTTAAACTACGGCCGGGTAATCGCAGCGGATACACCCGAAACCATCCGTAGCAACCCGGAGGTCATTAAAGCCTACCTGGGCGGCATCGGCTCAAAGGAGGCTGCAAAATCATGCTGAAGGTACAGGACCTGAACGTTTACTACGGCGCCATCCATGCCCTCAAAGGCATCAGCTTTGAGGTGAACGAGGGCGAGATCGTGACGCTGATTGGGGCCAACGGTGCAGGCAAAACCTCCATCCTCCACACCATTTCCGGGCTGATCAGGGCCAAGAGCGGATCCATCAGCTTTTTGGGCAGTGAGATTCAAAGCGCTGAAGCCCACAACATCCTAAAGATGGGCCTGGCCCAGGTGCCTGAAGGACGGCGGATTTTTTCTCAGATGAGCGTTATGGAAAACCTGGAAATGGGCACTTATGCCCGCCGTGACCGCAAGGGCATTTCGGAGGATATGGAAAGGGTGTTTGCAAGCTTTCCACGGCTGAAGGAGCGCAGAAAGCAGTTGGCTGGCACACTCTCCGGCGGCGAGCAGCAAATGCTGGCCATGGGCCGGGCCATTATGTCCAAGCCCAGGCTGATGCTGCTGGATGAGCCCTCCATGGGCCTTTCCCCCATTTTGGTGGAGGAGATTTTTGCGATGATTGAAACCATCAGCAAAGGCGGAACCACCGTATTGCTGGTGGAGCAAAACGCCAGCATGGCCCTTTCCATTGCCGACCGGGCCTATGTGCTGGAAACCGGGTACATTGTCAAAACCGGAGACGCCAAGGCGCTGCTTAATGATGAGGATGTTAAAAAGGCTTACCTGGGGGATTGACGCTCCTGGGATAGGGTAAGCGAGCTCTGGTACTGCTAATGCAACATTAAAGGTGTAGGATAAGTAGAATTATGAAAAAGCTGTTTTCCATTGCGGAAAGCAGCTTTTTTGCTGTATTGGACGGTTAGTTCGGCCTGTTTGACAAAATGCACACAGCATTTGAGTAGTTTCTTTGCGTTAGGATGCAAAAAGAGGGAGCGAACAAACGTTCTTGTTTTGTATAATAAAGGAGGTGTATATAGGATCAACAAGGGCCGCCAATCCCAGGGTGGGCCTTTGTTAGAAAGATACAAAGGAGGAGTGATGTATTCGATGAACGGGTATGACTGGGTTAGAA
>JAEYQQ010000025.1 GCA_023409955.1 Bacillota bacterium | reverse complement strand
CCAGCAGGTTCTGCAGCAGCATATGATAAGCAAAAAAAGTCCAGGTGTTTTGAAATGCAGTCCAGAACCGAACAGAAACAACAGAATCGGTAAACAGGCGAATATAATTGGCAAAGCCAACAAATTGACGGGTGCCGGTGGTGCCCGTAAACAAAGAAAGACGAACAGAATCAATTAGGGGATAGGCCATAAAGATTCCGTACACCAGCAGTGCCGGCAGTATATACCGCATCCAATACCATCCGCTGGGGTTGATGCTTCCACCGCCTCGACTGAGGGAAGATCGAGGTTCTGTGGTCATATGGCATCCCCTCCATTTCTATTTAGATGAAGCTTTAATAATCGCAATCGCAGGGGCAAGCATCCCTTTTATTTCTGTATCCGTTAAAGCCAGAGTAATTAGGAAAGCACTGCCCCTACGACGCGGGGGTGTGATTTACGGGGTCACGGCTGCCAGTGCATCAGCAGCAGCTTGAGGAGTGGTTTCGCCGCGGCATATGGCGTTGAGCTGTTCCACCATGGGGGTATAGTAGTCTATCAGCTTCGGCCATACAAAGCGGGCGTCCAGCGTCTTGCCCTGATTGAGGGCCAAAATGTCAGTAACACGCTCGTTCTGAAAGGTAATGGGGGCATTGATCATGGGGAAGAAGCCGGCGGGCAGGTAGTCGGCGGTGATCTGTGCGCCATCAGGCGTGGCCAGCCAAGCCAGGAATGCCTTTACTTCCTCTGGATGCTTGGTGGCGGTGTTGCCGGTGATACCCATGTCGGGGTGGAAGCATACACCAGGGGTCTTGCCTTCAGGTGCGGGAAAAGCAATGGTACCCCAGTCGATGTCATAATCATCATTTAGGGGACCACAGCTCCAGGAGCCGTCCATTAACATAGCGGCATTGCCCATGCCAAAGAAGATGTTGGCATTATCATTATCGATGGATTCAAAGCCTTCTGGCAGGAAAGGAACCAGTTGTGAGAAGTCTTCCAGAATTTCTACAAATTCGGGATCGTTAAATTTCTTTTCGCCGGTCTCATACTTTATGCGGCCTTCGGCATTGATGTAGTTGGGGATCATGCCCAGAAATACGCACTCCAATATGTCCCAGTTGGAGGCGATGCCATTGGCAAACACCGTCACACCGTTATCCTTGAGCTTCTGGCAAACAGCAATGAACTCCTCCCAGGTCTTGGGAAGCTCTGTGATGCCATTGTCGGCAAAGATCTGCTTATTGTAGTAAATGGGCTGGGAAACCGCGGCAAAGGGTACGGCAAACAGCTTACCGTCTGCTGCTGTCCAGGGCTCCAGGCTTGTTGCTGCAAAATTCTCTTTCACACCTGGTATCTCGGTGCAATCCATGGAAAAGCCGGCGGTGTACAGCTCTTCGCCGGTGGCGTAGGAGCGGGCATAGTATAGATCCGGGCCGGTGCCTGAGTCCAGCTGCAGGCGGAGAACAGAGTTGTACTGGGAGGACTGGGTAGGCTCAAAAACTATGGTTACACCAGAGATTTCCTTGTACTTAGCAAGCAGTGCTTCAACCATGGCCGCATCTGTGTTGCGCCAGGAACCCATGGTCAGCGTCACCTCCTGCGCATTGGCGGCAATCGGTAAAACTGCCAACAGAACAGCCAACAATGCCACAACCAGTTTCCTCATGAAAACAACCTCCTTACAAGTATTGATATAGAGCCGTGCTGGTGCGGAATAACCCGCAATCCCACTGCAGCAATTTACGTTAAGGTTTCTATAAATATGCTATATCTTTGTGTATGTATCATAGCCTGTGTTGTGTATGAGCGAAATTGTTTGAAATGCATATTCCAATACTGAACATGCTATGGTACATTTGTATAATAGATATGATAATTGATTCAATGATCGCTCAAGTTTATGATATTGAAAAGCAAATGAGGTGGTTGGCATGTACGCAATAGTTGGAACGTGGAAAATGAGCTATACAGGTGTTCAGCAGGCCTTTGAGTTGTTAAGGCAGGGTGGTAGCGCAGGGGAGGCCATTGCTCACGCCATCATGTCTGTAGAAGACAATCCAAGCTATGTTTCCGTCGGATACGGTGGACTGCCTGGTAGAGATGGCCAGGTTACGCTGGATGCGGCTTATATGGATGGGCAGACGCTTCGCTTTGGCGGCGTAATTCATGCCCAAAGCATACAAAATCCCATTAAGGCTGCTATGCTGCTTAGTCAGCGAAGGAAAAACTGCCTCCTGGCCGGAAAAGGCGCACAGGATTTTGCCATGGCAGCAGGGCTTGCCATACGTGATATGCTTACGGAAAACGCAAAAAAGCGCTGGCTTGAAGCTGTCAGCGCGAAGATGAAGGAATTAGAGGCTTACCGCGGCCATGATACCGTATGTGTAATCGCCATGGATGAAACGGGGAAGATGTGCGTTGGCACATCCACCTCCGGCCTTTTTATGAAGGAGCCGGGACGGGTAGGGGATACGCCTATCATTGGCTCCGGTTTTTATTGCGATGCAAGATATGGCGGTGCGGCGGCAACAGGCTTGGGCGAGGATATTATGCGCGGCTGTTTATCCTATGATGCCGTATCGCTGATGCGACAGGGAGCTTTGCCTCAAGAGGCATGTGATGAGGCACTTCACCGCTTGCATGGGCGCATGCTGGAGCAAAATGAAAAGGACGGCGGCATTAGCCTTATCGCTATGGACCCAAGCGGGCGGGTCGGTGCGTCTACCACCCTTGATGTGTTTCCCTTTGCTGTTGGCAGGCAAGCAGAGGGAACAGGTCTGTATGTGGCCGGGTATGGTGAAATTGTATCTGCAGTTCACCGGGCATCTGAAGATGAAATTAAAAGCATGACAAGTGATTAAATGCCGTATTCCTGAAATGCTTTTTCAATGCCCGCCTCAGTGGTGGAAAAAGCCATGCCATGGGCGGCTGCCTTGCCGCAATCCATACGCAGGTCGGGATACTTGCCCGGTGCTTCATTTTCTGGCTGCAAAAGCTCAGCAATACGGTTTTTTGCTCCCAGCAGTGTGAAAACCGCTTTGGCGGCATCATACATGCTCATATCGCTTACGCTGCCAAAGTTGTATACACCGGCCGGTGAGTAAAGCAAAGTTAAGATATTTTCAATCACCTCATGTACAAAGGTGATGCCCCGGCCGCTGCGGCTTGATAGGGTAATGGGGGTATTGGTATACAATGCCTTCTGGCACAGGGACAAAAAGTTGTGGCTGGTATAAATGCCCCGTACAGGGAAGTCGTACATCCATGTCAGGCGGATGGCGGCGTAATCATCGGTCTGGGCGGCGATTCGCTCCTCCGCTTCCTTCTTATGTTTACCATACACATTATAGGGTGTCAAGGAGGCCGTTTCTTTGTGAGGGCCGGTTTCCAAGGTGCCATTGTACACCTGATCAGTGCTAAAGTGGATCAGTCGTATTCCCTCTGCCTGGCATGCCTTGGCCAGGTTTTCAGGGCCCAGCACATTCACACGGTAAGAAAGCGCTGGGTCTTTTTCGCATGCATCCATCCTTGAGATGGCGGCGCTATGGATGACGGCTTTGGGCTTTGCTTCCCTGACTAGGCGAAAGCAGGCATCCAGATCGGTGATATCAAAATCTTGGTGACCAAGGCCGAGCACTGATTCCTTTTCTTTAAGGAAGCGGTATAACCGAGATGCACAAAATCCCTTGACACCGGTGAGCAGTATAGGCTGAGAAGCGGACATATCAAACCCTCCTTATTGAGAATAAGGCAATGATTACGCATTTCCAAACCAATTTCGAAACCGCATAGGCGTCATTCCATGGTATTCCCGAAAACGCTGTATGAAGTAGCTGGTGGTGGAAAAGCCAGTATCCATGGCGATATCGGTGATGGATTTATCTGTATCCGCCAGCAGCACTGCAGCCTTTTTAAGCCTTGTCAATAGCAGGTATTCTGAAAAGCCCCGGCCCAGATACTGTGTAAACAAGCGAGAGAAGGCTGTGTATGACATGTTGCAATGACGTGAAGCATCGGTCATACTGATATTTTGACCATAGTTTTCATACACAAATTCCAATGCCATGTTCAGCGTGGACAGGGATGCCTCATCCGGAAGGGCCTCTTTCCTGTCACTGTGCCAGCAGCGGATGATCCATAGAAAAAGACGGCTGACGTTGGCCCGTAGGGCAATCACATAGCCGAATTCACGCTGCATGAATTCATCCACGATTTCCTGCAGCATATCGCCAACAGAGGCTTTTTTTGTTACCTCTTGGGGAAACACCTTTTGATGGCCTCCGCTGCCCTTGATATATGGAAGAAAATATTTCAGTTCAAAAACCAATTGATCAGTGGCATACAAAACATCAGGTATGAATTTGATGACAAGGTACTGATTCAGGCCGTCGTATAATGCCTGGGTGCTGTGTACAGCCATGGGGTCAATCAACGCCATATCGCCAGGATATAGATTGTATGGCGTTTCATTGAGCGTTAGTGTATAAGCACCTGACTGGCAATACAATATTTCATAAAATTCATGAATATGAGGGAGAGCAACAGGCGCCTTGCCCATGGTCTTCTGAACGCTGCAATCATAGATATAGCGGATGTTTCCCTTGGGCAGCCGTTCTTCTTTATAATAATTTGTCATGATAGGCACCTGCAAAAAAATGATATTTTGATTCAAAAGCATTATATCATCACAAACCAATGGATGCTATACTGGAGTCACAAGAAACGAGGAGGAAAATTTCATGAGTAATCGCCTACGTATTGGTATTATCGGCTGCGGTGGCATCGCCAATGGAAAACACATGCCTTCTTTACAAGCGTTGAACCGGGTGGATCTGGTGGCCTTCTGCGACATCGTCAAGGAAAAGGCAGAAAAGGCTGCAGCACAATACGGCACGCCGGAAGCGAAAGTCTACACCGACTACAAGGAGCTATTGCAGGATGCTTCCATTGATGTGGTGCATGTCTGCACCCCTAACCGCTCCCATGCCGACATCTCCATTGACTCCCTGTATGCTGGTAAGCATGTTATGTGCGAAAAGCCCATGGCCAAAACAGCTGCTGATGCCCGTCGCATGGTGGAGGCAGCAAAGGCCACTGGCAAGAAGCTGACCATCGGATACCAGCACCGCCATAAGCCGGAGAGCAATTACTTAAAGAGCGTGGTTGAGCGGGGTGATCTGGGCGATGTTTATTACGCCAAGGCCTTTGCCATCCGTCGCCGCGGCACCCCAAACTGGGGCGTATTCCTCAATGAGTATGAACAGGGCGGCGGTCCGCTGATCGATATCGGTACCCATTCTCTGGACTTGACGCTGTATCTGATGAACAACTACAAGCCCCGTATGGTGGTAGGCACCAAATATAAAAAACTAGAAAACCCTGACTGCGGCAATCCTTGGGGGGCATGTGATCACACTATGGAGGACAGTGCCTTTGGCTTTATCGTCATGGAGGATGGCGCCACCATCACCTTGGAAGCTACATGGGCACTGAATACCATCGAACCCATCCAGGAAGGCAGCTTGCAGCTTTGCGGTTCCAAGGCCGGAGCCCAGATCAAGAACGGCATCTCTATCAACAAGGGCGAGTTTGGCCGCCTTATTGAGATTAAGCCTGACGTTTCCGCTGGCGGCGTGGCCTTCTATGACGGCGTGAAAGAAACTCCTGCCATTACCGAAGCCCGGCGCTGGATCGATGCAGTGGAAAACGATATCGATCCCGTTGTAATGCCGGAACAGGCTTGTGTGGTATCCGAAATCCTGGAAGCCATCTATACCTCCGCCAAAACCGGCGAGCCTGTGTACTTCAACAAATAAGGAGATCTGAACACCATGGAATACGGCGTACAACTCTACAGTGTTCGGGATATAACAAAAACCGATATGCGTGGCGCTCTATGGAGTATTGCCAGTCAAGGCTACTCCTTTGTGGAGTTTGCGGGCTTCTTTGACATTGAAGCTGGCGAGATTGCAGCCATGCTTGCGGAAACCGGCCTTCGGGTTTCAGGTACCCATACGGGGATTGGAGAATTAACGTCTAAAACCGAAGAGACCATTGCCTATCACAAGGCCATTGGCAACAAAAATATCTACATTCCCAGTGCGCCGCTTGACACCCAGGAGAAGATCGATGCTTTCATAGCGGATATGGCTTTCCTTCAGCCTCGCTTTGAAAAGGAAGGCATCCGCCTGGGGTTCCACAACCATGCCCAGGAGTTTTTGCCCAATGCTGACGGTTCGGTTTCTATGGAGCAGCTGGCCTACCGCACCAGCCTTGATTTGGAAATCGATACCTTCTGGGCCTATGCTGCCGGTGTCGACCCCGTGGCTGTTATGAACCGCCTGAAAAACAGAATCCCGGTAATCCACATAAAGGATGGCTTTAAAGACAGCAAAGGCATGCCCTTAGGTCAGGGAACTGCGCCGGTAAAAGCTGTGTATGAAACAGCTGTGAAGCTGGGCATACCCATGGTGGTGGAAAGTGAGACCTTATCGCCTGACGGGCTGACTGAAACAGATATTTGTATCAAATACCTGCGATCCCTGGAATAAAGGACGCAGTAGATCAGGAGTTTACGATGGTCCATATATTGATGTTATCCAAATGGCATGTACATGCCAAGGACTATGCAAAAACCGTACAGGCACAGCCAGATGCGAGAATTACCTGCGTATGGGATGAAGACGCTGCTCGGGGCGCTGCCTGGGCTAAGGAGCTGGGCGTTGCCTTTGAGCCGGATATTGATAAGGCACTTGCCCGAACCGATGTGGATGCGGTGGTGGTGGATACCCCCACCACCGATCACACATGGATTATGATCAAGGCAGCCAAGGCGAAAAAGCACATCTTTACGGAAAAGGCACTGGCCACCACCGTCAAGGATTGCAAAGAAATCGCACAGGCCATCGAGGAAAATGGCATCAAATTCTGCATATCCTTTCCGCGCCTGACATGGCCTTTGGCGCAGTTGTGCCGCAAGGCCTTGGATGAGGGTTTGCTGGGAGACATCCACTTTATGCGCATGCGGGTGGCACATGACGGCGCATCCCGCGCCTGGCTGCCGGATTACTGGTATGATGCCAAGAAGGCTGGCGGCGGTGCGATGATGGATCTGGGATGCCATCCCATGTACATGGCCTCCTACCTGCTAGGCAAGCCTGCCCGGGTGGCTTCTATGTTCAATAATACGTGTGCTCCCGGCGGCGTGGATGACAATGCGGTATCTGTGATTGAGTTTGAAAACAAAGCCATTGCCGTACTGGAGACATCCTTTATTGCTCCCCATCAAGGGGAAAGCTTTGAATTGCTGGGTTCCCTGGGCGCGATTGTTCAGGTGGACGGAAAGATCAAAATGCGCACCAGCCAGATAACGGGCGGCTGGTTCAGCCCAGACAGGCTGCCGGAACAGCAGCCCTCAGCCATCCGCCAGTGGCTGGACGGCATTGAAAACGGTGCAGAGATTCCATTTGATCTGAATAAGGCCATCGCATTGACAGAGCTGCTGGAGAACGCCTACCTTTCCGATAGCCAGCAGAAAATTGTTCATGTGAAATGAGCCTATACCTTAACTTAAGTGATATGAAATAACGAAAACAGCCTGTGTTGGGGTATATCCCAGCACGGGCTGTTTATTTATTGTAACAGAATAGCTGTTAGTCTAAATATCATTTATTACGCCTTAAGGCGACCAGTTCAAAGTCTACATTGCGCCGGTTGGTATCAGCGCTAACCACCCTAACCTTTGCCTGGTCCCCAAGGCGTATCGTCCGGTTGGTTCTTGATCCAACCAACATATAGCGGCTTTGATCATACTCGTAATAGTCATCAAGGGTGGAGATATGAACAAGTCCTTCCACCGTATTATCCAGTGTGACGTAAAAACCCCAGGATGTTACGCCCGATACGATCCCCTCATATTCTTCGTTGATATGATCAGCCATATAATAGGCCTTCAGTAGGTCGTCACCATCCCGCTCTGCCAGCGTGGCAGCATACTCCTGACTGGAGCATTGGTCGGCCAGTTCTGCCATGCGCCTGGAATGAGGGTGATTCTCGCCCTGCTTTCCGGATAGCAGCAGCTTGAGCATGCGGTGCACCACCAAATCGGGATATCTGCGGATGGGTGAGGTGAAGTGGCAGTAGTCCCTGGCAGACAGGGCATAATGCCCTTCTGGTTTCTCGTGATACATGGCCCGCTTTAAGGAGCGGATCATTACGCTGCGGATGATGGTGGCATGGGGGAGGGTAGCCGTTTTATTTAGCAGCTCTTGCAATACACCTGGATGCGGCTCAGGGCCGATATGCGCGGTTACATTCAGGCTGCTTAAAAATAGTTCCAGCGCATGCAGCTTCATTGGATCAGGCTTATCATGAACCCGGTAAAGGATCGGCAGATCGGCATGCCGGGCCAGTTCTGCTATGGTTTCATTGGCCGCTAGCATAAAATCCTCAATCAGCTTTTCTGCCTC
>JAEYQQ010000124.1 GCA_023409955.1 Bacillota bacterium | reverse complement strand
TGTTTAACGTCTCCCGTTATGGTTTCATTTTATAGTGATCTAAATGAAACCATCTGATACCGTATTATTCTTATCTAAACTCCACAAAAAAGCTCAGAGAATAAACGTTCTCTGGGCTTCATATTTATATGAATACACTACTAAATACACCGTTTGCTTTTTACGCAGGCATGAATCTCATGTCCACCGTAGCAATCTTAATAGCATCAAAGCCTAGGGGTGCCAACTCCATATCCATCCATAAGATTAGTGGGTTAACATTACGAGCTGCTGTCCCCCCAAGTTTTTTCTATAATCGTACCAATGATTGGCGTAATATTCCAAGAAGTTTCTGTTGCTATCTGCCATAATCCTCTCGTGATATCACGCCTTTATCATACATACACCATTCCATGCAACCAGGTAACAAAATCAAAAAAGTGATTTTTTAAAAAAGTTGCACAAAAGTTGCACTAACCAAAATAATAGTTACCCGCATATAACAAAACAACCCTCGAAAACGTAGTGTTTTCAAGGGTTTGCGGTGGTGGCTACGGTAGAATTCGAATCTACGACACTTCGGGTATGAACCGAATGCTCTGGCCAGCTGAGCTACGTAGCCATGTTGGTTGCGGGGGAGGGACTTGAACCCTCGACCTCCGGGTTATGAGCCCGACGAGCTACCAAACTGCTCTACCCCGCGATGTACCGCCAACGGCGACAAGGGTTATATTACTATAATTTCGCACCTTTGTCAACTATATTTGAAAACTTTTCTTCACTTTCTTTGAAAGTCTCAATTGACTGCAAAAATTCGGCGATAGACGAGGCAACATGGCGGTACTCCCTGGAGATGGTGATAACATGCGGCATCTCATCCAGCCATAGAACTGCCTTTTTCTCACTGCGGATGCCTTTTATGATCGTGTCGGCGCTGCTAAGGGAGATGGTCTCATCAGCCCGGGACTGTATCACCAGCGTAGGACAGGTGACGGCAAACAGGTTCCTGCGAGCCATGCGGATCATATGCAGCAGATCAGCGACTTTCGCAGTAGGAAAGCCTGCATATCCAAAGTCATAACGCTGATCCAGCAGCTTTTCCCGCTGCTCATCACCGCGCCAATATGTAACAGGTGTAAATCTGGATGCGATTTTCGCAAGCGGAGCAAGTCTATTTTTCAGTGACATGGGAGCCGACATGACAATTGCTGCGTTCACCTTCATCTGCTGGGCCATCAGCAGCGTTATCACACCGCCCATGGATAAGCCAGCCACATTCACCTTTTCACACCGTTCCTTGAGTGTCAAAAAGCCTTCTTTGGCAGCTTGGAGCCATTCCTGCCAGCCCACCTTGAGCATATCCTCCAACACCGTACCATGGCCGGGAAGCTGAATGCCCAGGACCGTATATCCCCTGTGATGTAACTCCTCGCCAATAAGACGCATATGACCAGCACTGCCCGTAAAGCCATGCAGCAAAAGAATCCCTTCCGAGCCGCCTTCCAGTAAAAACGGCTGTGCGTTGACTTCAGATAAATTCTGCACGTTTCGCTGCGCCATTATCGTGATTCCCTTCCCATATTTTATTTCATTATACGGCATCCGCCATGGTTTGTACAGTTTCCTGGCTGCTGTCTGCTGCCTTGGTATTGGTTACCGAAACCACCAGCACTGTCATGTCATCCTTTGGAACGCCGCCAGCGGCCAGCAAAGCACTACGCAGCAGTGCATCCGCCATGCGCTGAGGATTCTGGAACACATTTCTTGAAATGGCCCGCTCTAATGCTGTTGCATCCGGATAAGCGTCTTGTATGCCATCACTGACCATTACCAGTATATCCCCATCATGCAGCCGCATACGTTGATGGATTGGCATTACCTGCTCCAGTATACCCAAAGGCAGCGCAGCACCAGCAATGGCTTTCACATGGTCTCCCCTTAGTAGATAGGATGTACAGGCGCCCAGTTTCTCCATTTGCGCTTCCCCGCTCCACAAATCCACCAGACAGATATCCACCGTAGCAAACCTGTCACCGCCTGTAGCTGAAAGCATCATACCATTGACAGCTGTGATCGCCTGCTCACGTGTATAGCCCGCAGCCATGCAAAGGGAAAGCAGTTCCAATGTTTTTTGGCTTTCCCGCCGTGCATGCTCTCCATGGCCCATGCCATCAGATAAACCTATCAGGCATACGCTTCCAGGAAAATTCTCTCGTATGGTGGCATCACCGCTAACAGGCTGATCACTGCCATTTTGCTGCATGCTTACGGTAGCGGTGCCAACGATGATATCAAGCGTTGGAACTTCCTCCAGCAAAAGCTTGTTACGTTCGCAGGACACCTCGCGCACATGAATCTGAACCTTCTCCTTCAATGCCCGGATCAGCTTATCGGGCTGCCATTTTACAAGGCTTAAGCCTTCCCCCTCTATGCCGACTTGTAAGTGCCCGTCTACCTGCCTTGCATAAAGCAGCTTACCAGGAAAGTTTATTTCCCGTATGACCTTGGATATATCATATACTGCCTTAGCATCGCTGATGGTTTCTCCGGTCACTGTCTCTGCCATGCGCTTGACTGCCTGGGCCATAGCAGTCAAATGGGTGCGGATCATATCACGTTCATATCTCGCCCTTGCTTCCATGGCTTTTTGCGTCTGCTTATCCCTATGAACGTGTTCCACAGACTCCTTGAGCATATGCAAACGGATGCAGCCGCAGCCGCGAAACTGAGCAACTGCTCTATCAAGCTCCTCGCTCCCCAATTGGCCTTGCTCAAGAGCTGTTTTTAACATATTCTTCGACTGAATAAAATTTTCGCCCCAGCAATTCTGCTTTTCTGAGCAGTTTTTGCAAAACACTTCGGCAAGCTGCTCCGTATCGGATATTTCGTCTGTTATGGGCATTACGGGAAGCGACTGCGCCATCTTATCCATGGCGTTTTCCCAGCGCCGCATCTGTTCAGAGGCGAAAGCATTTTCCATACCGGATCTCACCGGCTGAGCCGCAGCCAGCAATGCCCTGACACGAAACAGCAGCCCCTCGCCTAACGCCAAAAACAAGACAGCTCCCGCAGTCACTGGCCAGGCTGCGAGTGATGGAGTTGCCTCCCGAATCAATAAAACAGCCAGCAAATCAGCAAGTATGAATAGCCCGCATACCTCCAGCCGCCTTCCACGGCCAAAGGCCAGCCCTGAAAGAAGTCCGCCCAAAGACAATTGGGCCATGATCATGGCATCCTGCCCGCCAAATGAAAGGGATGCACCTGCAAGCAAGCCGCCGCATACAGCCGCTGCACTGCCTCCGATGTATGAAAGGCTCATCACAAGAGCTACCGCAAGGATTTGCCCAAGGTTTATATAAAAGATTTCCAGAAACCCCGTCCCCGTGAGCATTACCATGAAAAGAAGCAGGCAGCAAAGCTTATCATCTACCGACAGGGTATGCCTGCCGCTGGTTAATACCCTGACGCATTGACGGAATGCCGGAGCTGCCACCGCCCCCATAAACAATCCGGCTCCACTTAGCAACAGCTCCCCGGGAACATGCATGGCCAGGATAGCAAAAAAACGCGGCAGCAGCGCCAAAATGGCTAGAATGGATAGAGATATCTCTCCCCAATCCTTCCAAATTCGGCATGTAATCAGCAACAACCCACAGCCTGCATACTGCCATATATCCAGCGGAATATTCCATATCATCCGCATGGCCAAAGCAAAAAAGCACCCAATCGACGGCCATAGCATTGAATATTTCATTGTTCCCAGCGCAATGATCCAGGCTACCGTAAAAGGGGATTGAATACGAAAACATTGCGAAAAAGATAGAAAGAACGTAACAGCAATGATAAGTGAGGGCTTTCCAGCTGTATGCAGCCAAGCCTCCCACATCAATTTCCCTTTTGACAATCCTATGGCCATAACATTTTGGCGTTTTCGTTTTTCAGCATATTCCGCCGCCTGCATACCGTCGTTCATGCTGTTCCTCCATACGTAACATACTGCATGTTGAAAACAGTATACCGTCATACAGGATACAACCTTGTCGTACCGGCGTGCAAAGAAAGGTGCCTGTGTGCAAAATGTGACAGGGTTTTTTCATTCTCTAAACTGATACCAGACATGACGGGTAATAAACACGCCAATTGTCAAATGGTAGTATAGAAAAACGCTGTCACCCAAAGGATAATCCTGATAGATGACAGCGACTCATTCTACTTGCGGTTGACCTTTCAGCGAACCATCCCCTTGGCGGCATTTTCCCTGGTATGGCGGGCCATGGCAGAAAACGCCAGATTAATCAGGTAGTACGTAACAGTCACCAGCATATATATCACAATAATGTCCTCTGATGTCACCATGGTCCTGTGCGCAGCAACGATTTTACTGGTGTAGGAAAGCTCATACGTGCCCACCAGCGCACAGAAGGAGGTATCTTTTACGGTGGTGACAAATTGGGATACCAAAGGCGACCTGATCCTTCGAACGGCCTGAGGAATGATAACATACCGCAAGCTGCCCGTCCAACTGAAGCCCTGGGAGTAAGCAGCTTCCCATTGCCCTTTTCCTACGCTGTTGAGGCCGCCGCGAACGATCTCCGCTACTATAGCAGAGGTAAAGATGGTCATGGAGGCAATACCGCTTTCCAGCGGTGGTATCCTGGTCATCAGCCGCATGGCAATGATAAACAGCGTCAGCGGGATGTTGCGCACCGTTTCGATATATACCGCCGCAAACTGGCTAAAAAACGGTATTTTGCTTTGGCGGAGCAGACCTAGTACTGTGCCGAATATAAAGCTCAGCACAATGGTTGCAGCTGCAATATACATGGTATTGAGCAGGCCTTGGCCCAAAAACGTAATAACATCAACACGAAATACCTTTTGGAAGGCAGCTGTCCATACATTAGCCATTGCGCACACTCCTTTTCTCCAGCTTACGGGCCAAGAGTGAAATGGGCAGGCAAATGGCCAGATACAATACACCTGTTACTACAAATGTAGGCCCATAAATGATCTTGTCATACCCCCAGGAGTTAGCCACATACATTAGTTCCCCACCAGCGATAACGGCCATAACAGAGGAATTCTTGATCAGGTTCACCGCCTGGTTGGTCATGGGCGGCAATCCGATTTTCACTGCCTGTGGCAGCATCACACGAACCATGCTGCCCAGGAAGCCAAACCCCTGGCTGGAGGCAGCCTCCATTTGCCCAAAGGGCACTGCCTTGATAGCGCTGGCTACAATGTCTGTGGCATATGCCCCTGTGTACAACGCCAAACCGATAACGCCAATGGTCATCGTATCCCAAACTATCCCCAGCCTCGGAAATACATTATAGAAAATGAAAACCTGCATCACCAATGGTGTATTTTGAAAGATGGACATATATGCTCTAATGACAGGATGCGTAAACCTTGCCTTGCTGCAAAGGAGCATACCCAGTACGATACCGATGATGAGAGTCAAGAATAGTCCGAGCACGGAGATCAGCAGCGTTCTGCCAAATCCCTGGGCAAACAGCTGCCAGTCTGAAAACAGGCGCTGCCAATTCATTATGGAAAAGGGTCCACTTTGCATGGGATCACATCCATCCGCTTAGAAGTACATGATAAAACAGGGAAAGTTTCCGCCAACGCAAGATGGCGGAAACTCGCCTGTATCCAATTATTGAGAAATCCTTCTGGTATTATGGATTCGGTACGGGTGTGGCAGCAGCCAATTCAGCTGCTTGCTCCCAAAGAACAGAATAACTGTCCACAACTGCCCAATCCAGAGCCACCAGTTCCCATTTGGAAACCAAGGCATCCAACTCACCGGATGTACGCAGATCAGCAATCAGGGTATCGATCACGTCCAGCAGTTCCGTGTTACCCTTCTTCACGGCCACGCCATAGGGCTGACTGGCAAAGGAATCTGGCAAGAGGATTACGGTGTCATCCACATAGCCCATCAAAATGGCCTTGTCAACAGAGAACGCATCAATACGCCCGCTGACCAATGCAGCCTTAATATCAGGATAGCTGGGATACTCGGAGAAGTTAAGGGTATAGCCAGCCTGGGCGGCAGCTGTTTCCAAGGCACCTTTGGTAGTAGCAGACTGGGCAACACCGATGTTTTTACCGTTCAGACCAGCAAAGCCTTCTATGCCGGAGTCCTTTTTTACCAACAGACCGATGGCATCCACAAAATAGGGCTTGGAGAACTCATATTGCAGGATACGATCCGGCTTGATGGTAAAGGTAGCGATGATAGCATCCAGCTCACCAGTATCCAGCAGCGGACCGCGGGTTGCAGCGGTAACAGCCGTGAATTCCACTGCATTTTCATCGCCCAATAATTTCTTGGCAAGGGCTTTTGCCAGGTCAATTTCCAGGCCTTCAAAGGCACCGGTCAGTTCCTGATAGCCAAACTTAGGGACGTCTGCCTTTACGCCAACCTTCAGCTTACCTCTTTCAATGATCGCCTTAATAGCTGGGTCCTGGGTGTTGACGGCAACCTCAGCCAAAGCGGTGGATGCCATCAGTACCATAGCTAGAGCCAATACAACCGCAAGCATTCTTTTCATGATTTGCCCCTCCCCTTTAATCAGTGCAAAATTTTGCCCAGGAACGAGCTGGTCCGCTCGCTGTTTGGGTGATGAAACACCTGATCCGGCGTACCATCTTCCAGTATATTGCCTTCATCCAGAAATAGAACTCGGTCTGCAATGTTCTTTGCAAAGCTCATCTCATGGGTAACAAACAGCATGGTAATGTTCTGCTGTGCCACCCGCTCCATAATATCCAGTACTTCCTTGATCATTTCCGGGTCAAGGGCCGAAGTAGGCTCATCAAAGAGCAGAATCTCTGGATTCATGGTCAGCGCCCTGGCAATTGCCACACGCTGCTGCTGACCTCCGGACAACTGGCTGGGATACGTGTCCTTCTTTTCGATGATGTTAACATCGCGAAGGTGCTGCATCGCCCTTTCTGTAACAGCTTTCCGCCCTTCACCCCTTAACGCAACCGGTGCCATGGTCAAGTTCTCCAGAACGGTCTTGTGGGGATAAAGATTGAAATTTTGAAACACCATGCCAATATTTTGACGGGCTTTGTAAAGCTGGCGGCTATGCAGGCGGCCCATGTCTCTGCCATTTACTACAATGCGGCCATGGGTAGGCTTTTCAAACAGGTTGATTGTACGCAGCAATGTACTTTTGCCGCTGCCGCTGGGACCGATAATCACCGTTTTGGAACCATCCGGTATTTCCAAGTTAATCCCTTTCAAAACATGCAGCGGACCAAACCGTACATGCACATCATCAAATAAAATCATTTTCCTGGACCTCCTTAATAACATAACATTCGCTCAGATGCGCATTGCACACAGCGGCTGTCCAAGTACGCAAAATCGATTGAGTTGGTCCTATTATATGAAGCATTATGCAGGATGTCAACTTATATCTTTCAAAAGTACAATACCAAAACATTGTTATCGCGTTATTTAGCGTGCTTTGTATGCAAAATTTGAATCATGTTGACATGTTTCGTTCATTTGTTGCTTGGTGCATTGTTTGAAACCATCAGGCTTTGGCTTATAAAAAGCAGCACCTGCAAAGCGTCATCTTTGCAGGTGCTCTAATGGTATATATCACGCTATACAAGCTGCCGCAGAGGTACAAGCTGCACGCCGGATGCAGCAAGGGCGTCCCTGATTCTTTGGGCGAAGGCCAGCGCATGCTCCCCATCGCCATGGATGCAGATGGAGTCAACTTTAACGGGTACATCACGACCTGTCACAGCCATTACCTTGCCTTCCTTTACCATTCGGACCACACGTTTGACGGCTTCATCCTCATCGGTGATCATAGCACCAGGTCTGCTCCTGGCCACCAGGGAGCCATCCTCCTCATATCCCCTGTCAGCAAACACTTCCTGCGCCACAGCAAGGCCCATCTCATGGGCCGCCCGTGTCATTTCACTGCCAGCCAACGCCAGCAGAACCAGCGACTTATCAAATTCCCAAATGGCCTGGCATATGGCTTTGGCCAAGCTGGCATCCCGGGCAGCCATATTATACAAGGCACCATGGGGCTTTACATGGTTCATTTCCACACCTGCAGATCGACAAAACGCTTCCAGGGCACCCATTTGATAAAGCATGTATGCTTTGGCTTCATAAGGTGCCAGCTTCATCTCCCGGCGTCCAAAGCCCATCAGATCGGGAAATCCGGGATGGGCACCCACAGCCACATGATTGGCCTTGCAAAGGGCAATGGTTTTTTCCATGACCACAGGATCGGAGGCATGATAGCCGCAAGCTACGTTGGCTGATGTGATGCTTGGGATTACCCTGTCATCCATTCCCATAATGTATGCACCAAAGCTCTCCCCCAGATCACAGTTCAAATCCACACGGTACATGGCATGCACCTCCTAATCCTTTAAGATCGCATTCTTAACATCCGTAATCAGCATATGCCCCGGCGCATGAGTAATGGCAAATGCAGGCTTAACCTGCATCACAACCGCCTGGGGCGTAACGCCGCAGGGCCAGAACACAGGCACCTCGCCAGGATGAATGGTAACACTCTCACCATAGTCAGGCCTGCTGATATCCGTTACACCAATGGCCGCAGGATCGCCAATATGCACTGGCGCACCATGGACCCTGGGCATGGAAGCGGTGATGGTGACCGCCTTCACCACCAGTTCTTTGGGGATAGGTCGCATACTCACAACCATGTTCCCATGAAAAACCCCAGCAGGTGTAAGTGCAATATTGGTATTGTACATAGGTACATTACGGCCTTCCTCAACATGGCGGACTGGTACACCGGCCTCCAGCAGCGCATCTTCAAAGGAAAAGCTGCAGCCGATGAGAAAACTCACCAAATCATCCCGCCACAAGTGCCCCGCCCTCAAATGCTCACCGGTCATCACGCCGTTTTCATAAACACGGTACCTTGGTATGTCAAGGGCGACATCCCCATCCGGAGCTAAATAAGGCAGCTTGCGGCTGCCCGCATCGCTGACCTCCAATACTGGACATGCTTTGGGATTGCGCTGTGTGAACAGCAAAAAATCATACGCCAACTCCTTGGGAATGGCCACCAAGTTGGCCTGAGCAAAGCCCAGGCTCATGCCGGAGGTAGGGCCTGTAATACCGCCCTCCCGAATAATCCGGCGTACATCCTTAGGATGCATGCGGCTGTAATCCATTTAAGACTCCTCTTCACTTCCCATCCAGCAGCATACGCTGCCAGGCACGGTACTTTTTTTCCTGCTTTATGTACAGCCGTTGGGCAGCTGATACTGATATTGCTTCAAAACGTATTCTGTCACCCATTTTGCATTGGGCGATAATCGGAATATCCACTGTTATGACTGCAGCAATCTTGGCGTATCCGCCTACGGTCTGTCGATCAGCAAGGAGCACAATGGGCTTGCCGCTGGAGGGAACTTGTACACTGCCTAAGGCGATGGCGTCTGAAACAATGTCCGCACCGCCCAAAAAGGTCAACGGCTTCCCTTCCAATCGGCATCCCATACGGTCAGATTCGTTAGTAACCGTATATTCTTCCTTCATAAAGGTTTGTATGGCTTCTTTTGTAAAGGCGGATTCCGCCTGGGGACCCAGTACCACACGAAGCTTCTGCACACCAGGCTTTAGCACAGGCGGCGGAAGCTTACGCACCTTCAATCCAGGCAGCTGTACTTTGGGATTGGAAAAGCCAATCTCATCTCCCGCCTGCAACGCCCTGCCTTCATAACCGCCAAGGCCATACTTGACCTGTGTGGACTTGCTGCCCATCACCTGCGGAACACGAAGGCCACCTGCAAATGCAGCATATATACGGCAGCCATCCAGAGCTGCTCCGATCGTCAGGATATCGCCGGCACGCATCAGGATAGCAGCGTACATGGATACGGCTTCCCCATTGCGCATAGGCGCACAAGTTCCGCCGGTGATGGCAACCACATTGTCCGTATTGAAGGTAAGCTCCGCACCAATCAGTGTCATCTCAAAGACCGCTTCACCCGGCTCATTTCCCACCAGCAGATTGGCCATGACCATGGCATGCCTGTCCATCGCTCCGCCAGGCGCAAAGCCGTATTGCTGGTACCCCGTACGCCCGGCATCCTGAATGGTGGTAAAAAGGCCAGGCGACTGGATGGTAATGCTCATAGCAGTCCCTCCTGTGCCAAGCGGTGTTTGTATGTTCCAGCTTCCACCATGTCAGATATTTCCTTGAAACGAGCCTGATCAATAGGTACAAAACGCAAATAATCACCGGCTTCAAAGAGTAATGGCAAACTGCGAGCAGGGTCATAGGGCTTAATGGGCGTTCGCCCAATCAGCTGCCATCCCCCCGGTGATGCAAGCGGATAAATCCCTGTTTGCTCCCCACCAATGCCTACTGATCCTGGCGGGATCTTTGTTCTTGGGATTTTCAAACGAGGGGTATGAATACGCTTATCGAGGCCGCCAAGATAGGCAAAGCCAGGTAAAAAGCCCAGCATGTAAATGCGGTATTCCTTTCCTGCATGCAGCCCAACGACTTCATCTGTGGTTATGCCAGCGTTTGAAGCTACAAAGCCGATATCCTCACCATATGCACCGCCATAGCATACTGGTATCTCCCAAATGCGCCTCCCCGCCCCACTCACCTGGCCGTCCTTCTGCATCAGCCCACGAAGCCTCAAACACAAGCGGCGATAAGCGATTACCGATGGATCATAGCAAACCATCAGTGAGCGATAGGTAGGCACCCATTCCACAACACCGGGGATTTTCGCATCCCTCAGGGCAAGGGACAGGGCCTGCAC
>JAEYQQ010000114.1 GCA_023409955.1 Bacillota bacterium | reverse complement strand
TACAATATGCCCGTATAGCAACTAGAAAATAAAGTAAAAAATAAAATTGTTTTCCATGTGATGCACTGTGAAGGAGGCGTGAAAAATGATATAGACAATGAAATGGGCAGGGGCAGGGGTGCTGCTCCTGTGTTTGGTATGGGGCGGGATCGCCCTGGGGCAAAGCTTCACGGCATCCGCTGGACAGGATTACCTGCCCCTTGCCACGCCTACGCAGCCAATCACCCAGCCATCGGATGAGGGAACAAGCTTGGGCTTGTACCTAAACCCTGTTGAAGTGGAATTAGAATCATCGGAGGATATTCCCTTTGTAACGATGGCGCCTTTGCATGAAATAGCTACTCCTACTCCTTTGCCCCAGGCGGATGGGGGCATGGATGTGCTGTTGGATATTGCAAGGTCCCTGCTGGTGCTCAATATCTATGACAAAGACGGTGTGCTGCTTCGGTCTGGTACAGGCGTGGTAGTGATAAACAACTACACCATTGCTGCAAATCATTCTCTTTTGGAAGGCGCTGCAGCGGTGGAGGCGTTAAGCCAGGAAGGCTACACTTATCCAGTGACCAAGTTCATAGCGACGGATGATCAAAAGCAAATCGCACTGCTGGAATTTCAGGCGCCTACTGATCTCGCTCCGCTGAATTTAACAAGCGAAGCAGCTGTCATGGCCGAGGACATGGTAATCATGGTGGGCCGTGCCAGTGCAGATACCTTTGCAATGGGCGCAGGTAAAGTCATTGAGGTCACGCAGCAGGAAGGATTGTCCGTCATAGCGTGCAGAATGGATTTGCCGCATCGCCTGTCAGGCGGCGTGCTGCTGAACAGAAGCGGTAAGGCCATAGGCCTGCCGTTTGCCTATGCCGATGGCGGCAGCAAATGGTATGCGCTGAAGGCGGATGCTGTCGTTAAACTGTTTTCAGATTACAGGGAAGAACCCCGGCAGCCTGTTGCAGATGTATTTGCCGCAGCATCATTTGAAACAGCGGCAGAGGCGGTGCCGGTGCATGAATCCACTGAAAACCCGGCAGTGGTGGCGTTTCGCACCATGGAGCCCACGTATGTTCAGCCTGCCTCGCCTGAAATCGAGTTGCCTATTCCAACCATAGCACCAGGTTTGGTGGCGGAAGAGCCGCCTTATACATATGGGGTGCCAGAGGTTAATGCAGCGGAGGATGTTCGCAGTATGTTTCCCGCTGCGGCGCAAGCGATACTTGGTGTAAGTGCCTATGGCGCTGACGGTTCATTGCTGGCCCAGAGCACCGGTGTGGTAGTGTTTGACAACTATACCATTGCGGTATCATCCAACATTTTGGAAAACGCAATCCGGCTGTGGGCAACAAGCGACGCGGGCTATGCCTATCAGATTTCCAAGATCGTGGCGGTGGATGAAGTCACCGGCATTGCGCTGCTGGAATTTAACTCACCTACCGATATTGCACCCGTAATGCCTGGCACCGCTGTGATCATGGAAGGTAGCCTGGTGGACCTGATTAGCCATGACGCTGACGGACAGCTGATTTGGCAGGAGGGAAAGGTGGACCGGCTGGCTGATGAAAATGTCGCCTATATCCTTGAATGTGTATTGGATGCCGACCGTACCTTTATTGGCGGCGTTCTTTTCAACAAGCTGGGTGAGGTTATCGGTATTCCCTACGCATACAAGAGCGAAGAAAGGCGCTGTTACGCCCTGGACATTGGCAAGCTTACAAGAATGTACAGCAATAGCAGGGAGGATAGTCGGCTTCCCATTGGCATGGCTGGCTGGAATACCCCCAAGCCTACCGCCGTCCCCCCCAATGCGATTGCTGTGATTGCTGCAACGACATACGTGGAGGGGCAAGCTACAGATGCAGGCATTACCCTTTCTTGGGAGGCGGTGCCGGAGGCCAAGCGATATTATGTGTACCGTTCTTTGGCAGATGGCGGCCGCCTGGAGTTTGTGGCCAGCACGTATGAACCTTTCTATATGGACAGCAGCGCTAAGGCGGGTGCTACATACAGTTATACGATAAAGAGTGTTGGGGCTGCAGCACTATCGGAGGCATCCGAAGCGGTGACCCTTACCATGGCAGACACGTATGTAGAGCCAATGTATCCTCTGCAATTTGGCGGTAATGCCTTTTTGGATAGTTACAAAAACTCACCCAGCATTGATTTGCTGGTGGAAAATCCAAGCAGAACAAAGACGGTGACGGGCTTTAGCGTGATCGTCTATCCGTGGGCTGATTATGGTACTTTCATCTCAAATGATGAAGGCAATAGCTTGTACACCGTGTTTGATATAAAGGCAGATGTCGCACCGCTGGGCAGTACGTATACCGGGCCGCTGTACCTGGGAGACTTTTCATATCCTGGCATCAAGTATATCAATGCGGCGATTCTAAGTGTGACTACCGAGGATGGAGAGGTCATACAGTTCAACACAGATCCATCGAGCTTTAGCTGCTGGGAAACGGGGGAATAAGCTCGCTGCACGCAATCAGAAAGGGCCGCTAGGGCGGTCTTTTTTGATTTGTCAGCCGTTTGCACGTACATGATACCGATGGCTATGGTAGCGGTACTGATGGATTGTGTGCATTGTGTTTATATCTTTTTTATTCATTATAAATAATATTGACGCTATTTGGAAATTATGGTATGTTTTAAACAGAAAGAGAAACGTTGTATAAACTGGAGGACTTCACCAAGGCTGGCCGACAGAAGATCTGGGTGAGCCATTATAAAGGGGCCGATTGATATGACCCAGCGCATGAAAGTCATGGTGCTTATATTAACTGCAGCGGTTGTTGCGCTGCTTTTTTTGCCTTGCGCGCTGGCAGATGGCTTTCAGAAGGATTTGGATGCCATCGATCAGGCTGCCAAATCGGTATTAAAGCTTACTGCCTTTGACAGCAGCGGCAAAGTCATTGGCACCGGCAGCGGATTTGTGGCCTATGATGAAAGCACTTTGGTAACCAATGCTCATGTGATTGAAGGGGCAGACTGGCTGCTGGCCGCCAGCGATGCAGGTCATCAGTACATACTCAACAAGGTCATTGCGGCGGATGAAAAAAGGGATATTGCCTTGCTTTGCTTTATGTCACCAACTGATTTGAAACCGCTTGAATTGTATATGGGGTTTGATTTGATGCGGGCGGCACCAGTGGTGGCCATAGGCAGCCCCAAGGGGGTTAAAAACACTGTATCTTTGGGAAATATCGGCGCGGTCTACATGTATAAGGATGTCAGCACCATACAGTTTACAGCCCCCATATCCCAAGGCTCCAGCGGCGGCGCGCTGTTTAATGACCAGGGTCAAGTGATTGGCATCACATCGGCTTACCTTGCCGATAGCCAGAATATGAACCTGGCGGTGGATATCTGGGAGGTCATCTACCTAAAGGAAGCAAGCACGGGCATGCTGCCTGTATCCTTTATGGAGCATTGGAAAAGGTCCAAGCTACCAGCAACAGCTACGCCAATTGTGTATGTAACGCCGGCGCCAACACCAACGCCGACCAACATGCCAAATCGGACGCCGGACAGTATACCTGCACCGACACCAGTGACACAAATCGACCTTGTTTCCATGTGGACGTACGCAGGGGTTGTGCTTCGCTGGCAGCCTGTTCCAGGGGCAAAGCAATACCTGGTCTATACCTTTGGCGAAAGCGGAAAATATGAACTCCTAAGCACCCTGGGGGCTGGCGAGACGTATTATTTGGATACAGAAGGCGACTTTGAAAAGCTCATGGCATTTTATAAGATCGAAGCTGTTTTGGATGATGAGGGGACACAAATCATAAAATCCAAAGCTACTACGTCGTACTCAGAGTACAAAGGCAGCAATTTATCCATCAAGTTGGGATTGGTCACGGCAGAAATGGGCACCTATGGGCCTGTGGTATCCTGGACTAAAGTGGATGAGGCCATCGGGTATGTGGTCTTTCGTGAGCCAGCATCTGGCGGCAGCAGTAAAATGCTGGGATACACGAAGGAGACCGTTTATACAGATTATGATGCAGCGCCTGGCGGAGCCTATGTTTACACAGTCAGAAGTGTAGCTGTCAATGAAGTCTCCGGCAAGGCATCATCAGGTATTGTACATGTACCACTTGAGATGCCTGTGCTTACGCCGCAGACAAAAGCAAGTTCGCAAGTGCTTCTGATTGGGGACTGGGGATATACAGGGGAGTATTATCTGTATCCGTGGCTAATGCCCAGCGTTATCAATAGCAGCACTGACAGGATCGTTACCGGATTTGAGTTGGTGTACTACTGCGAAGATAAGGACCGGAATGCCATTTACCATAAAGATACCGGATCAGTGTACTATATACATCAGTATGATATGACCATTGGTCCAAGCATGTCTATGTATCCGCCCCAGACCTGGCTGTATGGCTTTGCCGATGCAATGTATATCAATGTTGCGGTAGCTGGAATCATGTTTTCAGATGGCACGTCTGTACAAATACCACAACGTGAGTTTGATTTTTTCTATTGGGATCTGAAATAGGCAAAATGTTCGGGATTATGGGGAGGACGCTGCGTGAACTACATGAAACGTATGGTAACACTTGCCTTAACACTGCTGATGATAACCTTTGGAACGGCGGCATACGCATCCTCTTTTCAGGAGGACCTTGCAGGCATCGATCAGGCAGCCAAATCGGTATTGATGCTGGAGGTGTTTGATACCAAGGATCAGCTGCTGCAATATGGCAGCGGCTTTGTGGTGTTTGACAGCTACACCCTGGTGACCAATTACAGTGTTATCAAAGGAGCTGACTGGATCCGTGCCACCAGTGACGTTGGCAACTATTATATGGTGACCAAGGTGATAGCGGCGGATGAGAAAAAGGATATAGCCCTGCTGGAATTTTTCTCGCCCACCAACTTACAGCCCCTTGTGCTCAATACCGACGGGGGCTTAAAGCGAGCCGCCCCGGTGGTGGCGATCGGCAGCCCCAGGGGGGTCACCAATACGGTGTCTCTGGGCAACATCAGTGCGCTGTATGACCAGGAAGGGGTGCCCATCATACAGTTTACCGCGCCCATATCCGAAGGTTCCAGCGGAGGTGCACTGTTTGATGATATGGGCTTTGTTATCGGCATGACCACCAGGTCCTTTTCGGAAGGCCAGAATATGAATCTGGCGGTGGACATTGGCGCTGTAATCACCCTAAAGGATTCAAGCTTTGCAAACAAGCGTCAGAACTTGTCCGACTTTTTTGGCCGGGATGGCGGCGGTGCCATTCCCTTCCCGGTATCCGGCAGTGCAGCAGCTGAGGTAACGCCTGCTCCTGCCCCGGAGGCTGCCTTGCATTCGCCGGGAAATGTTCATGCGGTGCGTGTGGAGGGCGGTGTGAAACTGACATGGGATACAGTGGCCGACGCACAGCAGTATGTGATCTTGCGCTCGGAAAGCAAGTACACAGGTTATACGCAGATTGGAACCACCATCAGCGGGGAGTTTATAGATGACAAGGCGGTGCAGCCGGTATACTTTTACCAAGTTGCCAGCCAGCGGGGAGAGGAGATTTCCCAAGCGCCTGCCACCTTGGCTGTTATACCTGCACTGCCCCAGACCGCCGAACTTGCTGTGCCCAAGAGTGTCAAGGCAAAGGTCAGCAAAACCAGTGCTTCCCTTTCCTGGAGTAAGGTGAAAAATGCCAAGTGGTACCTTGTTTACCGCTCCACTGAAAAGGATACGGGGTTTGAAGTGATTGCCGCGGCTTATCAGGCCAAGTACGTTGATGAGAGCGCAACCCTTGGCATGACCTATTATTACAAGGTGCAGGCAGTGCAGCCGGAGCTGGCATCCAGCCTTTCAGCAGCCGCTGCCGCCAAAATGCCCAAGCCAACCCCAACACCAAGGCCTACCGCCACCCCCTATCTGGAGCCGGAATTTTTTGTACAAGGCGGTAAAACGGCTCAATGGAACAAGAAGGAAGGCTATTGGCGTGTTAACCCCAAGATCGTAAATACCAGTAAAACATCCACAGTGGATGGTTTCACCCTTGTTTATTTCTGTGAAGACATCGCCGAAAACCTCATTGAGCAAAACGGTACTGGCGTTGTCTATCTGGAAGTGAAGGTTGACAAGAAAATTAACCCGCAAAAGTCTGTGTGGCCTGGCTACACACACCTTGTGGGCTTTGACAATGTGAAGTACATTAACATTGCCGTTACACAAATCCATACCACAGATGGCCGGACCATTGACATTCCCATGAATGATTGGAACGTGGGGTACATTGAGCTGAAGTAACAGTGTAAGCTGCGAGCAAATGGATGTTTTCTTTTGCAAAGGAGGATGGGCTGTGGGCAGGCTGAAAAGCTTTCTATGCGCAGCATACTGTATGCTGCTTGCTTTACTGGCTCCGGCTGCTCTGGCCGAATCCTTCCAGCGCAATCTGGACGCCATTGACAAGGCGGCCAATTCTGTGCTGCTGCTGGAAATCTATGATGCTAACGAGCAGTATCTTGGCTCCGGCAGCGGCTTTGTGGCTTTTGATGAAAATACGCTGATCACCAATCATCATGTGATGGAGGATGCAGATTTTCTTGTTGCCTACAGCGATGACGGCGACTATTTCGTGATAGACAGGGTTATTGCGGTTGATGAAAAAAGGGACATTGCTATCTTGGATTTTGATTCGGCCATCACCTTTCTGCCCTTGGAGCTGGAAACCCAGCAGGCTTCCCGGCGCGGCGAGCCGGTGGTGGCCATCGGAAGCCCCCAAGGCATAAAAAACACCATATCCATGGGTGTGATCAGTACACTCCATCATATTGACGGCGTTTCTCATATACAGTTTACCGCACCTATCTCGCCAGGATCCAGCGGCGGCGCACTGTTTAACGATCAGGGAAGGGTAATTGGTATAACCAGTTCTTCTTATACAAAAGGGCAGAACCTGAACCAAGCCGTGACCATTAACCATGTTATCCAGTTGTATCATGAAAATTACGAAAATGAGCCCATGACCTTAAGCGCCTTTCGGGAGCGCATTCACAGGGCGGAGGCGGATACGACGCAAAGGCCCACCCATACGCCTGAGCCAAAGGAAACGGTGGCACCTGCTGCTTCGCCCACCCCAGGCGGCCCCCCGCTTGGCCAGGGGGAAAGCAGGGTGTTTGACAATGCGGGACTGTTTGGCAAGGAGGAGATCGGCCAACTAGAAAAGGCTGCTGCTGGATTTCGAGCAGATTACCAGATGGATATTGTCATCCTCACAACAAATGACGCTGCAATAAACAACTCCCAAAAGCATGCTGGTGATTTTTATCAACGAAATGGCTTTGGCATAGGCAGTGAAGCTAGTGGCTTGATATTCATGATAGATATGAAAAACGCTGTGGCAGCTGTCTATGCATCGGGCCAAATGTCCCGCTATTTGAACAATGCAAGGCTTAATGGTCTGCTTAGCACTGCAAGCAAATATTTGCAGGATGGCAGATACAGCGTTGCTGCAGGTATGACGATTGTAAGCCTAAGATCCTATATGGCCGGCGGCATCCCCAAGGATCCGCAGGGTGAGAGCATCAATGCAGATGCGTATGTGATCCCCTTTTCCACACCAGCCCCCACAGCCACCCCTACCCCAAGCCCGACTGCCACACCGGCGGCGGATGGGCAGACGCATAAGCTCATTGACCTGAAGGCCATGTGGACCAGGGATGGCGTGATTTTGCGCTGGGAACATGTTCCCCATGCGAAATCTTTTGAAATTTACCGCTGGGAGGATGACCAGGCCATCTATCTGGATTCCCGTGGACAGGGAACCACCTATTTTATGGACCGGCTGGCCGACATGGAGGATTTGACGTATGAATATCAGCTGGCGGTGGTGTATAGCGACGATGGGGAGGACTATGGCTATTCCAAGACCGCCACTGCCATATCTTCCATGGAGCACAAGCAGGATTTAATGCCTCCGTCCAGTGTTGAGGCGAATGTGGACCAGCGGGGTGCGCTGCTTGCCTGGAGCTCGGTCCATGGCGCGGATATGTATGGCGTATTTCGAAGCAATGCCAAGGAAGGTCCTTACTTTCCGGTTGTTTGGATAAATCAAACCAGCTTTGTGGATTACCTGGCTGAGCCTGGACAATGCTACTACTACAAAGTGAGAAGCGTATCTGGAAATTGGTTTTCCGCCATGTCTGAACCGGTGCTGATGGAAGCACGTAAAGCTGCCCCAAGGGTTTCGCCTGCGGCGGAGGATGAGCCGGAGTATCCTTTAATCATCGGCGAGCATGGCTATATTGGGTCATATCTTGGCAGCCCGTGGCTTGCGCCGCTGCTTCACAATACCAGCAAGCAACGCACCATTTTGGGAATGGCGCTTACCTACCACTGCCAGGACAATATGCGCAATCCCATATTGTATGAAGACAGCGGCCAGGCATATTATACCCAATGGTATCCTCTGGCTCTGGTGCCTGGGCAAGCCGCCTATCCAGCTATGGCATGGCTGTATGGCATGAAAAATGTAAAGCATGTGAATGTGGCGGTGTCGGCCATTGTCTTTGAGGATGGCTCTGTACTTGATGTGCCCCAGGAAAAATGGGTGTATGGTTTTTGGACCATGCCCTAGTGGTGCTAAATTTCATAGAAGCTGAGAGGATGTCATATGAAAAATACTTGCAGGTACCTAGCAGGCATCATCATTGCGTTAGTGCTTATATCAGCGGGCCCAGCAGCCTTGGGCGAAGGCAATCTTGGGGTACCGGAGGCCATTGAAAAGGCTGATGAGTGGGTGGTGCATGTGGCGGCCTATGCTGCCGCTGATGATCCGGTTGCTGTTGGCGTGGGCTTTGCGTATGACAGCAAAACCATTGTGATGGAGTATCGGGTGATACAAAATGCAACCCGTGTGTGGGTGACAACTGCATCCGGGAAAATGTATAGGGCGACACAGGTCGCAAGTTCAGATCCAAATGCTGGCATTGCGATACTAAAGCTGGATAAGGAGTCAGATGCTGTACCGGTTCCAATTGCGCAGGAAGCTGACATCAAAGTGACCCAGCCTGTGGCAGCGGTGGGGGAGTATCGGGGAAAAGGCGTGGCATCAGCCATGGGAAGTATTGTTGCCACCTATGTGAGATATGGCATACAATTTTTTGACTACCATGCAGCCCTGCCGAAAAATGTGGGCTGCGGGCTGGTGCTAAATGACCAGGGCAGTGTGGTGGGCTTTACCGTCGTCCCCCATATCGATGGTAATGATACACATCAGGCTGTCAGCGTAAATGTCATCAAAAATATGATCAACATGAACATAGGCATCAGCCTGTCGGAGATGTCAGGATGGGCTAGGGCTCAGCAAAATGGCATACCCATTCCCGGTGACCTTGACATAACGACCTTTGTTTACCGCAACGGGTCCCTGGTGACAGGGTATGAAAGAGGAAATCCGGCTGATATGGCGGGGCCATCTCAATATTCGCCCTGGTCGGCTGTGGTGCAGACCTTCAGGGGTACAGCATTTCGACAGAATGCAGCCTGTGGAACTGCAAATGTCTGGGACATGCAACTGGTTTCTATATGGCGTATACCTTTAGGCAGCATTGCTTCTGGGGGACAGGCAGCCGGGCAGCCTGCTGTTGTGAAATGGCCCAAGGAAATCAGGGAAATAATGAATATCACAGAAGAGAAAAAATACGTGACCGCCTTAAAGGAGGTCATTTACGCAGCCCGGGATGGCAGCATCCATTTTCTTGATCTGTCTGATGGCAAGCCTACCAGGGAACCTATAGCTACTGGCCTATCATCACATGGCACGGTATCCATCGACTCACGGGGCATACCACTGCTGGCCCTGGGACAAAGTACAGGGGATTCGGCAGGCATGTACCTTTACAATCTCATTGATCAAAAGCTTATATGGGCCAACAAATATCAAGACCTTCTTGGCGGTTTGGGTATGGATGGAGCTGCAGGATCTGCCCTGTTTGCCAGGGACATGGATGCCTTGATATCGGCGCAGGAGAATGGGCATTTGAGTGTTGTGGACCTAAATACACAATTTGATATTTCTGATGAAAAACTGAAATTGTCGCCTGATTATGCAAGTCAGGGCATCACAGTAGCAGGTCGGGCGGTAAATCAGGACGCCATAACCTCCTGTGTATCTATGTATGGACATTATGCCTATGCAGCTGATGTGGGCGGTGTGCTTCGCTGTGTGGATGTAAATACCATGAAAACGGTTTGGGCGATGGATGTGGATGGGCCTACCGTATCCGCTTTGGCCTTGGATATGGATGCGGACGGTTCACTGGCATTGTATACCGGCAATGTGGTGGTGGGTGATGGCAAGGCGGGCTATTGTACCATTCGCAGACTCAATGCCATAAACGGTAAGGAAGAGTGGACCAATATTTTCAAGGTAACACCACCGGCAGGGGAAGTTGGTGGTTGTATCGCATCCCCTGTGGTTGGTCAGCAGGATATTGGTGATTTGGTGATATTCACCCTGTCCCATACCAAGGCGGATGGCCAGGTTATGGCTGTTGATAAGCGAACAGGGAACATTGTCTGGCAGCATAAGATGGATAACACTGCAAGCTCCCCGGTGGCAGTGTATGATGATAACGGTATAGCTTATATCATTCAGGGCGATAGTAAGGGACAGCTGGCGCTGCTTGGCGCAGATACCGGTGCGCAGCTGAGCAGTATAATGCTCAATGGCGAAATCACAGGCTCTCCTGTTGTGTATAACAATTTTCTGGTAATTCCAGTAGAAAGCCAAGGTAAGGAGTGGCTATACGGCGTGGAGATCAGGTAATCACAAATTCCCTGGATGGATCCTTTTTGATAGGCTGCTTGTGTGCAATACATGATTGCACACATTTTTTTTGCGTTAGGAGCTAAAAATGGGGAGCGCAACGGGTTAGTAATTTGATATAGTATATACGAAAGCCGAACAAACGTTCTTATGTATACTAATAATTGCTCCCTGTTCGGCGGAAGACAAGCCGGAGAGACGGCGGGAGGTTTTATGGAAAATACCAATAAGCGCCTGATACAGCTGGAGTTGCAATTTTTTGCAGAAGGCACTGGCGGCGAAGGCGGCGGGAATGCAGGTACGGCCACAGGAGCGCAAGGGGATGGTGAAGGCACAGCCCAGGCCGCTCAGGGCAGGTACCGCAACATGCAAGGCGCAGGACAGGGCAAGGATGCAAAGGGAGATACCCTGGATAAGGAAAGCGCAAAGGGCCGGCTGGAAAATAAGGATGCACCTTCTAAGGAGCGGTCCAGGTACAAAAACATCCAGCAGGTGAAAACACAAGGCGAGGAAGCTGGCAAGGAGGGCAAAGCACCCACAGGGGAGAGCTTGGATATGGAGTTTGAATCCATGATCCGGGGCAAGTACCGTGATGTGTGGCAAAAGCGCACCGATGCCATCTTCAACCGTCGTTTTGCAGAGATGAAGGCGCTGAAGGAATCCCATGCGGCGGTGGCTCCCCTGATCGATAAACTGTCCGAGCGTTACAAAGTCCAACGGGGTGATATCAAGGGCTTGCTAAATGCCCTTGACAGTGACGGAAAGGTGCAAGCACCTGTTCAGTCCACGCACCAGCAGATGGATGTGGGACCCAAAATGGAGATGGGACGGCTGAATTCGATTGGCAGCAGACTCAAGGCCTTAAACCAGGCCCGGGCCCAGCAGCGGGAAATGCAGGACCAAGCCCAGCGCCAGCAGCGGGTGGAAACCACCAAGCAGCGCTGGATGGCAGAAACCAAAGCAGCCAAGGAGGTCTATCCCAGCCTGAATTTTTCAAAAGAGTATCAAAACCCGGACTTTACAAGGCTTATCTCTGCAGGCATCCCGGTGCAGCATGCTTATGAAATTATCCACCGGGATGACATATTGGGCGGAGCCATGCACTATACCGCACAAAAGACACGTGAGAAGCTGGCGGCGGATATTGCCGCCAGGGGCATGCGCCCTGCCGAAAACGGTGTCACTGGCCAAACGGCTATGATACCAGGCTTTCATTATGACAGGCTGTCCAAGGCGGCCAAGGCGGAGATCGAACGCCGGGCGCTAAAGGGCGAACGGGTGAACCCAAGAGACTATATGGATTACCATTAACAAATGATATGGAGGAAAATTGATGGAAACCAAAGCTATTCCCCTGAATCTTCAGTACTTTGCTGATTTGAATACCCATACCACCGGCAGCGGCAGCATGGCCCCGGAAATGAAAACCTATTATGAGAAGCGGCTTATTGAACTGGCTGGCGCCAACCTGGTACATATGCAGTTTGCCGACAAATATCCCATTCCCAGGGGCAGCGGCAAGACCATTGAATTTCGAAAGTTTACCCCCTTGAAAAAGGCACTGAAGCCCTTGACTGAAGCCACGGTGCCCAATGGCAACAGCATGTCTGTGGAAACCATTACAACCACCGTCATGCAGTATGGCGACTATATCAGCCAGTCTGACCTGCTGGAGCTCACTTCCATTGACAATACCATTGTCCAGGCCACCAGGCTTTTGGGCAATCAGGCCGGTGAAACCATGGATACGGTGATCCGTGAGGAACTGGTGGGCGGCGCCAATGTGATGTATGTACCCAAGGTGGATGCTGAGGGCAACGAAACCCCTGTCACCAGCCGCTATCAGCTGGATAAAACGGCCAAGTTCACCGTGGATGCCGTGTTTACAGCCGCTGCTGATTTGAAGGCAGCCAACGCACCTTACATTGATGACAGCTATGTGGCCGTCATCCATCCTCATACCGAGCGGGACCTGCTGCGGGACAAGGACTTCATCCAGGCTGTTAAGTATGGCCGGCCCGAAGACTTGTACGTAGGCGAGGTGGGGCGCATTGGCAATGTGCGCTTTGTGGTATCCAGCGAGGCCAAGATTTTCTATGCCGATGACTTGACCCAGGCAAGCCGCACCTTGACGGTGAGGACGGCTGTCACTAATGCAAAGATCATTCCCGTTAATGAGGCCATCACAGCTGATGACAAGCTGCCCGGCCGCGATGTACTGATTCAGGGCGTTCAATACACCATCGATAAGGTAGTGACCGGCGCAGCCGGTGCTGCCAGTATTGAACTGGAGGAGAACGTTACCGTATCTGAAGGAAGTACCATCCATCCCGGCGAAGCTGCCGCAAACGGCCTTGCGGCCTATGCCACGCTGATCTTTGGCGCCGGTGCCTATGGCACCACAGAGCTGGAAGGCGGCGGCCTGCAGCACATTGTCAAGCAACTGGGCTATGCCGATGAGCTGGACCTGCGCTCCGCTACCGGCTGGAAATGTACCTTAGCTGCCAAGCGCCTGGTGGAACCCTATATGGTCCGTGTGGAGCACTGCACCAGCTTCTCCGACCGCGTGACCTGCGGCAACTAAGCAAAGGCATCGCCGCCAGGCCCCACATCCAAGGGAGCATTCC
>JAEYQQ010000201.1 GCA_023409955.1 Bacillota bacterium | reverse complement strand
TAGGGAGAGCGGGCAGCACGCTAGCCCACAAACTCCATACAATAAACTATGAGAAACTGCCCGATTCGGTGCGTTTCAAGATGTGGGGGAGGCATGGCATATGGAACTGAGCTTGTGTATGATCGTTCGCAATGAGGAAACGGTTCTTAAGCGCTGCTTGGACTGCGTGCGTGAGGTAATGGATGAAATAATCATCGTTGATACCGGATCTGTTGATGGGACCAGGGATATTGCTCTTTCGTTTACGCAGAATGTATATGATTTTCAATGGGTAGATGATTTTGCTAAAGCACGCAACTATGCATTTTCAAAGGCCACAAAGCCATATGTAATGTGGTTGGATGCAGATGATGTGATTACAACAGAAAATGCTGAGCTGTTGAAAGCTTTAAAGAATAACATGGATCCTTCGGTTGATATGATCATGATGCCGTATCATGTGACGTTTGACATAAGTGGTAATCCAACGCTATCGTATGAACGTGAGAGGATCATTCGCCGTGATGCCGGTTTTGTTTGGCATGGTGCGATACATGAGGTTATACCGCCTGCAGGCAATGTCATACATGTCAACATTCCTATACGGCATCAAAAAGTTGGACCTGGAGATCCTGACAGAAATCTTCGCATATTTGAAAAAATGATTGCATCAGGACAAAAATTAAATGCCCGAGAGGAATATTACTATGCCAGGGAGCTAATGTATCATAAACGATGGGAGGAAGCCATCAATGGCCTAGAGCAATTCATACTCGGCGGGCAGGGATGGATTGAAAATGTACTTTCTGCTTGCCGTGATCTAAGCGATTGCTATAGAGCAATAGGCCAAGAGCAGAAGGCACTTGATGCATTGCTCCATTCTCTCAGGTATGCTTCACCAAGAGCCGAAACCAGCTGCCAGATTGGACGGTATTTTTACGATAGGGAAGAATTTCAAACTGCAGCATTCTGGTATGAAGCAGCTGCATCAGAAAAAGCACCATGTCTTCCAGGAGGGTTCGAAGAGCCTGACTGCAGAAATTATGTTCCATACATGCAATTGTGCGTTTGCTATTACCATCTTGGGGATTTGCAAAAGGCTATTGAGTATAACAAGATGGCTGGCAAATTTAAACCGTATGATTCCAGTTATCTTTATAATCTAAAATTCTTTGAAGCAGAAATGCAAAAATAGTGAAATGATGGATTGATATGTACAAATTGCGCAGATATATATTAAACTATGCATCAATTCGTCATTTTTCCTAAAATCACTTTACAGATACAGATGGGGGAGGTATGCTATTGTTAACACAAAAGGATGACCATTTCTCCCTGCTGGAGGTTATATGGATACATTTCGGCGGATTCTTACCTGGCTCAAGCCTTATCGTGGAAAAGTGATTCGCTGTATTATTTATTTATCGTTAGTAGTTGCGCTGCGAATGGTGATACCATATATCTCGGCTGCGGTTGTGGATGATGTTCTTCCACATGGAAATATGGCGCTTTTACTCAAGCTGTGCGGTGCAATGATCGTCTTTACGCTCATCCGCAGTGTGCTGATGTACCATAAAGGCATGCTGATAGAGCATGTATCACAAAGCGTTGTGTACGATTTGCGAACTAACCTGTATGGACGCATGCAGGGGCTTTCTTATAGCTTTTATGATAAGCACCATATAGGCGAAATCATGAGCCGCATGACAGGAGATATTGAAGGTGTGCGGGTTTTTGTTGTGACAGCGGTCGTTGGCGTGCTGGAGAACCTGCTGATGTTTTTCATGTCTTTGATCAGTTTGAGCTTTATGTCCTGGCAATTGGCATTGTGTATGCTGTGCTTTTGCCCTGTTGTTGCTTTTGTAGCATACAAGCTGCACCGCAAGATCAAGCCTGCACACATTGCCGTACGTGAGCAGAATGCTGTATTGAATACCCGTACTCAGGAGAATATTGCCGGTGTGCGTGTGGTCAAGGCATTTGCCAGGGAGGAACATGAAAAGCAAGCCTTTTCCGATGATAATCAGAAGGTTTTGCAAAACAACCTGCGGGTTACAAGAATTTGGAGTACATTTTATCCTCTGGTAGATATGATTGCCAATTGCTCCGTGCCAGTCATGCTGCTGGCTGGCTCATATCTTGTTATGCAAAGAGAAATTCAGATAGGTACGTTGGTCGGTGCAATGGGCTTTGTTTGGATGATCATCGGGCCGATGCGCCAGATTGCCAGCTTTGTCAATGTTACAACCAATGGCCTTGTATCCTCTGAAAAGTTAATCTATTACATGGATATGGGATCCACCATCCGTAATCCCGAATCGCCTAAGGAACCTGAAAAGTGGCTTGGACGGGTGGATTTTGACAATGTAACATTCAAATATGGTGATAAAACTGTATTGTACAATATTGACCTGCATGTTAACCCAGGCCAGACAATTGCTGTCATGGGGGCAACTGGCTCCAGTAAAACGACGTTGGTAACATTGCTTGGCCGGTATTATGATGTGGCCTCTGGCAACGTGAAAGTGGATGGGATAGATGTCAAGGAAATGAATCTGCAAAACCTTCGCAGCCATATTGGTGTGGTCATGCAGGAAACCTTCCTTTACAGCGAGACCATTGCGGATAATATCCGTTACGCCCGGCCGGATGCCACCATGGATCAGGTGAAGGCGGCAGCAAGAGCGGCACAGGCAGAAAATTTTATACTGCAAATGCCGCAAGGTTATGATACTGTGGTCGGTGAACGTGGCCTTGGGTTATCCGGTGGTCAGAAGCAGCGCATTGCGCTTGCCAGAGCTATATTGTGTGATCCTTCCATACTTGTGCTGGATGATGCAACCTCTGCTGTGGATATGGAAACAGAAGCAGAGATTCAGAAAGCGCTTGGCAGTGTCTTAAAGGGGCGTACAACATTTATCATTGCCCATCGAATTTCTTCTGTTCGCAAGGCCGATCAGATTGTCGTTCTTAAGGAAGGCCGCATAGCGGAACGGGGGACCCATAAAGAGCTGCTGGAACACAATGGGTTGTATGCCTCTATGTACCGCGACCAGACCAGAGATTTTGTTACGGTATCAAAGGCAGGTGATGAGGTATGACAAGGCTTCGCAACCTGGATGATGAGGTCATGGAGGCGCCGTTTGACAGGCGGCAATTCATGCGTTTGCTTTCTTACCTAAAGCCTTATAAGAAGCAGATGATCGTCGCTCTGTTTTTGATGATTGTGGCATCTTTAGCATCGCTGCTGGGCCCCTACCTTATGAGCCGGGCTATTGGCCTGATGGAAAAAGGCGATTATTCCAGCGTTCCCTTTTTGTTTATGGGTATGGCTGTTGCGGTGATCGTCGGCGCTATGTGCCTACGGGCAAGGGTTCGAACCATGGATACTGCTGGGCGTAAGGCGATTGCTACCCTGCGTCAGGATTTGTTTGATCATATCCAAGGGTTGTCTCTTCCCTTTTTTGATAGCCGTTCTGCAGGCAAGATTATGGTCCGTGTTATCAATGATGTCAATAGCCTCAATGATCTGTTCACCGGTGGTATCATCAATGTGCTGGTTGACTGCCTGACACTCATATTTCTGGTTGGGATTATGCTCTTTATCCACTGGCAGCTCACACTGGTGGCTCTGTGCTCGATTATTGTACTGGTCTTCTTGATTGTTATGCTGCGCACCCGCATGCGTAAAGCATGGCAGGTTGTACGTATGAAAACCAGCACCATGAATGGCTATCTACATGAGAGCCTGGCTGGTATGCGGGTAACGCAAGCGTTTGTCAGGGAAAAGCAGAATAAAGAGATATTTAATGAAACCAACCAGGATATCAAAAATAGCTGGCTGAAGGCCGTTGGCATCAATAACTTATTCTGGCCTTATATTGACACCCTGAGTGCTGTCGGCACCGCTGGCGTATATATAGCAGGCACATTGTTCATGGGCTCACAAGGACTGTCACTTGAAGACCTGATTGCCATACTGTGGTATCTAGGCCGGTTCTGGGAGCCAATCAACAATATGTCTAACTTCTATAACAGCATTCTTGCGGCAATGGCATCCATGGAACGTATTTTTGAAATCATGGATACCAAACCGGTGGTGTACGATTCACGGGAAGATATTCCTGATCTGCCCCCTATTCTTGGTGAAATTAGGTTTTATCATGTTTCTTTCGGATATGATTCTAACTTCCCAGTGCTCAAGGATGTTACCTTTACCGTAAAACCCGGCCAAACAATCGCACTAGTTGGTCCTACCGGCGCTGGAAAAAGCACCATCGTCAGTCTGGTCAGCAGGTTTTACGATGTAACGGAAGGTGCCTTGCTGATTGATGGTTACAACGTCAGGGATGTGAAATTGAATTCGCTGAGGCGGCAAATGTCTATCATGCTGCAGGACAGCTTCATGTTCAGTGGCACCATATTGGATAATATCCGTTATGGCCGGCTAGATGCCACCGAAGAAGAAGTGATGGAAGCCGCAAAAGCGGTTCATGTTCATGATTACATTATGAGTTTACCAAAGGGGTATCGTACTGAGGTCAGTGAGCGCGGTGCTACCTTGTCAGTAGGGCAGAAACAGTTAATATCCTTTGCACGGGCGTTGCTCAACAATCCCAGAGTGTTGATACTGGATGAGGCAACATCCTCTATCGACACACATACCGAGCTTCTTATCCAAAAAGCGTTGGAAGTATTGCTCAAGGGCCGTACCAGCTTTGTAATTGCGCATAGGCTTTCTACCATCCGCAGGGCTGATGTTATAATGGTTGTTCAGGATCATAACATCGCTGAATCTGGAACACATGAAGAGCTAATGCGGGTGCCAGGCGGCCATTACAGGGCGCTTTGTGAAGCGCAATACAGGTTTATGGAAGGCGAATAAACATCATATCTAAATACTCGCTGCCGGCTGATGTACATCAGCCGGCAGTTTTCAAGTTCTTTTCATTTGGGGTTGACAATGGCATATTTGCGGAGTATCATACAATTAAGTTTACATATGTGCAAAATAGTTTAGATAAATATGAAATGATATGTACATCTGGTTAAGTTAGACTTCAACAAGAATGTAAAGGTTTACCATGATCCTTTGTTAAATTATTAATCAAAATGGGACGCACCATGTAGGGTATAAGGAGGCTTTTTATGCTCCATATACGTAAGTATAGAGATGGGTTGCCTTTGTTTCGCGCATTAAGCTCCGATGTGAGAATCACCATAATTGAAATGCTATTGGAAAATGGTCCTATGCGCATGTCATCCATTTCTGAAGCATTACGGTTGACAAACGGTGCATTGACTCCTCATATTAAAGCGCTTACCGAATGCGGGTTGGTAGTTATTGATATGGCTGTGGGCAAACATGGCGTTCAAAAAGTGTGCCGCGTCAACAGCGAAAGCATACTGATTGAGCCTTTTGAAAATGAATATGAAAAGAATGTCTATGAAACAGAAATCAGTGTTGGTCAATACACTTCCTGGGAGGTATATCCCACATGCGGGATTGCCACACCTGAGCATTTGATTGGCGAAGTTGACGATCCCAGGTATTTTGCATCACCTGAACGGGTTCAAGCCAGCATCCTCTGGCTAGGGCGCGGGTATATCGAGTATATGATTCCCAATTATCTCAACGCGAACCAGCATCTGCGGGAGTTCCAAGTATCATTGGAACTGGCATCTGAAGCTCCTGGATTGTCTGAAGATTGGCCTAGCGATATCTATTTTACAATCAATGGGAAAGAGGTTGGGTATTGGACTAGTCCAGGGGATTTTGGTAAGCAGCAGGGCATCTATAATCCATCATGGTGGTATCGAAATTGGAACCAGCATGGCTTGTATAAGCTGTTGTCAATTAATGAAAACGGTACATTCGTTGATGGAGGTAAGATATCGGATGTGACTGTTGAAGAACTAGGTATACAGCATGGCTCTGGCCTTTCCTTGCGTATAAGCGCACCGGAAAAAGCCAAAAACCAGGGCGGTCTGACCATCTTTGGCCGTGCCTTTGGCAATTATCATGAGGATATCAAGGTACGCTTGTACTACAAGGAGGTATCGGGCAAAAGAAGTATCCTGTAAAAGCAAGCTGTTATACAGTGGTTACTCTGATTTTTCAAACGAAGTGTTGAGGGATGGAGGAATGACATATGCGTTTGCTGGTCGCACCCGGTGTAAGAGTCTCTAAGATTTCCAAAGATATTTACGGACACTTTTCCGAGCATCTTGGGCGTTGCATTTATGGAGGTTTGTATGTAGGGGAAGGTTCATCCATAGGAAATACCCATGGCATTCGTAAGGATGTAGCAGATGCGCTGCGCCATGTAAAAATCCCTAACCTTCGCTGGCCAGGAGGCTGCTTTGCAGATGAGTATCACTGGAAAGATGGCATAGGCCCCAAGGAAAGTCGCAAGAAAATGATCAATAACCACTGGGGCGGCGTGGTGGAAGACAACAGCTTTGGCACACATGAGTTCATGGATTTGTGTGAGCAGCTAGGCTGTAAACCTTATATCAACGGTAATCTGGGCTCCGGTACCGTACAGGAGATGCAGGAGTGGGTGGAATACATGACCTCCGGTGAGGTATCTCCGCTTACTATGCTGCGCAAGCAAAATGGGCGTGAAGACCCATGGAAGTTCTCTTTCTTTGGTGTAGGCAATGAGAACTGGGGATGTGGGGGCAGCATGCGCCCAGAGTACTATGCGGATGAGTACCGCCGTTATCAGACATATGTACGCAATTACAGCGGCAACAAGATTTATAAAATAGCCTGTGGTCCTGGAACCAGTCGAGAAAACCCTGCTTATGATTGGACCCAAACCTTGATGGAACGGGCTGGCGGTATGATGAACGGCATATCTCTGCACTACTATACCATCACCACAGGCGAATGGTCGGACAAAGGCAGCGCTACAGCGTTTGATGAAACCTTGTATTATCAAACCATGTATCAGTCTTCTTTTATGGAAACATTGCTTAAAGGCCATAGTGCCATCTTGGATCGCTTTGATCCCAAAGGCAGGGTAGGGCTTATCGTGGACGAATGGGGCACCTGGCACAATGTGGTACCAGATACTAATCCTGGCTTTCTGTATCAGCAAAACACCATGCGGGATGCTATGGTAGCAGCCATGAATCTGAACCTGTTCAACAAATTCAGCCGCAGGGTTCGTGTGGCGAACTTAGCTCAAACCGTAAATGTGCTTCAGGCCATGATCCTCACCGACGGTGATGATATGCTTTTAACGCCGACATATCATGTGTTTGACTTATTCAAGGTCCACCAGGAAAACGACTTGGTCCAAAGTATTGCCTCCAATGAGCTGCTGGAATCAAAGATGGGTTCTTTTGAACGCATCAGCGAATCTGCATCTATAGATTACGAAGGCCGTGTGCATGTAACCGTTGCCAACCTCCATGCCACCCTGGGAACATCCATGGAGATGAGGTTGGATGGAAAAGCATACGTACTGAAGGAAGCTAGTGTGATATCAGGAGCTATTAATGCTCATAATACATTTGAGCAAAAGAACGCTGTCCATCCAGTTTCGCTGGAAAATGTCACGGTAATACCCGATTGTGCCGGTACTGAAATTTCCTTTGATCTGCCATCCTGCGCTGTGGTTGCTTTAACCTTTGAAGAAAAATAAAAAAGGAGCGATATATATGAAAAAAGCTACCGTTGTTCTGGACCGGGATTTTGCCATAGGAACCATAGATAAGCGAATTTACGGAAATTTCGTGGAGCACTTGGGGCGCTGTGTATATGGCGGCATCTATGAGCCGGGCCATCCAACGGCTGATAAGTATGGCTTCCGTAAAGATGTGCTTGACCTTGTGCGTAAGCTTGATGTGCCTGTGGTTCGTTATCCAGGCGGCAACTTTGTATCCGGCTTCAATTGGGAAGATTCCATTGGTCCCGTGGCTGACAGGCCCAAACGGCTGGACCTCGCCTGGTTCACCACCGAAACCAACGAGGTTGGCCTGCATGAGTTCTATGACTGGTGTAAAGAAGCTGGTAGCGAGGTGATGTATGCCATCAACCTTGGCACCAGGGGCCCGGATGCTGCTCGCAATGTGGTGGAATATTGCAACCATCCCAAAGGAACCTATTGGTCTGATCTTCGCCGTAAAAATGGTAAAGAAGATCCCATGGACATCAAGCTTTGGTGCCTTGGCAATGAAATGGACGGTCCATGGCAGATGGGGCAGAAAACCGCATACGAGTATGGCCGTATTGCCTATGAAAGCGCTAAAATGATGAAGTGGGTGGATCCCAGCATCGAATTGGTGGCATGTGGTTCATCCTCCAGCCAGATGAAGACCTTTGGTGATTGGGAGCTGACGATGCTGGAAGAGTGCTATGATCATGTGGATTATGTATCATTGCACCGTTATTATGGCAATGCAGAAAACAACACCCCAGATTTCCTGGCCAGCACCATGGATTTAGATGATTTTATCAAATCGGTGGTATCTATTTGTGATGCGATTAAAGGGAAAAAGCATTCCAAGAAAAGGATAAACTTATCTTTTGACGAATGGAATGTATGGTATCATTCCAATCAAAAGGATCAGGAACTTTACAAGCTAGATCGTTGGGGCCGGGCGCTGCCGCTGCTGGATGACATCTACAACTTTGAGGATGCTCTTCTGGTAGGCTCCATGCTGATCACATTCCTGCAAAATGCTGACCGTGTCAAGGTGGCCTGCATGGCACAGTTGGTAAACACCATCGCCCCCATACATACCCGTGAAAACGGCGGAGCTTGGGCTCAGACGATTTATTGGCCGCTGATGCAGGCTAGCAAGTATGGCCGTGGAACATCTCTGCGTCCTGTGGTGAAATCCCCTATGTATGACGGTAAGAAGTATTCCGGCGTACCCTTGGTGGATTCCGCTGCCGTGATGGATGATGACGGGAATGTTACGCTGTTTTTTGTCAGCAAAGATATGGCGGAAGACATTGAAGTAAGTGTTGACCTTCGTGATTTTGGCGCTTTCACAAAAGTTGAGCATTCCATACTGCATCATGATGATGTGAAAGCAGTCAACACAGAGAACGATCCAGACAACGTATCTCCCAAAACCGGCCAGGGCGGTAAGCTAGATGGCGGCCGGTTCACCATGGTTCTTCCTAGCTTGAGCTGGAATGTAATACGTTTGCTGAAGTAACGCATAAGGAGCGAGATCAATGGCCAAATACACAATCGGCATGGACTTTGGTACACTGTCCGGCCGGGCAGTTGCAGTGGAGATTGGCACCGGGCGGGAATTAGCTTCCGCAGTGTGGCCCTACACCCATGCTGTCATGGATGAAACCCTATGGGATGGGCAAAAACTACCTCCCGATTGGGCGCTGCAATACCCCAGGGATTATATTGAAGCGATGGAGAAAACCATTCCCCAGGTTATCCGAGATAGTGGCATTGATACCCAGGATGTGATCGGTATTGGTATCGATTTTACTGCATGTACCGTGCTGCCCGTTAAAAAGGATGGTACGGCGCTATGTGAGTTGCCGCAATTTAAGCATAACCCTCATGCATATGTAAAACTATGGAAGCATCACGCAGCCCAGGATCATGCCAATCGGTTAAATGAGGTCGCTAAAAAACGGGGCGAGGATTTCTTGCCCCGCTATGGCGGCAAGGTTTCCAGCGAGTGGCTTGTGCCCAAGGTAATGCAGCTTGTCCAGGAAGCACCGGAGGTGTATGAAGCTGCTGATAGAATCATTGAAGCGGCAGATTGGGTGATTTGGCAGCTTACAGGCAAGGAAACGCGCAACAGCTGCACCGCCGGTTATAAGGCTCTTTGGCATAAGCAAAAGGGCTATCCAAGCAAGGACTTTTTCAAAGAGCTGCATCCTAAGCTGGAGAATTTGGTTGAGGATAAGCTATCTATGGATATATCCCCCCTTGGCCAAAAGGCGGGGGAAGTTACAGTAGAAGCTTCTCACTGGTGCGGTCTGAACCCTGGCACAGCAGTGGCTGTTGCCAATGTGGACGCTCATGTCTGCATGCCTGCGGTGGGTATTGACGGGCCTGGCAAGTTGCTGGCCATCATGGGCACATCCACCTGTCATATTATGCTGGGTGAAAAAGAAAGTGAAGTTCCCGGTATGTGCGGCGTTGTGGAAGACGGCGTTATGCCTGGGTACTTTGGTTACGAGGCAGGCCAGAGCTGCGTAGGCGACCATTTTGCCTGGTTTGTAGAGCGCTGCTGCCCCGAAGCCTATGTAAAGGCCGCCAAGGAAAAGGACATGGATATCCATGCATACCTTACCGAAAAAGCCAGTACTTTAAAGGTTGGCGAAAGCGGCTTGGTTGCTCTGGATTGGTGGAACGGCAATCGTTCCGTGCTGGTGGACGTGGACCTAACCGGCCTGATGGTTGGCATGACGCTATTGACCAAGCCAGAGGAAATGTACCGTGCGCTGATTGAAGCAACTGCCTATGGTACCCGTATGATCGTTGAGAATTTTGTAAATTCTGGTGTACCGGTAAACGAGCTTTACGCATCCGGCGGTATCAGTCAAAAGAATGCCATAGCCATGCAAATCTATGCTGACGTACTAAACATGCCTGTACGTATCGCAGCTTCCAAGCAGGGTCCCGCCCTGGGCAGTGCCATCTTTGCTGCTGTGGCTGCAGGCAAAGCAGCCGGCGGTTATGACGATGTGTTCGAAGCTGCTAGGGATATGGGCAAGGTGAAGGATACGGTGTATATGCCCATTGCGGAAAATGTGGCAATATACAACAAGCTGTATGATGAATACCATTTGCTCCATGATTTCTTTGGCCGTGGCGGTAATGATGTTATGAAACGTTTAAAGGCTTTGCGCAAGGGAGTTGCGGGAGTATAACCATCACATGAAAAGAGCTTTCCTCCAGAATTGGAAGGAAGCTCTTTTTGATTGTGTTTAGGTAATTATTTCTGCCCATAATACGCATTCTTGCCGTGCTTGCGTTGGAAGTGCTTTTCGCTTACATGCTCCGGGCAATAAGGTGCATCGGGTCTTATTTGCCTTGTTGCTGTTGCCATAGCTGCCACTTCTTCCAAAATGATGGCGTTCTCCACTGCTTTTTCCGGCGTTTCACCCCAAGTAAAGGGACCGTGGCAGCTTAGAAGAATGGCTGGCACGTGAAGCTGGGGAGTATTGGCAAAGGTATCAACGATTAAGCTGCCTGTCACGCCTTCATAGTCACGGGCTACTTCCTCCGCGGTAAGGGGACGGGCACAAGGGATTGGACCGTGGAAGGTATCAGCATGGGTGGTACCATAGCAGGGGATTGGCAGGCCCGTCTGCGCCCAGGCAGTTGCCATGCGGCTGTGGGTATGGGTAACGCCTCCAATCTCCGGCCAAGCCTGATACAGTTTTAAATGAGTAGGCGTGTCGCTGGAGGGTCGCAGTTTACTGTCGACTGCCTGCCCATTATCCAGACGAACCAAGACAATGTCATCCGGCGTCATTTTGGCATAACTGACACCGCTAGGCTTGATGGCGACCAGCTCGCGATCCCGATCGATGCCGCTAACATTGCCCCAAGTAAGTACCACCAGCCCACTTTTCCAAAGGGAGATATTCGCTTCATATACCTGTTCTTTCAATGCTTGTAAAGACATATAAAACCGCCTTTCCATGGGCTAAGCCTTATTATAGACTAAGTATAGTATACCCTTTTCGAGTGAAATTCTCAACATGTGGTCTTGGTAGCGGGCTCGTCAACGCATAAATTCTGCAATATCAAATAATGCCATCATACTTGAAGTGATACAGAACAGTGGATTTCGAGGTTGGTGGATTTATGGTTTCAAAATGTGACGTGCAGACTGGGCTGTCAAGGAATCAACCATGGTATGCCTGTATATTAATAGCAGGAAGCGAAGATAAATACAGTCATCTATGGCGTAGATTTCCCGCACATATATATAAGAAAGGCTATCCTTAAAGGGGTAGCCTTTCTTGTATATAACTAATTAGCCATTGTTTAGCCTTTGAACGATTTCTTCCAGTTCAGTACGTCGCATTTTTCCCTGTGAAAAGGAAGTGATGGAATGCAACGGCAGATCACGCATCATAGCCGCCATCATTTCAGGACTTATGGCGGAGCCTTCATCTGCTGCTTGGGAAAAAGACGCCATACCTTGAATAATTTGTTCGACAAATGGTTTCCCAAGTGGACTATCCATGACATCACCAAGAGTCGAATCCATGGTGAAACGATAAGGGATCTGTGGTGCATCTTTAATTTCCACGGTATCCTCCAGCCGGATATCCCGGGAGGATGCGCCAACAAGAATCTTGTACGCTCCATTTTCTACATACCAGTCTTGGATGTCTGTTTCATAATAAGCAAAGGCTCGCCTGTTAAGCTGTATCTGTACATTTTTTGTTTCTCCGGGAGCCAAAGATACCTTTGCAAATTCCTTAAGCTCCTTTTCAGGCCTGATGATACCAGTATGGGCGCTGGAAACATACAGCTGCGCAATCTCCTTGCCGGTGAGATTACCGGTGTTGGTAACATCAAAGGATACAGTAAGGGTTTCACCGTCACTGATAACATTGGTACTTAATTGAAGGTTACTATAATCAAAGGTGGTATAGCTTAAGCCATGGCCAAAGGGGAATCGTACTTCCATTTTCTTTGCATCATAATGGCGATAGCCGACAAAAATGCCTTCACGATATTCCACTGTATCACGTGTTCCAGGGAAATAAAGATAGGATGGATTATCTTCCAGTTTGATGGGAAAGGTTTCTGCCAGTTTTCCGCAGGGATTGGCTGCGCCAAATAGTAAATCAATCACTGCTCCGCCTACAGCCTGACCGCCAAGATAGGCTTCCAATATGGCTGAAACATGCTCAGCCCAAGGCATTTCCACCGGTGATCCATTGTGCAGCACAACTACGACGTTTTGCTGTACCTTAATGATTTCATTCAGCAGATGAAGTTGGCATGCAGGTAACCGCATATGGGTGCGGTCATATCCTTCAGACTCAAAAGCGTCTGGCAGGCCCAGGAAAAGAACCACCAGGTCAGCTGCCGCAGCTACATCAATCGCTTCTTCAAGCAATTCGGGAATCAGAATATCCTCTTGTGTTTCATACCCCTTTGCATAGGCGACGTTGCTATGAACACTGCGTACTGCTTGCATGGCAGACAAAATATCGCTGGCGCTAATGTGGGAACTGCCACCCCCTTGGAATCGGGGCTCTTTTGCGAATTTGCCTATGAATGCAACCTTTTTGTTACCGCGAATAGGAAGGAGATTGTTATCATTTTTTAATAGAACCATGCTTTCCCTAGCTATACGCCGAGCAAGGTGATGATGTACACCACGGTCAAATACAGCGGATGTATCACGGTTTTCTATATAGCGGATGATGATCCTCACGATTCGCTCGGCTGCTTGGTCCACAGCAGATTCGGGAATTATCCCATTTTGAACAGCCTGAACCAGCATCATATCGTTTTCGCCGCTGGTCGATGGCATTTCCAGATCAAGCCCTGCAAGCACTCCTGCCACATGGTTATTGCAAGCACCCCAGTCCGTTACTGTAAAGCCATCAAAGCCCCATTCGGTTCTGAGAATATCAGTAAGCAACTTTTTGCTTTCGCTGGCATAGGTACCGTTCACCTTGTTGTAAGAGCACATAACCGTCCAGGGCTGCGCTTGTTTTACGGCAACTTCAAAGGCGGGAAGATAAATCTCCCTGAAGGTGCGTTCATCTATCACAGCATTTACTGTCATCCGCCGGTGTTCCTGGTTATTGACAGCATAATGCTTAACACTGACGCCTACCTTTTTTGACTGAACGCCTTTGATATAAGCAGCAGCCAACTCCCCGGCCAGCAAGGGGTCTTCAGAAAAATACTCAAAATTGCGTCCGCAAAGGGGGGAACGCTTGATGTTGATGGCAGGACCTAGGATGATAGCCACATCTTCCGCCTGGCATTCTTCACCCAAAGCTTCACCAAGAGTATAAGCGAGATCCCTATCAAAGGAGCATGCCAGCCCAGCGGCTGAGGGGAAGCAAACAGCAGAAATGCTTTCATTCAGCCCTATATGGTCTCCGAAGGCATCCTGCTTCCGAAGCCCATGGGGTCCATCAGATACCATGACGGCGGGAATGCCAAGTCTATCAATCCCTTTAATATGCCAGAATCCGTTTCCTGAGCATAGGCCTGCCTTTTCTGCCAACGTCATTTGGGATACCAGCTTTTTTGCATTCATATAGGGTTCTCCTTTTCAGTTCAAGCAGAACGGTAGTAAAGCCGTGGATCATATATACAGTTAAGTCCATTTACATTAGTAAGTACTGCCGCTCATAGGAACAAACTATCAAACCTTTGCTTAATTGTCAAGAAACATATGGATTAATCAAATGTTAATAAGAGGTCTGCATCCCAGGTTAACAATACTATTTAGGGATTGGCACAGGTCATACGCTTGCTGCCATATGCAACGATTATTATCATACCCCATCACATCGCTCTGTACTATTATATTCAGATAGCATCTACATAATGGAGCGCGGCAAGATTGCGAAATCAGAAATTGCGGATGAAGTGACCTGTAACCTAAAGGCTGAATACACAAAACGTCTGAACAGTGGGGTTTTCAAAATGTACGAAAACTGGGATCGGTCCACCGCATGATATAGGCTATATAAAAGCAATGAGCCGGTCAATGTACAGTATGAACCGGCTCTGTATTGCTATTCAATTGATGTTATGCAAGCCTTACATGGTACTTCTTTAGCCAATAGTTCAATTGCATGAAATATGCTATGGTCTGTGGTCCAGTCATGAGTTGGCCAAACCATGGCCAGGGTTGCTGATCAGTAAGAAGACTACTTAAGCGGTCTTTTTTAACAAGTTTGAAAATTGGTTCATCGTCCATCTTTAGAAGATCACCCAATAAAGAAGACACAGCTGTTGTGTAGCCCGGATGGTGCGTCTTGGGATAAGGGCTTTTTTTGCGCCAAAGAACATCGTGCGGCAGCAGTCCTTCCATGGCATTACGCAACAAGCTTTTTTCTACACCATTTTCATATTTCATACTCCAGGGAACGGAATACAAGTACTCCGCAATACGGTAATCACAATAGGGTACACGTACTTCCAGCGCATTATACATGCTCATACGATCTTTGCGATCCAATAAAACCTGCATAAACCAATCCAGGTTAAGCTTCATCATTTCCTTCATACGGGCTTCATCCGATGAAATACCGGGAAGCTTTGATGCGCGTGCGCAGGTTTTTTCATACCTTGCCTGAACATATCGCTCTGTGGGAAATCTTTGCACAAAATCATCCTGCAGAAAGCTTACGCGGTATGCGGTAGATTGGGCCCATGGAAAACCGTCCCGTGACCGTACAGCAGGGTCCGTAAACCAGGGATACCCGCCAAAGATCTCATCAGCACATTCGCCTGACAACGCAACAGTGCCTTGCTTTTTTATTTCCCGGCAAAAGAGCAGCAGAGATGCGTCAACGTCTGCCATACCTGGCAAGTCCCTGGCATCCACAGCTTCAAATAGTGCCAGCACAAGCTCCGGTGTGTCAATAACTACATCATGATGTACAGCATGGAGGGAACGATTCATGATGCGGATGAATTCTTCATCACTGTTTGGTTGAAACTTACTGGCTTGAAAGTACTTCTGATTGTCTTTAAAGGAAATGGAAAAAGTGTGCAACTGCTGCCCTATTTTATGAAAATGGTTGTCTGCCAATGCTGATATGATACTGGAGTCAAGCCCTCCTGATAAAAATGTGCACACAGGCACATCGGACACGAGCTGACGGGTAATTGCATCTGTTACCAGGTAGCGGACTTTCTCTAAAGTTTGGGAATAGGAGTCTGTATGCTCCTGATCGGTTAGCTTCCAATAGGAGAATACAGTGAAATTGTCATGGGTTAGCATACCACACTGGCCAGGCTTAAGCTCCTGCACATCTTTAAAAACACCGTTTCCAGGCGTTCGGCTGGGGCCTAGCAAAAGCAGCTCTGCAATTCCATTGTCATCAATGATGGGCTCAACCATAGGATGGCATAATAATGCTTTCAGCTCTGAACCAAAGATGAACAGGTCGTTTTTGTGGAAATAGAACAAGGGTTTTACACCAATACGATCACGTGCGATAAATAGTGATTGGGCTTTTTCCTGCCAGACAGCGAAAGAAAAAATACCATTAAACTTCTGAACGCAGTTTTCCCCCCATGCGGCATACGCTTTCAAAAGCACTTCGGTATCGGAATGCCCAATGAATGTATACCCTTTTGCAAGGAGTTCAATGCGAATTTCATCAGTATTATAGAGCTCACCGTTATATATCAATACAAATGTTTCATCACCTTGCGCAAACTGCATAGGCTGTCTGCCATTTTCCAGGTCAATAACTGCCAGCCGTGTGTGAACAAGGCCGGCTGTTGTTGTTACGTATATACCTTGCTGATCAGGTCCACGCTTTAATAAAACGTTTTGCATGGCATTTAGGTATACTCGATCTTCCCTAACATCCCGGCTCCAGCTGATTTCGCCAGCGATACCGCACATAAGCTTCACCTCAAAAAAGGGCTATTCCATTCCAGGGAACGCCCATGTTCATCATCACAATATGTTGGAATGTGAAAATGGTGATTTAAAAGCTTGAAACCAATCGACAATGATTAGCAATTTGAATGCGAAATGCATATAATAATGCATGTTTATGTATCATAATTGACCAGAATTGAATAAAACTTGCATGTATTCAGATTGTGAAGTATAATTTTCACGTATGCCTAATGGAGATTTATGGATTGGAGGGAGCAGCATAGGAAAAGGCGTTGTTTGGATTTCCGGCGCATCCAGCGGTTTAGGCCGCTATACTGCATTAGCACTGCACAATGCAGGTTTTAACGTTGTCGCTGGCGCTCGTTCCTTTACACAGCATCCAGGAACACAGGTGGAGGGTTGTCATTGCTTGCCTTTGGATGTAACCAGCCAGAAAAGCATTGACTCCTTTAAGCAATCTGCCTTGTCCCTTTACCCGCGGGTAGATGCGCTTGTCAATTGTGCTGGAATTCTCGTTCTGGGTTCCTGCGAAGAAACGTCGGCGGATGAATTCGAAAACGTAGTCAGAACAAATTTGCTTGGCACAGCAGCAATGATCAGGGCAGTAATGCCTTTGATGAGGTCACAAAAGCGTGGAAAGATCATCAATTTTTCATCAATTTTAGGCTTGTTCGGAATACCATTCCAAAGTGCCTATGCTGCTAGCAAGCACGCAATTGAAGGATATACAGAATGCCTAGCAATGGAGGCAGCACCCTTTGGCATACAGGTCTGTCTTGTTGAACCAGGCGATCATCGTGGAGGATCAGCCGCTTACAGGCGGCATGCAGAAGCCACACATATTGGTTCCCCATATTATACGGAGTTTTTGAAAGGCACTGCAGTAATGGCCCATGATGAGGACAATGGTAGTAATCCGGAAAAATTGGGAAGGATAGTAGCGCATCTGCTGGAAAGAGAAAGGATGCCTCTTCGCAAAAGGGTCGCTAAGTTCGATCAGCACCTGGCTGTCATACTTCATTCATTCTTACCTGCCAGGATGATGCAATCCATTCTCAAACAATACTATCTTGGAAAAGGAGAAACGGTGCATGAAGAAAAAAAGGAGTCACATTCTTGAGTACAGCGATGCACTCCGGAAAGACATGACTCTTTCCAATTTGTTCCGCTTGACATGTTCATACGGCGACACGCCGGCTGCACTGTATCTGGAAGATGGGAAAGAGGTTACGATTACATTTACGCAATACGAGCAGCAGGCAAAAGCATATGCTGCCTATTTAATAAAACATTATGGCGGGGGACTAAAAGAAAAGTTTGCAGCCATTGCAATGGATACATGCCCGGAATGGTTCCCAGTATTTTGGGGCCTTATCTTGGCTGGTTACAATACCGTGCTGCTGGATTTCACTCTTCCTGAAGAGCGAATGAGCCACATGCTAGGCCAAGCAGGTGCAGTTTTGCTTGTCACAAAAACAGTTCGCACCCTTCCTAAGGGGGTGAATCTAGTACTGCTGGAAGATATAAAAACCGCTCCGCCTGCGCATACGAATTTCAAGCCAGTCTTTGCCGATAAAGTGGCGCTTTGCACCAGTGGTACGACTGCCACCAGCCGTATTTTTGTGTACGATGGTGCAGCCATATCACAACAGGTACTATCCAGTGAACTTCTGTATAAAGCAAATCGCCAGATCGTTAATGACGGTAACCGACGAAATCTTGCTTTTTTACCATTTCATCATGTATTTGGGTTCGTGGTTTGCATGATGTGGATCAGCTTCCTGGGCTATGCAAATGTCTTCCTGAAGGATCGCTCTCCACAGACGATTGTTGAAACAGCAACGCACTTCCGTATTCAAATGCTGATGGCTGTACCCCTTTTGGCCAATAACCTTGCCAATGCCCTGGAAAAGAAGGTGGCAAAGGAATCAAGAAGCAAACGTATCGCATATCGCGCGCTAAAAGGTACCAGTCTTGGTATTCAATACATTGCACCTAGAATGGGGCAGAAGTTAGCCCGCAAAGCCTTGTTCAAATCCATAACCACAAAAATGCTGGGCCATGATGTAGAGTGTATCATTCTAGGCGGCAGCCATACACCAGCGGAGCACATGCGAACCCTCAGTGCGCTCGGTTACTACACCGTTTCAGGCTTTGGCATGACAGAAACAGCGATTACCTCAGTCGAGGTCAGTCATAGTCTTCGTACTCGTGTATCCGGCTCGGTGGGGCGCCCGTTGTCCAACATTACGTACAGTGTGATATCAGATGGTAATCAGAAAAACAGGGGTGAAATGCTGATTAAAGGCCGATCCCTGCATACCGGTCAGCTGTTGGATGGGAAGATTGTTCCATCTGCGCTGGACACGGAGGGTTGGTTCCATACAGGTGATGTTGTACGGTTGGAAAAGGGCAGCCGCATGTATGTGGAAGGCCGCGTCAAGGATGTCATCATCAATGAATCTGGTGAAAACGTCTATCCGGATGAAGTAGAAGATGCTTTTGCTCTGGTAGAAGGCGTTGATCAGATGAGCATTCTAGGCGTCCCTAAAGATCCCAAGAACCCGTTGTATCAGGAAATCACATTGGTGCTTTACCTTGGTGAAAAAGCGGAGGATGAGATCTTTGTAAAGGGTTTGTCGACACGCATTGCCCAGATCAATGCAAAACTGCCAGTGCTCAAGCAAGTCGGCAGAGCATTGATAGCCAATGACAAGCTTCCCTTGGTAAACTCCATTAAAGTCAAACGTGTGGAGCTTAGACGTTTGATTATGGAATGCAGCGAAAAATTCAAGGAGCTGGATATTCGTTCGGCAGCCTCCATCTCCAATACCGCTGCATGGAAAGCAAGCCCCAAGGTGGAGCTGGTTGATTTGGAGATGCATCGTATCTCTGAGACAGTTCGCAGGATTTATGCTGAGGTCTTGGAAATACCGGAAAAGCAGATCAAGGATGACGCTCACTTTTTAGATGATTTGGGCGGAGACAGCCTTCAAGTGCTTAGCACTTCCATTAAGGTAGAAGATGCCTTTGGCGTAATGATTCAACCAGAAGAGTTTGGCCGGTGCACCACAGTAAATGGGCTTAGCCGACTACTATATGAAAAGCAGCATGGGTTTCAAGAGGCACCGGTTGCAAATGAGCCTGTTACGCTTATTACCAACTTCTGTGATACGCCGGAGTTCAAGGCTTTTGATGAGCGGCAAAAGGCTTTACTGTCCCATGACATGGCAAATCCGTACTTTGTATGTCATGAGTCGGCCTTGCGGGATGTATCCCTTATGGATGGCAAACCTGTACTGAATTTTGGCTCCTACAACTATGTGGGCATGTCAGGTCGGCCTGAGGTGATGGCTGCTGCAAAGGCTGCAATCGACAAGTATGGCACCAGCGCCAGCGGCAGTCGTCTGCTGGCTGGTGAAAAGAGCCTGTATCAAGAACTGGAACGTGAGATAGCTGACTGGAAACATTCTGAAGACGCCCTGGTCTTGGTAGGCGGACATTCTACCAATGTTACCATCGTCGGTAATTTCTGTGGGCCCAAAGATATGATCGTTTACGACTCTTTGGCCCATAACAGTATTGAGCAAGGCTGCCGCTTAAGCCGGGCGTTATGCAAGCCTTTCCCGCACAATGATGCTGCGGCTTTGGACTCTATTCTTCGGCAGCAGCGGCATAAGTTTGAAAAGGTGCTCATCATCATAGAAGGTGCGTATTCCATGGATGGCGATATCGCCAATGTGCCTGCCTTTGTTGCACTCAAAAAGAAATATGGATGCTTTTTGATGGTGGATGAGGCTCACAGTGCTTGCGTCATCGGGAATACCGGCGGCGGTGTGGATGAGTATTTCGGTCTTGACGGTGCCGATATCGATATCAAAATGGGTACGCTGTCCAAGGGCCTTGGTACCTGCGGCGGCTATTTGGCAGGGTCAAAAGCACTTGTCAACTACCTGCGATATAATTTGCCGGGATTTGTATTCTCTGTGGGCATATCCCCGCCTCTGGCCGCTGCAACACTTGAAGCCATTCGTCTTCTACGCCAAGAGCCTTCCATTATGGCACACATGCGTGAAAACATTACCACATTTATGGAGGAGGCCAAGGCGCGCAATTTGAACACTTGCTTGGCCAGTGATACTGCGATTATACCAATACTAATCGGTCGTGACGAGGATGCATTCTTGCTTAGCAACAAGCTGCGGGAAAATGGTGTGTTTGTTCCGCCGGCTGTCTTTCCAGCTGTTCCCCGCAATAAAGCAAGGCTTCGTTTTTGCGTGATCAGTGAACATAAACGCGAACAGATCGTACAAGCATTGGACTTGCTGCTGGTGCTGGCAGCCCAGGAGGGTATAGAACTTCCTGCCGCCAAAGCAGAAGAAAAGAATAAAGAGCAACAGCCTGTTGCCACTTTTGCGTAAAAACATTGTTTTTTCTGTCTGTTCAAGGTATAATTGCTCTGAATCCCAATTTATTTATCTGCTTATGGAGGCTTGCTGATGTATAAACTGCTGCTGGCAACCGACCAGCACGACATCCAGAATATGTTTTCCGAAATTACAGAATGGGAAAGCAGAGGGTTTCGTGTGCCTAGGACTGCATCCAACGCTCAGGAAGCCATTGCCTGTCTGGAAAAACACCGTGTGGATGCTGTTGCTTATCGATTGAATGCACAGGATGAAAAAGAGCTATATAATACGCTTCTGCAGAGTTATCCTGATCTGCCAATCTTCCGTATTGCTCGCAATGTTTCTGAACAGATGGCTGTTATTAATGAATTGCGTGTACTTTTAAACCGCACACATGCCGATTTTGCCAACGAAGATTATGGCATTGCCGATATGATGAAGCTTTGCCGCAATGATTTTATGCGGGCCCTGCTGTCCGGCAACATCGTGGACAGCAGGGAAATCCAATCAAAATTGAAGCTCCTGCGCTTTAGCATGGACGCGGACAAGCCATGCGTTTTGATGGATTTGGATTTGCCCCAGGGGGACGAATACCTTGCCGGTAGGTGGCATTATGGCAGCGAGCGTCTGGAAGTTGCTTTGAGAAATTTCTTTGGCGCTTCTGCGGATGGTATATCCTATCATGTATCCGTTGTATCGACACAATTACTTCGTCTGTTGGCCTGTCCTATGGAAGGAAGCGCCGAAAGCGAAGCCGAAGAATCCCTTACCGGCATCGTGGAAAACCATGTTATGGAAGCCGTTGAGCAAATTCGGGAATACCTAGCGCTGGAAATTCGTTTTAGCGGTACAAGGGTAGCAAAGAATATCACTGCTCTGGCTTCTCAGCCATAAGATGATGCAAAAGGCTCTATCTTGGTGCGGGAGGTAGCATATGGGTTTTTTTAAGAACATGATCAAAGGACAGCTCATTGATGTCATTGAGTGGATAGACGACTCTAGGAATGTAATGGTCCACCGTTATGACATGAACGGTAAAGAGATTATGATGGGCGCTCAGCTTACCGTAAGGGAAAGCCAAGTCGCAATTTTCATGAATGAGGGGCAAATTGCTGATGTCTACACCCCCGGCCGACATGAGCTGACAACCTCCAACATGCCTATTATGACTGCCCTCAAAAGCTGGAAGTTTGGCTTCAACTCTCCCTTCAAGGCAGATGTTTTCTTTGTTAACACCAGGCAGTTTCTTGATTTGAAATGGGGTACTGCAAACCCTGTAATGATGCGGGATGCAGAATTCGGTGTTATCCGTCTACGTGCTTTTGGTATTTATTCCTTCAGAGTTAAAGAACCAGTCCTTTTCCTCAAAGAGGTATTTGGCACCAACAGCTTGTTTTCAGTAAACGATGTAGAAGGCCAAATAAAGCGCCTTGTTGTATCGTCCCTGAGCGATGCGATTGCTGAAAGCAAGATCCCGGCCCTTGATTTAGCGGCAAACTATGAAGAACTGGGCAGTTTTTCCCTCAAGTCGATGCAGCCTAAGGTTCAGGCCATGGGCTTGGAGCTTACTTCATTTATCATCGAAAATGTTAGTCTTCCTGAGGAAGTGGAAAAGGTCATGGACCGCCGTACTTCCATGGGCGTACTGGGGGACATGAACCGGTATACTCAGTATCAAGCTGCTGAAGCCATGCGGGAAGCAGCCAATAATCCAGGCGGCTCCATGGCGGGAATCGGCGTGGGCATGAGTGCAGGGGCAATGATGGGTCAAATGTTCAATCAATCTGTTCAGCAGCAGAATGTACAGCCTGCACCACAGGCACCCAGATCATCCTGCATCAGTTGCAACGCAGCGATTGCTCCCCAGGCCAAGTTTTGCCCGGAATGTGGTGCCAACCAAGCTGCGCCTAAGTGTAAATCCTGTGGAGTTGAGCTTACAGCCGGAACAAAGTTTTGCCCGGATTGCGGTGCCAAACAGTAACCATCGTTATAATCAATAACATCAAGGGCTTGAAATCTGTAATATGCAGACATCAGGCCCTTGTTTATTATTATTTTATTATATGGAATTATAAGGCATCAAAGCATATCATGGAATTATTGAATTCTTCTCCATATGGTGCAAATGACTACGCATAAATGCAACGGCTTTTTTGGAATCACGGGCACGGATTGCTTCAGCAATACGTAATTGCTCATCAACCAAAGATTTTAAAAGAATAGGATCGTTGATTAATGTAATGGACTTCTCATAAATGTTATCATAATATAGATCAATAAAAGCACAGAATAGGGGATTTCCAGAGAGCTCTGCCAACCGGTAATGAAAATAGTAATCAGGCCTATGCTTACTGGATAAAATTGGCGTACTGATCAACTGAAATATGCTTTCAACTTCAACTGCTGATGCCAGCTTTATGACATTTCGAATGGCTCTGCATTCAATTGCTACCCGAAATTCAATTAAAGCTTTATGCTCGCAATTACTCATGTGCTCGGCAAAGGAATTTCTGCTGTCATTGCCACTGCTACTTCTCACAATCGTGCCTTCACGGGGAGCGCGTGAAATATATCCTTGCGTTTGGAGAATGGTTAACGCCTCCCGAAGGATGCCCCGGCTTACACCAAGCTGGTTTGCCAAATCTGCTTCATTGGGAAGGCGTGTGCCAACTGGTAGTTCCCCAGCGCGTATCCGCTGAAGAAGCTGATGAACAGCCTTGTCGGAAAGACGATCATTCCGAATGCGGTGAAATCCTTCCACTAAGGCAACCCTCCCTATTAAGAAAGTAGGGCCGGAAACTAATATTTGCCATTATTTTATCATATATAGGTTATTGTTTCAAGATTTTCTTTAGCATGTGCATTGCACCAATTTAATGATATATTCGATTATATTTGGTATATTATAGTCGAATATTAGCTATAAAAAGACAATGTCTTCAATTGTTACAAAAAAAATAAAAGGCTGGCATATCATATACCAAGCCTTTTGTTGCATTCAGTTTCTGTTTGTTATCGTGCAATGAATGCTGGATAGCACATCCAGGGTTTTTTCATGCAGTGTATCATCAAAACTGGCTGTACAAGCAGCATCGATAATAATTTCTGCGTCTGGCTGAGCAGTCTTTGCAATAACAGCATTGGACAACACGCACATATTGGTAACCAAACCACAAAGCTCAATGGACTTATATTGATGTTCAATAAGATAGTTCATCAAACCGACTGAACCAAAGGTGGGCTTTTCAAATATGACGTCGCTTGGGGCTTTTAAAGCAGACACCTTGCCATAAAGCTGCCAGCCATCAGAATCGCGCGAACAGTGGGAGATGGGTAACATTCTGCCTTCTTTGGTTTGCAGATAGTTTTCTCCGTGGGTGTCGAAGGTAAAAACAATATCATCGCCGGCGTTTCTGTATTCAGCAATTTTTCTGCAAATTGGCTCCTCCAGCATTTCAGCCTTCGAAAAGCCAAGACTGCCGGTCACGAAATCATTCTGGTAGTCTACAATAATCAGCAGCTTTTTCATATGATTTCACCTTTCATTTCAGGATCTATTTGTGCATCAACAAGCATTTTTGCTATATCCTGCATAAGCCTTTCAAAAGTGGGGACGTTGGTATCGTTAGCACACATGCATAGTATGAAAGGCTCTTTGGCAAAAATAATGCCTACGTCATGTGTGATGCCGTCATCCTCACCGGTCTTATGTGCGACCCGGATACCTTTGTCATGCAGGAAGAATGGAATTTTACCATTCAACTGCTGGCTGCTTAGGATGTCCAGCATTTTTTTGCTGGCTTCCTTCGAGATCAATGTTTCATGATACATCATTTCCAATAAGCAGCCCATATCACTGGCAGTTACATAATTTTGTATGCCACGGCGAGCAAGCTCTGGTTCAAACAGCCTGCGGTTTAAAAAGCTGCCGGTAGCACCAGTTGCTGCAAGCGTTGCATTAATGGCATCCATGCCAAGAAAATCAATCAAAAGGTTGGTGGCAGTGTTATCGCTTACTATGATCATGAGGGTTACAAGGTCCATAAGGGTTACTTCTATACCGCTTCGAAGGTAGCTCAGAACGCCACAGGACGGAAGCTTTTGTGTAGCTTGAATGCAAAACCTTTCATCTGCAGATACTTCTTCATCTCTTAATTGTCTGAATGCTTCAACCATGATCGGAATCTTAATGACACTGGCAGCAATCATTGGAAGATCAGCATGGTATGTAAAGGAAGTACCGGTTACAAGGTTTTTATAATAGAGGCTGGTTTTCCCAGGGGTAAGTTGCATGAGTTCCAGTATAGAGTATAAATTCGCAGGCAAGCTGTGCACCTCGCATTGATTATGCTCGTTTCGAGCTTTATTATACCCACCTTTAATGAAAATGCATAGCGCTAAATGATACTTCGCATTTTTGTAGCATATGAACCATCATTGCCACAAGAGCAATATTATAGTAAAAGGCATAGCACAGTTGGTAGCACAACGAAGTTGATTTTGTAACTGGACAAATTATTTCTTTTCGACCAATTAACTTGAAAATACGCATTTGTTGATGTAAACTACATTCTTGTATACAGAATTGCGAGAGAAGAAGTGTAAACGGTGAAATTTGTTTTTCGGTATTTAAGGCCTTATGTTCCCAGGATGCTCTTTGGTTTCCTCATAAAATTTATTGGTACCATCATGGATCTATGTCTTCCATGGGTATTGGCTCACATGATTGACAAGGTCATTCCGCTTGGTGAAGTTGGTCCTGTCATATGGTGGGGCGTTGTTATGCTATTCTGTTCAATCGTAGCGGTTGCCACCAATATCATGGCAAACCGCATGGCGGCAGTCGTGGCAAGGGACACGACAAGACGAATACGCTATGACCTTTTTGAGAAAATCGCATACCTTTCCAATAGGCAGGTCGATCTGTTCACCGTACCATCCCTCATTTCTCGAATGACATCAGATACATATAATATACATCAGATGGTGGGCATGATGCAGCGCATAGGTGTTAGAGCACCCATACTGCTCATTGGTGGAATTCTTGTTACATTGACACTTGAACCTATTCTAACGCTGGTGCTTGTGTCGGTGCTTCCTTTTATTGTCCTGATAACTGTATTTGTATCCAAGAAAGGCATACCCCTTTATAGAAAATCCCAAGAGGCAGTTGACAGCATGGTGCGCGTCGTGCGAGAAAACGCAGCGGGTATCAGGGTTATTAAAGCATTATCGAAAACGGAAGATGAAAAGCAGCATTTTGATAAAGTTAACCGAAATGTTGTGCAAACAGAGAAAAAGGCCAGTATGACCATGGCCGCAATCAGCCCGTCTATGGATCTTCTGCTAAATGTCGGGCTTACACTGGTGGTATTGGTAGGGGCTATCCGTGTCAATGGCGGTCTTGGCGAGGTCGGTGACATTGTTGCATTTATGTCGTATTTTACCATTATACTAAATGCTATGCTGATGATAACTCGCATTTTTACCATGTATACAAAAGCGGTTGCTTCTGCAAACCGTATTGCTGAGGTAATGTCGGCACAGTCTGAATTGGTAACAATACCAGCAACGCCGGTGACCGATGAAACGGATCACGTGGTTTTTGATCATGTTTCATTCTCCTATAACAAAAATGAAAACAACCTGACAGATATATCCTTTGCGCTAAAGCGAGGCGAAACACTGGGGATTATCGGTCCCACAGGTGCAGGCAAATCAACCATCGCACAGCTTCTCCTTCGGTTTTATGAAACGGATCAGGGTTCAATCCGTATTGGTGGAAGGGACATACGGGAGATGGATATTGGAGAACTCCGAGAAAAGTTTGGCGTGGTTTTTCAAAACGATGTTCTGTTTGAAGATACCATAGAAGAAAATATTCGACTTGGCCGAAAAATTGACAGAGAGCAATTGACCAATGCAGCCAAGTACGCCCAGGCATCTGACTTTATTAAGCATAAGGAAGGGTATGGGGCGGGGCTGCATATCAAAGGTGCTAATCTTTCCGGTGGGCAGAAGCAGCGCGTGCTGATTGCCAGGGCACTGGCTGGAAACCCGGAAATCTTGATTCTGGATGACTCATCCAGCGCACTGGACTATAAGACGGATGCAGCTTTGCGAAGCGACATCAGAGAGCATTTCAGCCAAACCACATGTATACTAATCGCACAGCGTGTTTCCAGCGTTATGCGATGTGATCATATCATCGTGCTGGATGATGGTCATATGGCCGGATTTGGTACCCATGATGAGCTGATGGAAAGCTGCGAATTGTACAAGGAAATTGAGCGCATCCAAATGGGAGGTGTTGACCGTGGCTAAAAAGACGGTCTACCGCCGGCTGGGCCAGTATCTGATGAAGTACAGTTGGCTTTTGGCACTTGCCATTGCATTTTCCATAGGAGGAAACTACCTAGCGCTGATCGGGCCTCGTTATGCTGGTTATGCTGTAGATTTGATTGAAGCGGGAACCGGAAAGGTCGATGTCAATGGTGTTCTTTCCATCGTCTTTCGCATGATAATGTTCTATGCAATATCGGCATCGCTTAGTTATTGCTTATCATTGCTGATGATTACAATCAGCCGCAAGGTTATTTACCAAATGCGCAAGGATGTCTTTGAACGCCTGGCAGACATGCCGGTAGGGTATTTCGATACCCATCAGAGCGGTGATATTATCAGTCGAATATCTTATGATATAGATACGATCAACACTTCCTTATCCAACGATTTGGTACAGATTTTCACCAGCGTTTTCACCATTAGCGGATCACTGATCATGATGATCACTTTATCCCCTATACTGGTACTGGTCTTTGTTCTGACCATCCCTTTATCATTACTGCTGACAAGGTTCATAGTCAGTCATACCCGGCCTCTCTTCCGGGCTCGTTCAAAGAAGCTTGGAGAATTAAACGGCTTGGTGGAAGAAATGATCTCCGGACAAAAAACCCTCAAGGCATACCATCAGGAAGACAATGTTGTCAAACGTGTAGGCCAAAAAAATGATGAGACAGTAGAGGCGTATTATAAGGCAGATTATTATGGAAGTACTGCCGGTCCCTCAATCAACTTTATCAATAATCTTTCGCTAACGCTTATCAGTGTATTTGGTGCGTTGCTGTATATGAACGGCGGCATGACACTTGGCAATATATCATCCTTTGTGCTCTATTCCCGCAAGTTTTCCGGGCCTATCAATGAAATGGCTAACATTATCGGCGAATTCCAATCTGCATTGGCTGCCGCAGAGCGTGTTTTCCGTGTGTTGGATGAGCCTCTGGAAAAAGAAGATAAACCTGATGCTGTTGTGCTTTCGCAAGTAGCAGGGCACGTCTGTGTAAAAGATGTATCCTTTGGCTATGAAGAAGGCAAGCCCATCTTGCAAAACTGCAGCTTTCAAGCAAAGCCTGGCAGCCTAATAGCAGTTGTTGGCCCAACAGGTGCCGGCAAGACGACACTAATCAACCTGTTGATGCGGTTTTATGATGTGGGGGATGGTGAAATAACGGTAGATGGCGTAAGGGCCGAGGATGCTACGAGGAAAAGCCTGCGGCGCAGCTATGCCATGGTACTCCAGGATACATGGCTTTTCCATGGTACGGTGTTTGAAAACATTTCTTATGCCAAAAAGAATGCAACCCGTGAGGAAGTTGAGGCTGCGGCCAAGGCTGCACGCATACACTCCTATATTCAACGGTTACCCCAGGGGTATGATACACTGATCACGGATGACGGTGCGAATATATCAAAAGGTCAGAAGCAACTTTTGACGATCGCCAGGGCCATGCTGATGGAAGCACCTATGCTCATATTGGATGAGGCAACTTCAAATGTGGATACCCGAACGGAAGTTAAGATACAGCAGGCAATGCGGGCACTTATGAAGGATAAAACCTGCTTTGTAATCGCCCACAGGCTGTCCACCATCCAAAATGCCGATCTGATCCTTGTGGTGAAGGATGGGAACATCGTGGAAACTGGCACGCACAACGAGCTGATGCAGTTGCAAGGGTTTTACCGGACGATGTATGACGCCCAATTTGCGTAAGAGGAAGGGAATGTTTGATGCTTCTAAATACTGATAAACAGATAGAAATAGTGTATGGAGAACGCCATCTTCGCATCATGAATCAACGCAGCAAAAAATGGTCTTATCCATATGATCATGAAACAGCACCATCCGACACGCTGTCTAGCGCTGGCTGTGGGCTGTTCTCCCTATGCCATGCTGTGGAGTGGATGCACGATATACGCATTGACCCTGAACGGTTATCAGATTTTGCAAGGGAAAAGGGTGGCCGCGGAGATGATGGTACGGATCGCCCTGCCCTTTTACATGCACTAATGGCCCAGGGTGAAGCTGCCAGGATGGGCTTTAGATATGAGGAAGACGGGCTTCGAAATGATCTGGATGTATTGTGGAATCATATACACGAAGGCAAGGGTGTATCCCTATGCAATATTCGTGCCGGTCATATTGTGACACTGGTGGACAGCCGTATAAAGGATGGGGAAAATCAGTTCCTTGTCATTGACTCATATTCTGAAAGTGCTGCGGAGAAGGTTCGTAACCATGTGCGTGAAATTGTTCCACAGAGTGTTATCGTAGCGAGTGTTGTCAATTCAGATGGACTTGAAACGGGCCAAGGTATTCATTACGCCTTGTTCTGGGTTCCGGCTTCGCTTCCCAAAGACTTCAATCTTCTTCATAAAACAGCTATTTCAAAGTAAGGTCCCTTTGCAATAAAGGTAGATCAACAAAAGCACTGGCATTAGTAAAAGGATGCCTGTGCTTTTTCATTTCATGCGAAAGATGACTTTTAGCTATTCTGCTAGCCCTGCGAGCATAAAATCAAGGTACTCACGAAATTCCAACCTTAGTGATATAGCGTTAGCAAAAAAGGCGTCAGGCCGTTCCTGATATCTCTCTGAATATCTGTTAATCAGGGTTTGGGTATAGATTTGAAAAGCAGCAACTGCTTTTTTCTTATCGGTTGATTTTTTTAAGGAGATTTGTTCAAGGGATTGTGTGATTATCTTTGTTGTTTCAAACCATGTTTTTGCATGATAACGGGTAAGAAGTTGATTTTTTTCATCTTTTACTTCGCCGCTTGTCTCTTTGTAAGCCATTATCGATAAACGAATCTCATCGGGATGCTGTTGACAAATGTGCATTCTGCTTTCAAGCAGTCCAAAGATGTTACTGTACCAATCACATGCAAGGGGAGATTTTTGAGGTGTAATAACCTTCATTGCATGTTCAAGGCAGTAAAGGTAAAACGCCTTTTTACTGCTGAAGTAATGAAAAATGATTCCTTTGGATATGCCGCATTGCTTTGTTATCGCATCTGTGCTGGCATCAGCAAAGGACTTTTTGGAGAATTCTGCGATACCGCTATGGATGATGGACTGCCTTCGATGCTCAGGCATCTTTAAAAAGGTGTCAAGCGGCATATGTCCTCCTTTATCATATGACACGTTTTACTATTTTCTTACATTCTATAGAGGGATGTGGAAATAGTCAACAAAAATATTGATATAAACCATATAAGCACTTAAATAATGGATACCGCTGCATTAATCAGGAGACAAATTCGGAAAAAGCCGCCTTCTCCTTATTTTCAGGCAGATGAATCTGAAAGGTAGTCCCTGTACCAAGCTTAGAACGTATGGTGATTTTTCCGCCGTGAGCAATCACGATGATTCTGGCAATGGATAGGCCAAGGCCATGGCCACTAGTACGCGATTTTCTGGCGCTGTTAGCGCGGTAAAAACGATCAAACACTTTTGTCAGGTCATCGGGTGCTATGCCGGAGCCAGTATCACTGACAGACAGCATACAGCCTTCCATGGTTTTTTTAACACCTAAGGTAATGGTACCGCCATCAGGCGTATATTTAACAGCATTGTCGCACAATACACGCATGACTTGCTTTAGCATATTCTTGTCTGCGGTAATTTGACAATGTTCCATGGGTGAGAACAAAAAGGTATAGTTGGGAGATAGCATTTTAGCTTCCCTATGCAAAGATGCCATCACTTCGACAGGATCAAAGGCTTCCATTTCAAGCAGCAATGTCTTCTTATCATGCCTTGCCAGGAATAACAAACTTTCCACCAGTTCCTTCATGCTGGCCGTCTCTTGAGCAATAGCTGCGATTCCTTCTTCCAGCACCGCTTTATCCTCTTTGCCCCAGCGGTCCAGCATATTAATGTATCCCTGAAGAACGGAAATGGGCGTGCGCAGCTCGTGTGAGGCGTCGCTGACAAACTGCTTCTGGCTGTTATAGCTCAGTTCAATTCGGTCCAGCATGCTGTTGATGACAACTGCAAGGTCTTTTAGCTCATTTTTGGTACCGGCTATATTGATGCGGTTGGAAAGATTGTTAGCACTTAGTGTGGCAGCCAAATTGGCAATTTCCCGAAGGGGTTTTAACACTGCTTTGTTCAATCGGTTGCGTTTTCGAAGAAAGCGCCATACCCGCAGCACATCGCAAAGCAGAATGCCGCCCATCAGATAAAGCCATACCTCAAGCTTTTCTCGCAGGTCAAAGGATACGACTAGCGCTCCTTTTTCTGTATCTTTTACCAAATGTAAAACAGGCGGCCAACTGAAAAGATCAGTGGATATTGCTTTGCTGATGAAGTAGCTCACTTTACTAAATTCGTCCGATGGTATAATGTCTTGTGAGATAAAGGCGGTGGCATTGCGGTCCATTACTTGCAAAGCGGTATAGGCTTGGCCGTTTTCTGGTAATAAAGATGAAACTCTGTCCATTGTCTTGCGTATGGAAGGTATCTGTGAACAAGCAAATACAATGGTCATCAGTAACATCAATGGAAGGGTTGTACGCAGAAGCTGCCAGGCATAATGAATGGAAATACGCAGTGTCAATGAAAAGCGCAAGTTGCTCATGATGAGTCTTAAGCGCCTGTGAATGCCACCGCTTACACGGTTAAACCCATGATCGTCCACATGGGTTCGCGTATTTTGCTTTATTTTGCTTTTATTTTTCTTCAAACAGGAACAAATACCCCACAGCACGAATGGTCTGTATGCACTTAATATGGTAACGGTCATCAATCTTTTGGCGCAGGTAGCGGATATATACATCTACGATGTTAGTTTCGCCGGCATATTCATAGCCCCAGACATCGTTAAGCAACACATCGCGGCTCATGGCTGTGCCGGCATGCTCCATGAGGCATTTTAGCAAATCAAACTCCTTTTTGGTTAAGGATAAAGGTTCACCGTCAAAGGATGCGCTATAGCTGGCCGGGTCAACCTTCAGCTTGCCCACAACCAAAGCCGATGATGAGCTGCTATGACCTGCGCGATGCTTTTTAAGCCCAACACGGATTCGTGCCAACAGTTCCTCTATGGCAAAGGGTTTTGTCATATAGTCATCTGCTCCCATGTCCAAACCCATTACTTTGTCACTGACATCATCTTTGGCGGTAAGCATAATAATGGGCAAGTCAGAGGTGTGCCGCAGCCTGCGGCATACCTCTATGCCCGATAATTCCGGAAGCATTAAATCCAAAATCAGTAAATCCGGTTGCCAGCTTTCACATGCTTCAAGGCCGCTTCTACCATCAAAAGCGGTACGCACCTCATAACCTTCATGCTTTAATTCCAGCTCCAAAAAGCGCGCAATTTTTTGTTCATCCTCAATAATCATGATCTTGGGCATAGGACATACATCCTTTCGGAAAAAATTCACAATAACATTATAGCATAAATAATAGACTAAACCTATCAAAGAAAAGGATGCCGCTGCAGCGAAAGCTGCAGACGGCGTCAGTTGTTATATGCATTACTCGATAGTAGCTTCACTGTAGCCGTCGTTATCCTCACGGACTTCCACTTTGCCGTTATCCTGATACTGCACGGATACAGGAGTGGTCTGCGCCTGGGGGGCAGGAGGGGTTTGAGCAGCCGGTGCCGGGCGGCTGGCTTCAGACTGATAAAAGCTGCGGCCATCTTCCTGCTTGGCAGATTCCTGCTTTTCAGCGCTCATTTCTTTAGCAAAGCTGCTGACGGTGCTTTTCACATTATGTGCAGCATTTTTGACCATGGCCTCCAGATTGTCACTAGCAAAATCGGAGCTGTCGTTAATAATATGGACGCGGTAGCCCAGCACCAGCAGCACGATTACACCCAGAAGAACAAGGTGGGGGCTAATCAATAGCGCAATAAGGGAAAACAGCAATGACAGGTTCACAATGGTAATCTCGCCCTTTTTCACGATGATGCGAAAGCGGTATAAGCGGCTAAAAAAGTTTGATGTTTTTTTAGAATTGACACTGTGGTGTGTGTGCTTTTGCTCCGCCTGGGGTTTTATACGGCCATTGCGTTCCAGGTCCACCAACGCTCTTGCCAGATTACCGTTATGGTACTCCAGCAAGTTAACAGCTTCCTCGTAGCTGATACCGCTTTTTTTGCGCAATATCTCGATGTCTTCGATGGTGTAGCGTTCCATAAATCATTTCCTCCTCAAGGTATCATTCTAATCATTCATTGGTGATCAGCACCGCTTACTGATGATGTTATGATAGCATGGCGATAGCTTATCTGCTTGAGAATGTGCTGACAATTTCATGAGAAATCCATGAGAAATCATGATTCTGTTATTCAGAATAGCATTTGTTTGTGATATCATGGATAAAAAGCCATCTGGAGGTACTGCCGATGGACCTGTTTCTTATACGTCATGGCCAATCAGAAGCCGATTTGTTATACGTCCATGAAGGCCGGGCAGACTTCCTTTTGACAGATGAAGGCCAGCGCCAGGCAAAGGCGATGGCGCAATGGATGGCGAAGCAGTTTTCTTTAGATCGTATTTATACCAGCACATTAAAGCGTGCCGTACAAACCGCAGGGTATCTGGGGGAGGCTTGCGGCCTTGTGCCAATACTTGATGCAGACCTGATGGAGCGCAATAATGGACTGCTGGCCAGCATGGAATATGATAAAGCAAAAGAAAAATACCCGCAAGCAGGTTCTATACCGATTTATCGTGCATCATACAATATGGAACCAATGCTTGATTTTCGATTCAGGGCTGAAAGGGTACTTTTAAAAATTTTGGAAGAAAGCAATGGGCTTGCAGCAATTGCTGTTGTCGCACATGGCGGTATCATCAACCAGTTTTTCCACTGTTTATTGTCATTGCCTTTTGAAAGCTGCATTGCGTTTCCTACAGCAGATACGGCATTCATTACTGGCGTTTGGCTGAGCATCGCAAGATGCTTGTATTTAGCAATAAGACAGAACATTTGGCAAAGTAAATTTATAAATATCGAAATGAATAGACAGATCCTTATTTGACTGATATAATGTTGAATGTAAGGAGTGGTTTTGATGAACACAAATTTGGTTGTTGCACAGCATGAGAGGCTGCTTGTTCAAAAGCAAGAGGAAACTGAAGTGCATATTGCGCGCCTGCAAAAGGATCAGCGGCAGGATGAGGCAAATCTGTTAAAGGCCCGTCGTAATGTATTTGGAAACTTCAGATCAGCGCTGCTGGCTCATGCCAAGCAGGGGGATGGGGCAATAGAAAGGTATAGGGAGATCTTGCAAAAGATACATGACAGCTGGTGCGAAGCAAAAGACCTGGCAGCAAAGCATAACGATGTCCAGCGCACAGCGGTTGAAGAAATAAAACTTGCTGCATGGAAGGAAACCATGTACCTGCTGGATGAGAAGGCAGGTGCATATAACGCATGACAGATGCCGTGGAGTTATTCAAATGCCTGGCAGATAAATCAAGACTTCAGATCCTGTCAGGTTTAATGGCCGGGCCAATGTATGTAGAGTTGATTGCTAACCGATTAGCTCTTTCGCCCTCAACGGTGTCATTTCATCTGAAAAAGCTGGAGGCTGCCGGGCTTGTTACAGCTCAAAAAGAGCAATATTACACAGTGTATGCTTTGAAGAATGGTGCTCTAAAACAGCCTATCGAAAGTTATTTGGTAAGTACATCCCCTGAAAAAAACGAGGAAGAGCGCCGAGAAGAAGAATACCGTCGAAAAGTGCTTGATAATTTCTTTAGTTACGGCAAACTAAAGAGCCTGCCTGTACAGCATAAGAAAAAGCGTATTGTATTAGAAGAAATGGTGAAAATGTTTCGCCATGGCCAACAGTACACAGAAAAAGAGGTTAATATCTTGATTGCGGATGTATATGATGATTTTTGCACATTACGCAGGGAGATGATATGCGAAAAGCTTCTGGATCGTGATCATGGAATTTATTGGCGGACTGAGGATAAATAGTATCGGGCGGGATTTGTCCCGCCCGTTGGCTTCTTCTTTACTTTCTTCCAGCGTAATTGACTTTAAAAATTCGATCCAGTCAAGATATAAAGCTTCTTTTGTTATACCGGTGGCTGCAACATAATCCCCGTTTTTCAACAGTGATAAAACCTGCTCCCAACCGTATGTCTGGTCCAGAAATTCTACATAGGTATAAGCATAATTATATCCGCCCATATTGGCAAATTCGATTGGATTAGAAGTATCTGTTTGCGCCAGTGTTGGCGCAGTGTTATTGCTGTATAAGTGCTTAGGAGGATTGCCATTCGTCAGATAGAGTGCCGTGCCTTCGTTTAGCCAAAGCGGCATTTGGGGATTCAAATTACTATTAAGAGCGTGCACTAACTCATGTGGAGCGGCGTACTTGCGTCTGTCATATTCGTTTTGATGTTCGGCCTCGCCAGGAGACGCTAGAATGGTATCAGTTCCACGGTTATCACCAATATACCAATGTAAGTTCAAAAGCGGTGCAATAAAGCCGTATTTTTTAAGCTTGGAATGTTTTTTGGCTATCATAGATATACAATGTGATATTTTGCTTTTCTGTAAAACCAAGTTTTTGCGTCAATCGCTTAGCTTCCGTTTCTACAAGTGCAAATACATCTTTAGCGGCGGCTTCCTGGGTTTCATAATAAACATCGATCCATTCTCCGCAGAGCAATTGCATGTTGTCATTCTTAAGCCGCAATGTAGGGATAAGACTGACAGCTAAGAGCAAAGCTGCAGTTGCCAATATAATACCTAAGATAACCATTACTTTCTTTAGAATACGTTTTATCATGTAATACCTCCATACAATGAATAAGGATCATTATACTACATATGGAATAGACTGCATTATCAAATTTTTCTGAACGGAAACGACCTTGACAAGCATCATGCCGAAGGGATAAAATTTCCCTGAATGATTTTTGCATTAAAGTGATTAGAACTGCAAAAAACGTGGTATTAAATAAATGCCGGACGAAAATGCCGGCATACGGATTGGGAGGATGTTCAGTGTTCAGTGTACGGGAGATTGCAGATCAATTATATTGGGTTGGGGGAAGCGACAGAAGGATCGAAAGGTTCGAAAACATGTTTCCGCTCACCAATGGCGTTGCATACAACTCCTATCTGCTGCTTGATGAAAAAACCGCTCTTATTGATACGGTGGATACATCTATCAGCACTTTGTACTTGGAAAACGTGATCCATGTCTTGGGTGGCCGTGAGCTCGACTACCTTGTTATCAACCACATGGAGCCTGATCACTGTGCTAGCATTGAAGAGATTGCTCGGCGCTATCCTAAGGTTCAGATTGTTGGCAATAAAAAAACATTTCAGCTGTACGAGCAGTTCTATAACCTAGATATTGCAGACAGAATGATGCTTGTTGCAGATGGTCAGGAACTGAATCTTGGAAAAAGTACGCTTAGATTTATCTATGCTCCCATGGTCCATTGGCCGGAAGTGATGTTCACCTACGAGACGACCCGCAAGGTCATGTTTACTGCTGATGCCTTTGGTGCCTTTGGCGCATTGTCCGGCAACCTTTTTGCTGATGAGATGGATTTTGATAACGCGTTTCTGGATGAATCCAGGCGCTATTATGCCAATATTGTGGGCAAGTATGGTCCCCAGGTTCAAGCGGTAATAAAGAAAATCTCCAATGCCCAAGTGAACATGATCTGTCCGCTCCATGGCCCAATCTGGCGTGAGGATTTGGACAAAATTCTTCAAAAATATGATTTGTGGAGCCGTTATGAACCGGAGCAGAAAGGGGTATTGCTCTTTTATGCTTCCATGTATGGCAACACAGAAAATGCCGTCAACGCTCTAGCTAATAAGTTGGCTTTACGCGGCGTGAAGGATATGCGGATGTATGATGTATCAAAAACCCATCCATCCTATATTATCGCTGAAGCCTGGAAGTACAGCCATTTGGTTGCAGCTTCGCCAACTTATAATTTGCAGCTTTACCTGCCGATGCAAATGCTGCTGCATGATATGGCTGCACTGGGTCTCAAAAA
>JAEYQQ010000194.1 GCA_023409955.1 Bacillota bacterium | reverse complement strand
TTCCAATACGCTGTCCGTTATCGATGAAGGCGCTTTTTCTGGCTGCAGCAGCTTACGGCAAGTAGAACTCCCCGCAAGCCTTCGCGATATTAATTATGCCGTATTTTCTGGCTCTGGCCTTTCAGGTGAGCTGCGCATTCCTGAAGGAGTCGTGTATCTTGGCGCACGTAACATTGAGCGTATATCAGTTAAAGACCTGTACCTGCCTGCATCGCTGACATACTGGGAGTATGACTCGGATTATTTCTATGCGGATCTTCAGGCCGGCGGTGAATGGGGCCCTGTTATACACGCGCCCCGAGGAAGCTGGGCTGAAACATTTGCACGGGAAGAGGGCTTTCGCGTGGTGGTTTTGGAGCCATAACCGGGCTTGCGGCAAGGCTTATACGCAAGGTGCTTTGAAAAGCGTTGCTATTTCTTCTCCGACATCCTGGCAAAACCGTACAGCCCCCAGAGAATGCCCAGTATTTTCACGCCTACAGACAGCCCCAGCATCATGCCGTCCAGAAAACGGACCACATCGGAAGCATCCTCAGCCGAAGGAGCCGTGGGCAATAGGAAGCCAATAAAGATCAAGAAAAGACCAAACAGCACATGCTTGTAGGATTTTAACTTCTCATACAGTTTTACAATTTCCAGCAGGCTCTCAACGCTCACTCGGTTTTCTCCCCCATCTTCCAATTTTTCACCGGCGAACAAATCGCCGACTGAGATCTCCAGTATATCGCAAAGTGGATGAACGATGGCGGCATCGGGCATGCAGCGGCCGCACTCCCATTTGGAAACGGCTTTGTCGGTAACGTTTAGCTTTTCTGCCAGTTCTGCCTGGGTAAGCCCCTTTTCCTTCCGCCTGGCAGCGATAAACTGCCCGGTTTTTGCTTGGTCCATCAAAACACCTTCTTCAACTTGATCTGGTTCACGCTGCCATTATACTGCGTTTTGCCTTCAATTTCATACCCACCAAAGGTAGAGTTGGGGTAGAGTGAGCCAATTGAACGCAACTGCTAAGAAAAAAATGTAAAATGTGCAGGAAATTCCAATGCGGCATGGCGAATCATTGGAGTGGAAATTTTCTTTCATCCATTATGATAAGGAGAGACACCCAATGAAGTTTTTGTGGACCACCCTTATGGTCAATGACATGGATGCCTCATTACGATTTTATCAGGAAATAGTGGGCTTGCCTGTCAACAGGCGTTTTTCCGCCTCAGATGGTTCGCAGTATGCCTTTTTGGGCAAAGGAGAAACGCAGCTGGAGCTCATTAAAAGTGTATCCGGTACGATACCAAGCTACGGCACAGAGATATCCATCGGCTTTGAAGAACACTATCTGAGCGAAAAGATTCGTTTTGTCAGGGATAGGGGCCTGGCGGTGGATGGGCCTTATTCGCCAAACCCCAATGTCAGCTTTTTCTTTATCAAGGATCCAAACGGTATCCGGGTACAGTTTGTGGAGCAGAAGTAGCAGCTTCCCAATATATGGATAGAAGCCTGAACAAGTTTGTGTTCAGGCTTCTTAGTATGCGGAAAATGTGGGCAAGAATATTACTGGTTGATTATACTCAGCAGTGTTTCAGAATCCTGCTTGGTAATCATGCCGTTTTCCGATGTAAAGGAGAAGGACATGGAATTAGAATCCATGTGCCAGAAGTATTCTTCATACACATTTTCTTGCGTAGTGCTGTGTATTGCAGCCACGCCCTGGGGGCCTTGCGGGGTGATGACACTCTTGGGTGTCAGGCCCATGCCAGCTATGGCTTCGGTTGCGCTTTGACACAATTGCTGCAGCTCCTGCTCGGTATACATGTCATCAAAGGCAATGTTACCTGTAATCACTGGGGATGCAATGCTGGCAATGTGGTAATAGGCAGGCGTACCATCCAGGGCATACAAAAATATGTCACGCCTGTCGGAATTGTCTCTGATGATGTCCACCCCAAACCCGTCCGGAATGCGAATGCTCAGGGTGCTGCTTTGCAGCGGAAACAGCAGGCTATTGCCCTCCTGCCGGGTGCCCAGGCCTGGCACCCAGTCAGCAACAGGTAAATTGCCACCCAGCAGCTGATGCATCAGCTGCCCTTGCAATGCATAAGCCCAGGCAGGGTCTATGCTTTGAGGCAGCTGCATCACTGTGGAATACAAAGCCCATCCGTCCTTGATGGCCAGAAGATGCTTTATGGAGTTGCTGCTTTCGTAGGCGGCCACCGGCTGCCCGTTTGCAAAATCCTCATGGATGACAGTTGACGTATTAAGATCAGCACCTTCGATGGTTGGCATCATCTGGGCTTGCTGCAGTAGGTCCTTTGGAAGGGTCTTGACGGTATGCCCAAGGTAGGCATCGTCTTTTACCGCATAAACGTGCACAGCGGAAACTTGTATTCCCAGCTTGGCGGGGGCGGCTATAATCTCAAAAAAGTTCTCCGTCTGGTTGGCCAGCCGCAGGTAGATAGTATCTGGCACAGTAAGCTTGATATCTGTCTCCGGCAGCGTATAGCTTTGTTGCCGCATGGTAAAGTCATTCTTAATCAGCGCCGAATGCATCAAGTCTTCCTGCTGACGGATCACTTCCTCTGGCGTTACCAAGGTGGTATCCATATGCTGATACATGGCATTGAGGACCCAGCCATCATAAAGCGCCACCAGATGTTCGTAGTATATGCCGTCAACAGGCTCCGGTACCCGCAGCAGCCGGATGCCCGGCAGCAGGCCGTCTTCTATGGTATAGGTCAGGGTGGCGGCTCTGGATGAGATGGTGTCAAGCAGGCTGCGTATGCCAGCCTCGTCCAAATCCTCCATCTTCATGCCTTGAAAGTCTTGGTTTTGCAGCGCGAAGAATGCAAAATAAGCCTCCGGAAACTTGGGTATGCCAATCCCCAGGCCATATTGGCCCATGGTATCTGTCAAAACCTCAAGCTGGGCATCTAAGGGCAGCAGTATCGAAACATCTGCATCCGGCAGATAATACTCCTTCAGATACTCACTATCTTCCAAAGGTGTGATTTCCATACTGGAGGCCATCGCCAAGGGGACTTGCAAAAGGATGAGGCATACCGCTACTAGGATGGAGATACTACGAAGCATGATGCTCTTTTTCACTTGCTGCCCTTCTTTCTTCTGTGCTTCATGTATGGCAATTCAACAAATCCTAAAGCCTCTCCATGATAAATGACAGTATGATATCATGCAGTTCAACGCTCCAGAAGCTGCCCTCATGGGGGGCATCATCTACACAAATGGCCTGCACATCGGCACCGTTGTCATAAAGTGCCCGGTACATCAACAGCATCTGGTCATATGGTACGACCGGGTCTGCGTCACCATGGATCAAAAGGAAGGGCGGAAGGGTGGCCCCGGCCTTGACATGGTTGATGGGGCTCATATCATGAAATACCTGTTGCACATCCTGATCTCCTACCAGGGCTTTGAACAGGGCATCATGTGGTGCCGGAGGAATATCGCCGCCCGCCATGCGGCCGATATCTGTAGGGCCAAAGCATTCCACCACCAGGCCCACCCTATCTGATTCATCAGCGTATTCTGCTGTTTTGTATACGGGGTCATCGCCGGTAAGCCCCACCAGCAGGGCGGTATTTCCGCCGGAGGAGGTGCCAAAGATGCCTACCCGGTCTTTGTCAATGTTATATTCCGCTGCATGGCTGCGCAGGAAACGGATGGCCGTTTTCACATCCTGCAAAAATGCCGGGAAGGGATTGCCTTCCTTACAGTTGCGGTGGGTGAGGGTTGCCACGGCAAAGCCCTGGCTGGCGTACTTAGCCAATTGGCCCAGTTCGTACCCGATGTTGGGATGTGTCCAGCCACTGCCCTGAACAAATACAATCAGCGGTAGGGGGACTGCACTGTTCGCTGCGCCCCAGGGGGTTAAAAGAGCCAAGGTCAAATCTTTCCCGGAAGCGGTGGAATAAACAATGTTCAGTTTTGTATCTGCCAACCCATGAAGGGCAGGGTTGCTGCAGATGTGCCGGATGGGGGGATACGGCTTCTTTAGGCCCCGTTCGATATCCAGGTTGGTCTTGTTGTATGCAATCAGGTATTGGTTGTTTTTACCGAAGGGATGGGCCATATCAGTTGACTGAAACCATTTGTAGGGCCGGTCATTGGCGCATTCCCCCTGCAATAGGGAGGTGGCACCTTCCAAGAGCGCATCCGCCACTTCCGCATCTTCCAAGCCTTTAGCATGGCCGGTGAGTATGTGGTCAAAATCCCCGCGATAAGTGTCCAGCAAATGGGTCAAGGAATCCTTGAGCACCGAAATGGGCAGCGATTCTTCCAGCTGCATCCACAAATGACCATTTACAGCATCACCTGTAAACAGCAGCCGATGCTTGCGGCATAGCAAGGCCACGCTGCCGGCTGTATGGCCCGGAACAGGGATAACCTCCAATGCTATTCCGCCCAGGTCAAACACTTGATTTTCTGCAAGGGGCAACAGCTTGCAGGGACTAAGACCCAGGGTTTTCATTTGCTCCACCATCATCGGGAATGAGAAATGTGCGTTGTGCAGCTTGATGTCTGCTGGATGGAGGTATGCTTCGTCAAAAAAGATATTGCCAAAGATATGGTCGCAGTGACCGTGGGTATTTACTACAGTAACGGGCAGCGTTGTAAGCTCCGATACAATGTCCTTCAAGTTTTCCATGCCGTTGAGCGTATCAATCAGCAGGGCGTGGGTATCCCCTGTGACCAGGTAGCAGGTGGATTCGCCGGCATCATCAATCAGCGAGACGTTTTCATTGATGTGTTTTACAATGGCTCTGCGTTCCATATAAAAGCCTCCAAATGTATCCAATTATTGCAAATTTTCTTTATTATAGCACAGTTTGTGGCTGGAAAAAAGCGAACAAAAAATATAATGATGCTATGATTGGCTAGACAGCCGTACGGTGAAAGCGTATATGTTAAGATGAAGTTATACGAGGTACATTTGTATGTGTGAGGGTTAGCAAACTAGAGGAGTAAATGGGGTGAAGAAGGTGCTAAAAATTGTATTGATCTGCCTGGGAAGCCTGGTGGTGGGCTTGAGCATTGCCGCAACCATTTATATCAACGGCAATATGAACTATGGCAAGGCTTCTGCCAGGGGTCATGACTTTCACTGGGAAAAGCCTAAGGAGTTAATTAAGATCATGCTGGATTTCAAAAAAGAGGTCATTGGTGAGTAAGGAACAAGTGCATATGCTTATATAAAGGGGCTCAGAATGGGGGCCCTTTATGGTATACGCTCTTTTTTAAACCGCTTGCTTTTGTTTATATACACCATAAATGCGATAGTGATGACAAGCATGAGCCCGATCAAAGCAAATACCAGCCACTGTATATCCTGCATTGCAGCCAGCATCACCAGCACAAGCCAAAGGCTTATCGCCATCATATAGCTGCCTACGGCCTTTAACAGGGCCTTTTCGTTGATCTTCTCCCGATCATGTTTGGGCATGGTATTGTATCCGGCGATTAGCATCGCGCCATGGCCCCTGTATAGCATGATGCCAAGAGCCAAGCACAAAAGTGCCACGCCGCCGGTAAGCACAAGCCCTGTCACATCATTTGAAACTGCCATGATCACACATCCCTTTCATATCTTTTTTTACACTGTACAACATATCAAACTGCGTGTCAAATGCTGG
>JAEYQQ010000153.1 GCA_023409955.1 Bacillota bacterium | reverse complement strand
GTTTTGAGCTTCGAAGGTTTAAAACAGGCACGCCAGCCAGGGTAGATGTGCGGTCCATTGATTTTTCAAAGATGGAGCCGCAGCCCGGCGATGAGCCGGTGACCCCTTTTTCCTTTTTGACGGATCAACAGCTGCATAACCGCATGCTGTGCTACCTTACATGGACCAACGAGCATACGCATGAGATCATTCGGCAGAACCTGCACCGCGCCCCCATGTATCGGGGTGATATCAAAGGCACCGGCGCCAGGTACTGTCCCAGTATTGAGGATAAGATTAACCGTTTTGCAGATAAGGACAGACATCAGGTCTTTTTGGAGCCTGAAGGCATGAACAGCCATGAGTGGTATATACAGGGCATGTCCTCCAGCCTACCGGAGGATGTACAATGGTTGATGTATCGCAGCGTGCCTGGCTTGGAAAATGCAATTTTAACCCGGCTGGCTTATGCCATCGAGTATGACTGCATAGATTCCAGGTGTCTTGCGCCTACCCTGGAGGCACTGAACATCCCCGGCCTTTACTTTGCGGGTCAGGTGAATGGTACATCAGGATATGAGGAGGCTGCTGCCCAGGGCCTTTTGGCCGGCGCAAATGCCGCTTTGAAAATTCTGGGCAAGGAGCCCTTGATCATCACCCGGGACATGGCGTATATCGGCGTGCTGGCAGATGACCTGACCACAAAGGGCACAGATGAACCTTATCGCATGATGACCAGTCGCGCCGAGCACCGGTTGTACCTGCGGCAGGATAATGCCGATCTGCGTTTGACGCAGCTGGGATACAAGGCTGGTCTGGCCGGAGAGGAGCGCCTTCGCCGGATGGAAGCAAAGGCCAGCGAAACCAAGGCGCTTAGGGAAATGCTTTCCAGCCTTTCCCTGCCCCCTACCCGAGAAAGGGAGGAGCTGTTATCTGCTCTTGGAGAACCATCCTGTGCAGGTACGCTAACTGGTGAGGAGCTTTTGCGTAGGCCTGCTGTAACCTTTGCCCATATAGCTAGCCTTTCGCCGGAGCTTCGAACTGCCACTGTGGCTGCAGCGGAGCAGGCTGAGATTTCTGTCAAGTATGACGGCTACCTGCGCAAGCAGGAATCCCAGCTTTCCAAGGCTAGAGCCATGGAAAACGCCCTTTTGCCTCCGGATGCTCCGTATCTTTCCATGGATGCTTTGCGTATTGAAGCACGGCAAAAGCTGCACCGTCAGCGCCCAAGGTCACTGGGTCAAGCTGCCCGCATCCCTGGGGTATCTCCTGCTGATATTTCTGTGCTGATGGTTTGGCTGGGACGAAATGAACGGAAAGGGTAGACATGTTAGGAAGGTATTCCTTCAAAAGAGATGCTCTTTCTAAGCTCATTCCTTTTTGTTTACTTGCTTTTGCCAAAAGGAGCTGCCTGTATGCCTGCCTCTCAAAAGAAGGCTTATCTCCTGGTGATCTTTGGGGTTGTCATGGTTTCTTACAGCGGTCCTCTGGTGAAGGGGGCGCTACTGAATGGGGCGACGCCCATCACGGTAGCCTTTTTACGTATGCTGTTTTCAGGATTTTTGCTGCTGCCCTTTTCAGTAGTAAAATTACAGGGGGAAGCTTACTCACCGTTGGGGACAATGCTCCATGCATCGAGCCGACAAGTGTTGTTTGGCGTGCTGGCAGCCTTTTTTCTGGCTCTGCATTATCTTGCGTGGATGACGTCCCTTGGCAAAACAACCACTTTTGCTTCTGTGGCGCTGGTTTGTACCCAGCCACTGTTTGTATCGGCGTTTTCGGGTCTGTTACTGCGAGAGCATATACCAAAATCGGCCAGGGTAGGTGCAGTTGTTGCTATCATTGGCGCTTTCTTGATAGGGGCTAACAGCCTGTCAGGCTTGGGAGGCGATATCGGTGGGGACCTGCTGGCTTTGTTTGGCGCAGTGACCATGGCGGGACATTGGCTTTGCGGCCGTTATGCCCGTAAAAGCCTTCCGGCCATGGGATATACCGTGTTTGTCTATCTTGTAACCGCATTGATTTTGGCGCTTTTGATGCCAGTGGCTGGCGGATTCTCACTGCCGGGCCAATCTTGGCTGTATGTAGCCGGGCTGGTTTTAGGCTGCACGCTGCTGGGTCATGCGGTGTTCACGTATACACTGGGCAGTGTCAGTGCCCATGTGGTATCCTTTGCACTGCTGGGAGAACCTGTGGGAGCCATGATTTGGGCGATGATACTGTTTGATGAAAAGCCCGGTCTTCTGCTGTTGATTGGTGGGGGCGTGGTGCTGTTGGGGCTATGTTTGTATCTGCATGCCCAGATAGCCAGGGAAAAAAACGCTGTGAAAGCTGCGCTGTAGCTATCTTCGTGATGCGTAGGGAGGAATTGCATTGGATAACTTTATTGTATCTTCCAAGGTGGTTCTGCCGTTGTTGCTGATGATGTTGGTGGGTGTTGGTGCCCGGCGCTGCGGGCTGGCGGATGAGCTGGTGCTGAAAAAGATGGATGCCATTGCGTTTCGAATTTTCCTACCGATACTGCTGTTTCAAAACCTGTATATGGTGGATTTGAGTCAAGCCTTTAATCCTATGCTGATGGTATATACCATTGCTTGTGTTATTGTGATTTTTGCTTTATCCATGTGGCTGATCCCAGTTTTTGAAAAAAATAATCAAAAACGGGCGTCCATTATACAATCCATCATACGCAGCAATTTTCTGATTTTTGGCTTGGCGATTGCAGTTTCATTGTATGGTGAGGGGAAAGCGGCATCCGTTGCGCTGCTAGGTAGTGTGTTTATACCCCTTAGCAATGCGCTTGCGGTATTTGTGCTGGAGTATTATCGCATGGGCAAGGTAAATGCCAAGAAGATTATGCTGAGCATTGTCAAAAATCCATTGGTGATCGCGGCGTTGCTGGGCCTTGTTGTACTGCTTTGGGGCATACAGCTTCCAGATTTTTTGAAAAAGACAATCAAGGATATGTCTGGCGTGGCAACACCCTTGTGTTTGTTAACCTTGGGCGGGTCGCTTCGGGCTGCCGATGCAAAAGAAAATGCCAGGCAGATCACCTTGGGGCTTATCACCCGCATGGTGTTGGTGCCCGGCATTTTTCTATCTATTGCAGCGTTGATTGGGTTTCGGGGGGAAGCGCTCTTGGCGCTTCTGGTGCTGTTTGCGTCGCCGACTGCTGTATCCAGCTATACCATGGCCCAGCAGATGGGGGCAGATGGCAAGTTGGCCGGGCAACTGGTGGCATTTACCACCGGGGCATCGTTGATTACCATTTTTTTGTTTGTGTTTATCTTTAAGGAATTGCGCTTTCTTTAGTATTTGATGGATAGTTGCAGCTACATTTCTTTCATGAATCGGTTGGTAAAATAAATCATCAGGAAGAAACGCAAAACCAGCAAAATGATGGGCGGAAGAATATGTCCGATATCCGTAAAGAGTATGCATGCGATAAAGACCCATAAGATCAAGCCGTACGTTGTGAACTTTTCTATCATTGTGGCGGTTTTACTTTAAATAGCGATGTTTCTTTCGTCCGTCATGGCAATAGCCTTGCGGCGTTTGGCCTGATCGTTTTGAGCTATGGATATAAATGTACCCGCAAACCATGCCAACCCCAATCCAAGCGCCGATGACCCAAAACCAAAGCATAAGCCGGCAGCCTTTTTTTGCTCCTCAGCAGGGAATGCAAATAGGCCTAGCAATATCAGTGTCACGCCAAACAAGGCAAGGATCACAAACAAAAAGCGCTTTTCTTTCATTGCTTCTCCTCCTCATACAAAAAGATTTCTTCCACAGGCAATCCAAAGTATCGGGCAATCTTCATTGCTAGTAAAATGGACGGATTGTAGCGCCCATTCTCCAGGGAGCTGATGGTCTGTCTGGATACCTGGAGGATGTCCGCCAGCGCTTCCTGGCCGATGTCTCGCTGCCTTCTTAGTTCTTCTAATCTGTTTTTCATGACATGGCTCCTTGTTTTGAATGTAAAGCACGCTTTACGTAAGTAGTATAGTTGGAGCGGATGGGAATGTCAAGCAGACTTTACATAGCTTTTCGAAAAAAACCGCCATTTTAGGCGGTAGTGAGTCGGATAACATTCATACCAATCGTAACGCAGGTTGGGCATTCAGTGTCAAATCGCCAACTTTACCCCGCAACAACCGATAGTAGGCTGCACTGGCGATCATTGCCGCATTGTCGGTGCAAAGCGGAAGCTTGGGCATATACAGTGGAATACCGGCGGCGTTGCATTGCTCCTGCATCATGCGGCGAAGCAAGCTGTTGGCGGAAACACCGCCTGCCAATGATAGTGCTGGTGCCCTCGTTTCCTTGGCTGCCAGCAAAGCTTTGTCACAAAGGGAAGACACTACTGCCATACGGAAAGCGGCAGCCATATCTGCCTTTGGCAAAGGTCTGCCCTGCTGGGTTAGCTTATGGGCCTCGTTGATGAAAGCAGTTTTCAATCCGGAAAAGCTGTAATCATATCGCCCTTCAGGTCGCGGCTTGGGAAGCGAGAAGGCTGTGGCGTCGCCTTCTTCTGCCAAGGCATCCAACCGGGGCCCGCCGGGGTAGGGGAGATCAAGAATTCTAGCTGCCTTGTCAAAGGCCTCACCTGCGGCATCATCCTGTGTTTGGCCCAGAAGGCGGTAAACGCCGTAATCACTGATTTCTATCAGGTGGCTGTGGCCGCCGCTGACTACAAGGCACAAGAAGGGCGGCTTCAATTCGGGATGGGATAGATAATTGGCGCTGACATGACCTTCGATGTGGTTAACAGGGATCAAAGGCTTCTTCAGGCTGTAGGCTAGACCCTTCATACAGCTTACACCGGTTAAGAGTGCGCCTACCAGGCCGGGACCGTGTGTCACGGCTAGGGCGTCAATATCTTCAAAAGACAGCCTTGCGTTCTTCAGTGCTTCATCAATCACTCGGTTACAGGCCTCCACGTGAGCGCGGCTTGCAATTTCAGGTACAACACCGCCATACAAGGCATGCAAATCGATCTGTGAAAATACCACATTGCTGATGATATGCCTGCCATTTTCAACAATGGCTGCTGCTGTTTCATCACAGGAAGTTTCCAGCGCAAGAATGCGAACTTCCGCTTTTGTTTGTAAGCGGTTTGCCGCATCATGGCAGAAGGATTCATAGGACATGGCCTTGCCTCCGTTTTTTTAAATACAATAGGGCAGCCAGAACGAGAATCAATCCGCCGGCCAGCCATAAAAGCCCAATACGCGCGGCATAATCAATAAAAAAGCCGGTGGGCATGAGTTGCAGTAACAAATCCTCGCTTGGGTTTAGCAGCCATAGATCATTGGTAAAAAACACATGGTGAAATTGCGTGAACAGGCTGTGGAAATCGATAGCCGCCCATATGGCAAGGATTACGCCTAAAACTGCTATGCACAAGCTTGTCCGCACATAGGCACGCATTGAAGCAGCCAGCAAAGGCTTAAACCATAGGGAAGATGATACAAGCCAAAGCACAGCAATGGCAGTGCAGGCAATCAGCAGCGTCCTGCATAGGGTGAACAGGTGTTGTACGTCTGCCATATGGAGCAGCTCTTTTTCAGAAAAGGCTTCCCTAATGTAACCATGAACAGTTAGGGTGGTTTGGAACGTATCGGTTTTGCCCAGCAGGTAGCCAGTAATTTTGTCAGCCAGATCTGGGTATTCTTGCACATCAACGCCGGTGATGCCTGTATTGGCATGGCGCAGGAACATGGTGTGCATATAGCCTGCGTTGCCGCCGACGGAGAGTATGATTCCACTCAAAAGGCCAAGAAGGACAGCAACTGAAAACACGGTGCATCCCGCGGCCTGAATAATCTTCTTCATAATGCGCATCCAAAGCAAAGTATTTAGAGGGGAACCAGGGGAGACTTTTGAACAAAAGTCCCCCCCTGGTTATTGCTATTGCATCTTCAAATATGCAGTGACAAAGCCGGACAGGTTTCCGTTCATCACATCATCTACATTGCCGGACTCAAAACCGGTGCGATGATCCTTGACCATGGTATAAGGCTGGAAGACATAGCTGCGGATCTGGCTGCCCCATTCGATCTTTTTCATTTCGCCTTTTATATCCGCCATTCTTTCTTCCTTTTCCCGTTCGCGTAGCTCCAGTAGCTTGCTGCGCAGCATGCGCATGCACATTTCCTTGTTCTGCACCTGGCTGCGTTCATTTTGACACTGTACAACGGTGTTGGTAGGTATATGGGTCATGCGCACGGCAGAGTCTGTACGGTTAACGTGCTGACCGCCTGCGCCGCTGGCCCGATAGGTATCGATGCGGACCTCTTCCATGTTGATTTCAAAGGAACCATCATCCTCCAGCATGGGAGCCACATCCAAAGATGAAAAGGAGGTATGCCGCCTGGCGTTGGAATCAAATGGGCTGATGCGAACCAGTCGATGGACACCCTTTTCTCCCCGCAAAAAGCCGTAGGCATTGTCGCCTTCTACTTCAAAGGTAACGCTTTTGATACCAGCCTCGTCGCCATCGAGTAAATCCAGTAGCTTCACTTTAAAGCCCATGATTTCGCAGTAGCGGGTATACATGCGGTATAGCATTTGCGTCCAGTCTTGGGCCTCTGTTCCGCCGGCTCCTGCGTGCAGGGAGAGGATGGCGTTGTTGTGGTCATATTCTCCCCGCATGAGTGTTTCCAGTTCCAATGCATCGGCTTCATTGCGGAGGGTTTGTAAGGCCTGGCCGGATTCCTGCACCAGATCCTCGTCATTTCCTTCCTCGGCCAGTTCCATCATGACTTCAATATCATCGGCTTCGCCGCAGAGCTTGTCATAATGGGTAAGCTTGCTCCGAAGAGCGCTTAAGCGCTGGTTGACTTTGGTTGACCGCGCTAAATCGTTCCAGAATTCTGGAGCGTTCATTTCTTCTTCCAACTCGCTGACTTCTTCCTTCATGCGAGCGATGTTAAAGTGCATCACCTGCCTGCATAATACTTTCACGGATCCTAATCAAGTCCTGTCGGAATTGATCCAACTCAATCATGCCATCACATCCTTTATATTCAAGAAAACAATTTTAGCATTTTCTTGATCTTGCTTTGATAAATACTACTGACGATGCTATTCATCTTTCCCGTGGCAGTGCTTGTATTTCTTGCCGCTGCCGCAGGGGCAAAGTGCATTGCGGCTGATTTTGCCATCAGGCATGCTCTTTGGCTCCATGGAATTGCTGTCTGCAGATATCTCGTTGGTGGGGGTGGCTACTGCCCTGCGTTCAGGGGCCTTTTGCACCCTGGCCTGGTAAAGGCGGGTGATTGTGTCCTCCCTGATCAGGCGAACCATCTCTTCAAACATGTCGTAACTTTCCAGCTTGTATTCCGCCACCGGGTCTCGTTGTCCATAGGCACGCAGCCCGATGCCGTCCCGCAGGTGATCCATGGCGTCGATATGGTCCATCCACCTGGCGTCCACGGCGGATAAGAGCACCACACGCTCAAATTCGCGCATGTCAATGCCCATTTCAGACAAGCTTGCTTCCCGCTCTGCATAGAACGCTTCGGCTTGCTTGACAAGGAATGACTGGAACTCTTCGCGCTCCCATTCGTCTATTTCCTTGCGGTGGGCCTCGATGGTGCCTTTTTTGACGCACAGCTTCTCCAGATATTCAGCTACGCTTTCCAAATCCCAGTCCATGGCGCTGTCACCTGTACAGTGGCGGGCAACAACGGACTGAATCAGGTCGCTGATCAGCTTCATAATGTAATCCCGCATGTTAGCGCCTTCCAGCACCATCTTGCGCTGGCCATAAATGATATTGCGCTGCTGATTCATGACATCGTCATACTGCAAAACATGCTTGCGGATGTCAAAGTTCCGGCCTTCAATGCGTTTTTGTGCATTTTCAATTTGCTTGGTCAAAAGACCGGCCTCCATGGGCTGATCCTCATCCA
>JAEYQQ010000148.1 GCA_023409955.1 Bacillota bacterium | reverse complement strand
CAATGTATGCGGAAAGATTTTTCCCCATACGGCCAGGTGCCTGGCCATCCACCGGCTTTCCTGCATGATAGGCAGCACGGATTTTTGCAAGCACTCCTTGGCGTAAAGACAGCACGCCATCGTAATCCATCATCTCCCCAAGGCCTGTCACCCGTGGGTGGGAAAGATAGGTTTCAATATCAGCAAGGCTGAACTCTGCCCCACTTTCATCAAAGCGTGTGGCAGGCACGCAAGATGGCAGCATAAAGAAAACGTCCAAGGGCAGGTCCTCTGTGACTTTAAGCATATACTCAAGCCCAGCACGGCCCAGAACATTCACGATTTCATGAGGGTCAGCCACCACCGCTGTTGTGCCATGGGGAATTACAGATCGGGCAAACTCCGGCGGTGTAACCATGGCGCTTTCAAGGTGTATGTGCCCATCAATAAAGCCAGGTACGCAGGTAAGGTCTCTACCGTCAATCTCCGTATGCCCTTCATATTCGCCAATGCCTGCAATCTTCCCGCCGCATATGGCAATATCTCCGTGCAGCCATTCGCCGGTAAATACATTCAGATAGCAAATATTCTTTAAAACGAGTTCAGCCTTATGACTGCCCAGTGCTGCGGTAATGGCAGCATTGAGGGCGACGGGTTCTGTGCTGACTCGGGAAGCGGTTGTCGGGTTGCCGCCGTTTGTTTTGCTCATGCTTTGCTCCTTCATTGGTCAGGCGGGTGGGATAGAGAATATAAAGCTTCTATTAAAATTACAAATGAATGATGAAGGGTCAAAACCTGCCAATATATCATATGAAGGAATCGTGATAAATGATAAATACGGATGTGCGTTGGTTCGAAAGTTAGTTTGATGATCCGGTAGAGATTATATTCTTTGGGAATGTTCATAGCTAAAAGTTTCATTCTTGGTTTGGGTTAGGCTCCGTGGATAAAGAATGCTATGAGATGGTCTGAAAATGCACGAGCGACGATACGTATCAATAGTTGCCAAAGTATGGAAATGCCATGTTGCGCACCAATCCGTTCTCATTGGCATAGGGTAACGGCAGGAGGGATGATGATGGCTACGCAAAATTACAGTGCAACCATTATACCGCAGCAATTGAATCAGGATTTTACATATGAAGATGTCCTGATGCTCTCCCTGACCATGGATTACTTTAAGGTCAGGCTTCCGGATGGCAGTCCGGTGGAAACGGCTATTAACAGCCGCATTCAAATGCAGGTGGATGACCTGTATAACTATGCTTCAACCACCCTGTATGAAAATGCTGTGGAAACATACCAATACACGCAGGAGGAGGGCTTCCCCTTTAACCCCTATGGCTCAGGGGTGCAATATAAGGTCACATACAATCAGGAATGTTACCTAAGCTATTACAGGGATGTGTATGAATATACCGGCGGTGCCCATCCCAATACGCTGCGGTTTTCCGACACATGGAACCTGCGCACAGGCATGATGGTTCCGCTTTCCAGCTATTTCCCGGTAGGCTTTCATTACCAGCAGTTTTTGCTGGCGCTGATTATTAAGCAAGCTGACAAAATAATGGAGCAGGAACAGATTTTTTTTGAGGACTATCGAAAACTGATTGTGGAAAAGTTCAACCCTCAAAGCTATTACCTATCTCCCTGTGGCCTGGTCATTTATTATCAGCAATATGACATTGCTCCTTATGCAACAGGTATTGTTACCTTTACCATTCCCTTCAGCCTCATCAAAAGGCCTCCTGGCTGCTGAGCACCAGGAGCAATGCTTGGGGATGCTTTTTTGTGGGTGGGGATGAAACACGAAACAATATAAAGCTATGATGCAACCAGAAAGGGAAGATGAATTTGGGGCTGCCGCCTAATAAGCAATTTGCGATATTGGCGGCAGTATCTTTTTTGGCTGTTGGGTGAATTCATCCATTCTTTATGATGCGTCATAGCTGTTGTATCGGGATTTTGAAAACACCTCCATGCTATACAGCATGGAGGCTTGCGTGAAGCCTTTTTATAGGCTCCTCTTTTAAGCAGCTGTTACTCAATATCCTGCAGGGCGTTGTAACCTTCTTCACCTGTGCGAACCTTCACCACGTTTTCCACATCATATACAAATATTTTGCCATCACCGATGTGTCCGGTATACAGCACCTTTTTCGCTGTGTCAATCACTGTGCGTACAGGTACTTTGCATACTACAATATCCACCTGAATCTTGGGCAGCAGTTCAAAATCCACAGCAACGCCGCGGTAATATTCCGGCTTACCCTTTTGCATGCCGCAGCCCAGCACTTGTGTCACGGTCATGCCGGTGATGCCAATGGCCTCCATGGCTGCTTTCAATCCATCAAACCTGCTTTGCTTGGTAATGATGGTAACCTTGGTCATCTTCACATCAGTGGTGACCGGTTTCTTTTCTGTAGCCAATACGACTGGCACGGCCTCATCTATAGATACGGAAGCGTGCGCATCGGCAGTAATAGATGGCATTCCGGTGGGCAGCATGGCGCCGACTACGGGGGCTGGCATAAAATCTGCATAAGCCGATGCCAAACCGTGTTCTTCTATATCAAGGCCTACGATTTCTTCCTCGGCTGAAACCCGAAGCCCCACGGTCTTTTTAATGAGGAAGAACACGATGGACATGGTGACAGAGACATAAGCTGCCACCGAGCCAACGCCCAGTGCCTGCACACCCAGCATGGCAAAACCGCCGCCATACAAGAGACCGCCATCCACTGCAAAGATACCAACCAAAAGGGTGCCCAAGGCGCCGCAGATGCAGTGTACGCCGATAGCGCCTACTGGGTCGTCAATCTTCAGCTTCTTGTCAATAAATTCAATGCCAAATACAATGGCAAAGGCGGCAATGAGGCCGATAAAAAACGCGCCTACCGGGCTGACGACGTTGCACCCGGCTGTGATGGCCACAAGGCCCGCCAGTGAACCATTGAGGGTCATAGAAACATCGGGCTTTTTGTAACGGATCCAGGTAATGATCAGCACACCAACAGTGGCGGTGGCGGCAGCCAGGTTGGTGGTAATGAAGATGTTGCTCATGGCAGTGAGCGTTTCATCTCCGGTGGCAGATACGGTGGATCCTGCGTTGAATCCGAACCAGCAGAACCATAGAATAAACACCCCCAGTGCACCTAAGGTAATGCTGTGGCCCAAAATGGCTTTGGGCTTTCCTGCTTTGTCATACTTGCCGATGCGGGGCCCCAGCATGGCTGCGCCAATCAGGGCTGAAAGACCGCCTACCATGTGCACAGCGGTGGAACCTGCAAAGTCATGAAAGCCCATTTGTGCAAGCCATCCGCCGCCCCAGATCCAGTGGCCTGAGATAGGATAGATCACCAGGCTGATGATGCCGCTGTAAATGCAGTAGGAGATAAATTTGGTACGCTCCGCCATAGCACCGGATACAATGGTGGCGGCGGTGGCGCAGAACATGGTCTGAAAGATGATGAATGCAGGTGTGGGAAAGGTGAATGGGCCGTATTCACCCCGGATGAGCAGATCGATCGACCCAATGATTCCGCCATGATCTTTGCCGAACATCAAACCAAAACCCAAGAGCCAGAATACAATGGTACCGATAGCAAAGTCCAGCAGGTTTTTCATAATGATATTGCCTGCATTTTTCGCTCGGGTAAAGCCTGTTTCCACCATGGCAAACCCGGCTTGCATGAAAAATACCAGCACTGCAGCCAGCAGAACCCATATGGTATCTACTGAGGAGAATTTTTGGGCAAGCTCGGTAACGATGTTTGTGACCTCCATTTTCTTTTCCTCCTTGTTTTTGTTATTACCATGTGCCTGAATCCATAGGAACTGCAGGGCTTTATATACGCAAAAACGTGCATGCAGCTGTTGGCCGCATGCACGTCCTTGTGCATTTGAAATGGCGCTTGTTGATTATACGTTGAATAAAAGCTCACCGTAAGTGGGCATTGGCCAATATTCCTTGGCAACAATGGTCTCCAGCTCATCGGCAACCGCCCGCAGCTCGTTCATGGCGGGCACAAGCTTGTCACGGCTATGCTTGGCATGGGACAAAAGATCGGGGCTGCTTTCTGCCATGATATTAGATAAGGCTTCAATCTTCGCTGAGAGTGAGTTGGTAAGAGCCGAAAGTTTAGTAAGAAGAACCTCCTCAGCCACCAGGTTGAGGGTAGGAAGCAGCGATTTTTTGCTCAGCGCCGTATCGGCAACAACTTTGGAAAATGCTAAAACGGCAGGCAAGATATCTTTACGGGCCATGTCCAAAGCTGTAAAAGCTTCAATATTGATGACCTTGATATAGCTTTCTACTAAAATTTCGTAGCGGCTGCGCATTTCCGTCTCGCTGAAAACCTTATGGTCTGTAAAGAGCTTGATGTTCTTTTCCTTTACAAAGTAGGGAAGAGCATCTACTGTGGAGGAAAGATTCAAAAGGCCGCGTTTTTCAGCTTCCACAATCCAATCTGCAGCATAATTGTTGCCGTTGAATATGATTCGTTTATGGTCTGTAAAAGCTTTGATCACCAGCTCGTTGAGCTTGGCAGTAAAGTTTTCAGCCCCCTCCAGCTCAGTGGCAAACTGCTTTAAGGATTCAGCTACGATGGTATTTAGTACAATGTTGGGACCGCTGATGGAAAAGGAAGAGCCCGGGCTGCGGAACTCAAACTTATTGCCTGTGAATGCAAAGGGCGAGGTACGGTTTCGGTCGGTGGAATCCTTGGGTAGGGGTGGCAGTACATCTACACCAATGGTCATTTCGTTTTTCTTATGACAGTTGTAGGGGCAGCCGGTGGTCAGGGATTCCACAATCTCCGTCAGTTCCTCACCCAAGAATACGGAAATAATGGCAGGCGGGGCTTCATTGGCGCCAAGGCGGTGGTCATTGCCGGCACTGGCAACTGATACGCGCAGCATATCCTGGTTTTCATCCACAGCCTTGATGATGGCAGCCAGGAAAAGCAAAAACTGGGCATTTTCATAGGGGGTTTGGCCTGGCTCCAGCAGATTTATCCCAGTGCTGGTTGACATGGACCAGTTGTTATGCTTGCCGGAACCGTTGACGCCAGCAAAGGGCTTTTCATGCAGCAGGCATACAAGACCGAAACGCCCTGCAACCTTCTTCATGATTTCCATGCTCAGCTGGTTGTGATCGGCAGCGACATTAGCGATGGAAAAAATGGGGGCTAATTCATGCTGGGCAGGAGCTACTTCGTTATGCTCTGTCTTGGCCAGCACGCCAAGCTTCCATAATTCTTCGTTCAAAGCATCCATAAAAGCCTGGATGCGGGGTTTGATCACGCCAAAATAATGGTCTTCCAGCTCCTGGCCCTTGGGCGGCTTGGCACCAAACAATGTGCGACCAGTGTATATGAGGTCTCGGCGTTTGTCATACAGTGTTTTATCCACAAGGAAATATTCCTGCTCAGGTCCTGCAGTGGAAAATACGTGATCAACATCAGCATGGCCGAAAAGCTTTAAGACGCGCACTGCTTGCTTGCTCAAAGCTTCCATGGACCGCAGCAAAGGCGTCTTCTTATCCAGCGCTTCGCCGCCGTAGGAGCAGAAGGCGGTAGGAATGCAAAGCACTTTGTCTTTGATAAAAGCGTAAGAAGTGGGGTCCCAGGCGGTATAACCCCTGGCTTCAAAGGTGGCACGCAGGCCGCCGGAGGGGAAGGAGGAGGCATCGGGCTCGCCCTTGATCAGCTCTTTGCCGCTGAACTCCAATATGACGCTGCCGCCCTTGACGGGGGATATGAAGCTGTCGTGCTTTTCTGCAGTAATTCCAGTCATGGGCTGAAACCAATGGGTATAATGGGTAGCGCCTTTTTCCACCGCCCAATCCTTCATGGCGTTGGCTACTATATTGGCAACATGGGGGTCCAGGGGTTTGCCATCATCAATTGTCTTTTGTAAAGCGCGGTACGTTTCCTTGGGCAAGCGTGCCCGCATGATAGCATCATTGAAAACCATGCTGCCAAAAAGCTCTTTTACATTCGCCATAATGATTGCCTCCTGCATGTCGTGATCCGTCTTTCGGCGGAAAGCTGACTTCAAAATTCTTGCGATAAAATAAGACAAGGGTGCCGTGGTTTACCCACAGCGCCCTTGCTGTATGGGGAGCAGTATAAACTTATTTAGGGGTATTGTCAATCCCTTTTTTGGGAAGGATAAGCTGTTTTTTTTAGCTTGGCATTGTGCATGTCATGGTGAATCGAAAGAAAAGTTGCAAACACCCCGAGATAAATGGTATGTTATTATGGATAAAAAGAATATTATGAAATATTTACACAAGGCTCTTGCAAAACGTTTTTTATAACAGGTATCCATGCAAAAGTCAGAGAGGGTAATGGTATTTACATGAAATGTATTACATCACACCTATCAAACAGGTGCTGCTATATCATTTCGGGGAGTAGATTTATTTCCATGGCGTATGCTATAATACGGGCCATCCAAGCAAGGCTTACGGAAAGCTAAGGAGGCGCATACCATGACCATCACCCAACAGGAAGTCCTCCGTTTTGTAGAGGAAAACGACGTTAAGTTTATTCGCCTGGCATTTTGCGATCTGTATGGCCGTCTTAAAAATATATCCATACAGCCCGGAGAGTTAAACCGTGCCTTTGAAAGGGGTATACCTTTTGATGCTTCTGCCGTCAGAGGGTTTTCTGATGTTGCCGGCAGTGATTTGCATTTGCGTCCTGATCCGTCTACGCTGTCTGTGCTACCCTGGAGACCCCAAAGCGGCAGGGTGATCAGACTGTTCTGCGACTTGACTTATCCTGATGGCATCGCTTATGAAAACCATGGCAGGGCCATCCTACGCAGTGCTGTTGAAAAGGCAGCTGCCCAAGGCTATACCATGCATATTGCAGCCAAGTGTGAATTTTATTTGTTTGAGGCCGATGATAAAGGGCGCATTACCACCGTGCCGCAGGACTTAGCGGGATTTATGGACGTCGCTCCCTATGACAGGGGCGAAAATGTGCGCAGGGAAATATGCCTGGCACTGGAAGCCATGCATATCCAGCCTGAATCCTCTCATCACGAGCAGGGGCCGGGACAAAATGAGATCGATTTCCGCCATGCCGATGCTTTGACAGCCGCTGATCAGATGGTGGCATTCAAGGATGTGGTACGCTCTGTGGCTGCTCAAAATGGCCTGAGGGCGTCCTTTATGCCAAAGCCTCTATTAGATAAAAATGGAAACGGACAGCATGTAAATCTTTACCTTTACAAGGACGGGGAGAATATATTCCATCGTACAGGCAGTGCGTTAAATGATAACGCACGCTATGCAGTTGGCGGAATCCTGCGCCGTGTTAAGGAATTCAGCTTGTTTTGCAATCCGCTTCCCAACAGTTATGACCGTCTGGGTGCAGCTGGTGCCCCCAGTTTTTTGAGCTGGTCTTACGGCAACCGGTCACATTTGGTGCGCATTCCAGCGGCTTGGGAGCAGGATGCCCGGGTGGAACTGCGATCTCCAGACCCGGCAACCAATCCATACCTGCTCTTTGCGCTTCTTTTGGAGGCGGCGCTGGAGGGCATCGCAAACCAATCAGATCCAGGCCCGGCCCTGGAAGGCGACATTGTTCATGGTAATCCTTCGACAGACTTAGAGCGCCTGCCTGCCAATCTAGGCGAAGCGCTGCAGCTGGCCAAAAACAGTGGTTTCCTGAAAACGGTTCTGCCAGCCCATACGCTGGTGTCATATATCAGGGAAAAGGAGCGGGTGTGGAACAACTGGAGAGAAGACCCACAGCAGGTATTCCAAAGTCATTTTGAAACCATCTGAAAATCTTCGTCTGGAAGGAAGGGATGGCATTGGAAGGAATGACACTGCTGGCGGGCAGTTCTGAAAAAAGTCAGGCGCTGCTGCAATCGCTGCTGAGTGGAACTGGCTTTCATCACTGTGCTCTAGCGCAAAACGGCGCAGAGGCCAGGCGGATGCTGACCCAGGGGGAGTATGCCCTTGTCATCATCAACGCGCCTTTGACCGATGAGCCAGGGATCGATCTTGCTGTTAAAACAGCCCAAAGTACCTTGGCGGGGGTTATACTGCTTGTGAAGGCCGAGATGGCGGATGTTATTACCCAAAAGGTAGAGGATAGCGGCGTGCTGGTGGTGGCAAAGCCGGTGGCCAGGCCTCTTTTTGATCAGGCACTGCGTCTTTCCATGACAGCTCGTAATCGCATGCTGATGCTGCAAAACCAAAACGAAAAATTGCAAAAGAAAATTGAGGAGATGCGCATGGTAGACAGGGCAAAGTGTGCCTTGATCCAATACCTGCGCATGACGGAGCAGCAAGCCCACCGGCATATCGAAAAGCAAGCCATGGATACCAGGCAGACCAAAATGCAGGTGGCAAGAGATATCGTCAATACGTATGAAATGCTATAGCGTATGTAATGCGGCGTAAGCCGCTTATAAATGTGATAAAGCTGGCCTGTTTTGACTTAGATGACACATTGATTCGGCACATGCATTCAGTGATGCTTCTTTGTGTGTTAAATGGTAAAGAGCAGGAACATGCACTGATTCAGCGGCAAGAAGAAATGGGGCTGTTGGATTAGCAAACGGCAGACCATCAGCGAGCCAGGCTGGTCAAAGGTCTTGATGCTACTCTGGTAAACAAGTATTTTCTCAGTACAGTTCAACCCTTGCACAATATTGCCAAGACCATACAAGCATTGCTTGCATCCAACATTCTCAGTGTTGTGATCACAGTCGGGCCCCGGAAGGTTGCAGAAGCTGCCCGGTATGCATGGGGCTTGGATGCAGCCTTTGGCAGTGAGTATGAAGTGGTCGGCGGGCAGTTCACCGGTAGCATCAGTTCATATGTTGATGGGGATAGAAAGGTTCAGTGTTTGCATAAGTTCCTTTCCCATCACGGCATCACCCCAAAAGAATGTGTCGCCATAGGGGATGGATCAACCGATATCCCTCTCTTTCAATACTGCGGAAAATCCATCGCTATAAACGCTTTGCAAAAGGGAAAGGAGCAGGCATCATGCTCCATAGATACGGATGATTTGTTTGATATTTTGCCACTGATACTATAGATTTGAATAATAGATAGTGGAGGGCATGCCATGATAATTGCTGGCGTCTGTCTAATAGCCGAAAACACTGCGTCTCTTGCATCCTTTTATCAGGCACTTCTAAAGGAGGATGGCGTATGGGAAGGAGCAGATCACGTAAGCTTCCCTAATGCCGGGCTTGCGATCTTTTCTGTTTCCGGCATGGAAGAAATGGCGCCTGGTTCTATGGCAAACACAGGCTGCGGCAGGGTAGTGCTGTCCTTTGATGTGGATGAAGTGGATGAACTGGCCGCAAAAATCATCATACTTGGTGCTGCCATTGTAAAGCCGCCTATGACACATCCCTGGGGATATCGCAGCGTATGGGTGAAGGACCCTGAAGGCAATATCCTCAGCTTGCGTTGTCTGGTTAAGTAAATATGATTGTATTGTCCAACGCAATTTGCACATCAGCAGACAGGCTGGAGTAGAATCGATTTGATGGTATTTTGCAGCTTGTCACCATAACCCGAAAGTTGAGGATGGGATAGGTTCCCAAAGACAGGGTATTTTGTATAAGCAAAAAGCCCGCTTGCATACAAGCGGGCATGTTTTGCATATAAAAGCGGAAATCAGGCTTCGCCAGATTTGGCGGGCAGTGCACGGGCTACATTACCGCTGCGCAGGCAACGGGTGCACACGTTCAGCCGCTGGGGAACTCCTTTGACCAGCACGCGAACCTTCTGCACATTGGGAGCCCAAAGGCGGCCGCTCTTCCGGTTGGAATGGCTGACATTGTTACCATTCATTGCGCCCTTTTCACATACTTCACAAAACTTGCCCATCCTAAACACCTCCTTTGGGGGTTTGCACACACGACAGCGAACCTATTCTATCACCATTGTCCATCATTTGCAAGGATTATTTTTGTTTATAAATGAACTCATTTGAATATAGCATCATATTATCACGACTATTGATTTTCATATTATATTCGAAACCCATGACTTGCGAATTATCGTGCATTGGAGCGCTTTGCGCTTTTCTCAGGCAGATTGACCAAAAAGATGCTGGCTACAATCAAAAGACCGCCAGACAATTGCATGACTGTCACCGTTTCCTTTAAAAAAGCTACGCCGCCCAGTATCGTCACTAGGGGAATGAGATTAATGAAAATCGATATAGCAACCGGGCTTAAGCGTGAAAGAGCACTGCCATACAAAAAATAGCATAATGCACTGCAAATGATCGCCAGGCCTGCCATGGCCAGCCAGCCATCCAGTGGCACGGGCTGCCAGTCACCCTTTTCTGTAAGGGCTAGAAGCAGCAATGTTGGCAAGGAGAATAACGCCTGCCATGCGTTCATGGATATGCTGCTGTAATGGCTGCGCAGCTTGCGGCTGACATAGATGTAGCCGATCCATACAATACTGGCGCCCATCACCAGCAGATCACCGATAATAGAGGTCTTACCCGGCTCGCCGCCATAGCGTACCACCAGGAAAACGCCCAGCAGTGACAGGATGGATCCAATGGCTTGCGGCATACGAAGCCGGGCTTTCATGGCAAAGGTATCCACCATCAGTGTCAGTATGGGGATAGCGGCCAGTATCAGCGAAGCATTCACTGTGCTGGTGCGCTTGATGCCCTGGTATTCAAAAAAGTAATACATTGTGATGCCAAATAGGCTGGAAAGAAGCATGGGGAGGATGTCCTTTTTTGCTAGGCGCAGACGCTTCTCCTTGAAAAGAACGGCTGTAACCAGTATAACAGCTGTCAAAATGTAACGGCACAGCGCCAGAAGCATGGGGGTAAAGCCTACGTTCATGGCGTGTTTGCTGGCGATAAAGGAAAGCCCCCACATGACGTTGATGAATATCATGCTGATGTAGTAAGGCGTCAAGGACATAAGCATGCCTCTCTTTCGTTTAAACAGTGGGAATCATATCATTTTCGATAGTTGAAAGCAAGGCTCATTCATGACTGAAAGACGTATGATGCTTAAAAATGCAATAGCAAAACAAGGCTGCATTTGGAAATCTACCTTGCGATATAGCCATATCCGCGCTACAATAGAATCTGAAATAACAAAAAAAGGACACTGCCACATGCACATAGTGTTAGTCTCCCCTGAGATCCCCCAAAATACAGGCAACATCGCAAGAACATGCGCTGCCACTGGCGCTACGCTACATTTAATTAAGCCCCTGGGCTTCTCCCTATCTGACAAATATTTGAAGCGGGCTGGGCTGGATTATTGGAACATGATGGAATATAAAGTTTATGAAAACGTTGAGCATTTTTTGAAGGAGCACCCGGGTGCGAATATGCACTTTGCCACCACCAAAGCGCCAAGATCCTATGTGGAAGCGGCCTATGGTACGGATGATTATCTAGTGTTCGGCTGTGAAACGAAAGGGTTGCCGGAGACGCTTTTGAAAAATGTATACGATAAATGCATCCGCATTCCAATGCGTCCTGGTGCCAGGTCGTTGAATTTGAGCAATTCGGTGGCTGTGGTTTTGTATGAGGCACTTCGTCAGCAGGACTTTCAGGGGCTGTTGCAGGCAGGGGAGTTAACCGGTCGGGAGGAAGAGGCTGCACCTTGGTTGGATTATTTGTAAGCAGGATGAGGGCGTTGTCATCCGTTGTATCATTGTCAGGCATCCGTAAGGAGGGTTTTGTGTGAAAAATTCCAACGATTACAACGAATATGATGATGAATATTTCGAGGATGATATTGACTATATGGAAGATGATCCTGAAATGCAGCAGGTGCTGCATGACGGGCGCATTCGTGTGGCAGCTGGAGTGGCAGACTTTTTGAGTGTTATTGCAGGCATGGTAGTTGTGCTGATCTTGATTGCTCTTTTGGTAAGTCTCATTAACTGGCTGACGGCGGATGTGGGACAAATGTTTGCGCTTTTGCAGCGTCGTTTAAAGTAAGCAAGCAATACCTTAGTCATCCTGTTGCTGCCATCCTGTTTGCCCTTAAGCGCAATAACCTTTCCGGCATATGCGTTTGGGCTTTCAATGCCGGGACATACTAAAGCGGAGGCAGGCCATGATCGCCATCTCATGGGATGAATTGCACAGCCGTATCGCATCGTGTTCAGCCTGTAAATTGGCACAGGGCTGCACCCAAAAAGTGCCCGGTCAGGGCGATGTTAATGCGCCATTGATGCTCATTGGCGAAGGCCCAGGCGAAGTGGAGGACCAGAAAGGTTTGGCATTTGTCGGGCCGGCAGGCCAGCTGCTGACCAGAATGCTGTCAGCCATTTCCCTGCCCAGGGAGAGGGTTTATATCTGTAATGTGGTTAAATGCCGTCCGCCGCAAAATCGCATTCCTTTGCCGGATGAAGCTGCGGCCTGCCTGCCTTTTTTGCGCCTGCAGGCTGCTTTGGTACGTCCCAAAGTCATCCTGATTTTGGGGTCTACCGCGGCTAAGACGATCTTGGGGGAGAATATCCGCATCACCCGTGATAGGGGGAAATGGTTTGAGCGCAAAGGGGTTTTCCTGATGCCAACCTATCATCCTTCCGCACTTTTGCGTGATGTGGAGAAAAAGAAGGAAGCCTGGCTTGATCTGCAAAGCGTGAGGGTAAAATTGCAGGAGCTGCATCTATATACTGATCTCTTGGAGGGCAAAGAATGAACGATGGAATGAAAGCGTTCCGTACCCGGTGCGCTTCCTTTTTTCAGCCGTTATGGCCTGGTGAGGATAAGGTTTTGGTCTTTGGGGAAGGCAAAGCGGAAAAGCCCCAGTTGATGCTGATCGGGGAAGCGCCTGGCGAGCAGGAAGTGATGCAGGGTCGGCCCTTTGTTGGAAAGGCTGGTAAAAATCTGGATACCTTTTTGGAGTCCGTGCATTTAAAACGTGAAGAAATTTATATATCAAATGTGGTCAAGGTACGACCTACAAAGGTTAGCGAAAAAGGCCGGGTCAGCAATCGGCCTCCATCTAAAGAGGAGATTGGCCTCTTTTTGCCCTGGCTGAAGGAGGAGATCGCACTGGTATCGCCTCAGCTGTTGGTGACGCTGGGGAACGTGCCGCTGAAGGCACTTTTGGGGAAAGGCACCATCGGTGAGGCCCACGGTCAGTTTCATCAAGCGTTTTTCGAACTGGCGGACGGTAGAAAAAAAGCCTTTCCGCTTTTTGCACTGTATCATCCCGCCTCCATCATTTACAATCGGTCTCTTGGTCAAGTTTATAGCAATGATTTGGCAGTGCTGGATGCCGCCCTTGAGCAAGGAACTATAGCATATCGTGCGTAAACGGACAATTGAAGCAATAAGATGTATATTTCGTGCGCTTGATTCTGTCCTTCAATAAAAAACATGATATACTCTATCCATCAGGATAGGAGGAGTGGTCGTGTTGGAATTTATTCTTGCAAACCTTCCCATCATTATATGTTTCCTGGTAGGCATCGGACTGTTGGTAACGGAAGTGTTTCTTCCTGGGTTCGGCCTTCCTGGAATCTCTGGCATTATTTTAGAGTTTGTCACCATCTTTTTAACATGGCAGAGTCATGGCCCAATAGCTGCGCTAGGAATGACCATTATTATTCTTGCAGTCATAGGCATTACCATATCCATTGCGCTTAAGTCGGCTGCTAAAGGGCGGCTTTCCAAGTCAAGCATCATACTCAACCATGAGGAAAGCATCTCCGAAGGGTATAGCGCCACTGCTGATATGGATGTTTTCCTAGGCAAGGAAGGCATCACCACCACCGTGCTGCGTCCTGCAGGCATTGCTGAATTTGACGGTGTAAGGCTGAATGTGGTATCAGAAGGCGAATTTATTGGGGCAAGAACCAAAGTTCGCATCGAGCATGTGGAAGGCGCTAGGATACTGGTGCGACCGCTTTCGTAATTCATCTGCCTGTATTGGGTGGAAGAGTATAGGACATAGAGAGGGGATAGAACATGGAGGCCTATTACTTGTGGATTCTTATCTTATTCGTTGCGGTGGTTGCATTGGCAGTCTTTTTCCGCTTCGTACCCCTTGGGCTTTGGATCAGCGCCCTGGCTTCTGGTGTGCATATCTCCATTGCAACCCTGGTCGGTATGCGTATACGCCGCATACAGCCTCACCGTCTGGTGCACCCCCTTATCAAGGCCAATAAAGCTGGTCTGAATTTGACCATCACCAAACTGGAGACCCATTACCTGGCTGGCGGTAATGTCGACAGGGTCATCAATGCACTGATTGCCGCCCAGCGGGCCAATATTCAAATGGCTTTTGAAAAGGCTTGTGCCATTGACCTTGCCGGCCGTGATGTGTTCCACGCTGTTCAGATGAGCGTTACCCCCAAGGTCATTGAAACACCTGTAGTGGCCGCCATAGCAAAGGACGGCATCGAGCTTCGGGCCAAGGCCCGTGTAACCGTCCGCACCAACATTGAACGCTTGGTGGGCGGTGCCGGTGAGGAAACCGTTATTGCCCGTGTTGGCGAAGGTATTGTTACCACCGTAGGTTCTGCAGAGACCCATAAGTCGGTTCTTGAAAACCCTGACCTCATCAGCCGTACGGTTCTAAACAAGGGCTTGGATGCAGGCACTGCCTTTGAAATCCTATCCATTGACATTGCGGATGTGGATGTGGGCCGAAACATTGGCGCACAGCTGCAGATGGATCAGGCGGAAGCAGACCGTCGCATTGCCCAGGCCAAGGCGGAAGAACGCCGGGCCATGGCTGTAGCCCATGAGCAGGAAATGAAGGCGGCAGTTCAGGAAATGCGTGCCAAGGTTGTAGAGGCTGAGGCGGAGGTTCCCAAGGCTATGGCTTCTGCTCTTCGGGACGGTAAGCTGGGTGTCATGGATTATTATCAGATGCAGAACGTCATTGCTGATACGACCATGCGTGACGGTATCGCCAAGGCCAGTGCGCCTGCTGCGCCTGCAGAAGAACTTCACAAAAAGTAAATGATTTAAGCAGCCAAACGTTTTGCCCGGCGCGGGTTTGCCGCGTCGGGCAATTCTGGAAGGAGGCGGCATAGTGGACGATATTTTTTCGCTCTTTGTTATCTTTGGCATTGTGAGTTCCATTGTCAAATGGGCAAAAAAGAAACAAGCATCAGGGCAAGAAAACCAGGGTGCTGCGCCAGATCAGCCGTGGAAGAGAATACTTGGAGATGTGACACAAGCGTTTGAAGAGGCCATTGACGGCAAGCCCAATGCCAAGCCTGCCCAAGCCCCCGCATCTTCCATATACAGCGAAGGAACTGATGGGCATGAGGGATATAAAAGCACCACCATCGCAGCCGCACGGCCTGTTCCATATATGGAAGGCGGGGATGGTGAAGCAAGCCCCTATTCATTATCTGGTGAAGGCAGCTCCATAGCGCGTGAACCTGTTTCTGCATGGCGGGGTAGTCTGCTCGGTACCATAGAGGCTGCAACGGTATCTGCACGACCGGCCGATATTCAGGTTGTAAATGAGCCTGGTCAGCAAGTTCGACCGGCCTTGAATCTGCGTTTTGACCGGGATAGCCTTGTAAGCGCTGTTGTTATGCATGAAATACTGACTAGGCCAAAGGACAGAAGAAGGCGGTGAGCAGCCGTTGAACGATATCCGTGTAGTGATTGCTGATGATGACAGTGGCATGCGTACGGTCATGCGCTATATGATATCCAAGGTGGAGGGCTTTTCCTTAGTTGGTGAAGCCGATAACGGTCTTGGTGTAATGGAGCTGGTGGAGAAGCATCATCCCCAGGTAGTATTTCTGGATGTGGAGATGCCGGGAATGAGCGGTGTGGAATGTGCACGCCTGATAGAGGATATTGACCCGGCTACTGTAATCATTTTTGCCACTGCTCACGATCAATATATGGGCGAAGCCTTTGAAGTCTACGCCTTTGATTATCTGATTAAGCCCTTCAAAATGGAGCGGGTGATACAGACGCTGGAGCGGGCGAGGGACAGGATTACCAAGCGGGAAGAGAAGCCACTGCCCCTATTAAAACCCCGCAGCCAGGCTGCATTGGGACGGTTGATGCTGCATCACCGGGACGGCGTCAGCTTTGTAAACATGCAGGATATATTGCTGGTACAGCGTGAAGATCGCGCTACCGTCATATACACCATGGGGGATGGCAGGTATGTCACCAGTGAATCTTTGGGGGATACAGAGGCAAGGCTCGATGCCAATGTGTTCTACAGGTGCCACAAGTCCTATATCATTAACCTCAACCAAATCAAGGCTATTACGCCTTATGGCCGCTGGACATATGTGGTGCAGCTCAACGGGACACAGCATGACGCCTTGATCACCCATGAGAAATATGAAGAGCTGGAGCGAATGTTTTCATAACAGATGCAAAGCTTGCTGCGGAACGGAAAAATCAAACCCGTTCCGCTTTTTAATGTGAAAATATCTTTGATTTTCTTGCCAAGAAAATAACACAGTGTTATAATAACTGCAACAAGCCTGCAAAGGATTTATTTTTTGCACACTTTTCGTGTGCAGCTTGGATACTGAAGGAGGAGTGCTTGTGGCAGGGTATGTGTCGGATGCCGTCATCCGCAGGTTGCCTGGTTACTATCGGCATCTGCGGGAACTGGAGCTGGCGGGCGTGCACCAAATATCGTCCCAAGAGCTGGGTAAGCGGATGCAGCTAACCGCATCGCAGATTAGGCAGGACATCAACTGCTTCGGTGGCTTTGGCCGCCAGGGCTACGGTTATGAGGTGACCAAGCTCAAAGGGCACATTGGCGAGATTCTCGGACTTGATAAAAAGCACCGGATGATTATCATAGGCGCCGGTAATATTGGCCGTGCTGTCGCGCATTATCCTTCATTTGCCCGGGAAGGATTTTTAACAGAAGCAATTTTCGATGGGGATCCCGGAAAGATTGGCACCGAGGTTGCTGGGATTATTGTGCGAAGCATTGATACTTTGGAAGCGTATTTGGATGAAAACCTCATCGATATCGCGGTTCTTGCAATGCCTTCAAAAGGCGCACAGCAGGTTCTTGACCGTCTGATCGCAAAAGGGATCACAGGGGTTTGGAACTTTGCTCCAACTGACCTTATCCATCCCGAGCGGATTACCATGGTAAATGTGCATTTAAGCGACAGCTTGCAAGTGTTATCCTTTAAAATGCTGCAGGCGAAGTCGGAATAAAATTCTGGGCAACCTGCAACAAATGGGTATTTTGTGTCGTTAATTGGTTAGTTAAGTGTTCATTTGTAAAAAGGAGCGTATGCGATGGAGCGGATCCCTGCAAGCAGAACACATCAGGGGAGTGATCATGTATCAAGGCCTCGGGTTGTTCGTGCTCGGAATATGTCGGAGCGCTCCACTAGCGAAGCTTTCCCGCCTGTTTACACCGCCAACCCGGGTCGGACGCCGGTACATACGTCCTATGGGCGAGGGGCATCCGGTGAAGAAGCCCGCCAGGGTACAAGAAGCGCACGCTATCGCAGACGTGATGACGGTTATAATAAGGACGATTACGAAGGCGGATATCGCAACAAGAAAAGTCATCCCTTCGTTTCGGCCACTGTCATTATGCTATGTGTTCTTGGCTTGGCTGGCATTGGCATATTCATGGCTCCTCAATTGTTTGGAATCATATGGCATGATTTGCCTAACTATGCATTCGTTAACGGTCGATTCATCCAGTGGGATGCATCCAAAATGGACGAGTACAAAAGCCGGCGCAGCTATATGACACGGGATACCATTTTCCCCGGCGTCTTTGTGGATAATGTACATGTGGGCAATATGACTCTTGCCCAGGCAAAGGAAGCACTGGGTAACAGCGGATCAGCTTCTGACAGTGGATTTTCTCTTACGGTCCATATCGGCAGCAAAAACACAGTCATTAACAACCAATCTGTTCCCCTGGAGCGCAATGTAGAGCAGGTGCTGGAAAAGGCATATGCCTATGGGCGTCAGAATACCGCTGATATTGCAAAAACAACGGCTACTCCTTTTGAGCAGCGGCTGAATGCTGCCGAGCAGCTATACCGGAATTATGTGTATTTAAATTCTGACATGTCTTATGACAAGTCGGCGGTTAGATCCCAGATTGATGAATTGGTCAATTCCATTAATCGTGATCCAATCAATGCTTCCGTACAGACCTTTGACTTTACCAACCGTACGTTTACCTTCAGCGACGAGGCTGTTGGAGTCTATGTGGATAAGGAAGCCGTTTACCAGCAGGTTATCGCAAAGCTGGATGCAAAGGAATACGGGCAGGATGTCGTGATAACCCCTGAAGTGCTCACCCCCAAGGTAACCAAAGTGGAACTGATGAACAGCTTTAAGCTGATATCCAAGTACACCACCACCACCACCAGCAACTCCAATCGCAATACGAATGTGGACTTGTCTGCTCAAGCCATCAACGGCCGCACGCTGATGCCTGGTGAAGTGTTCTCCTTTAATGAGGCGACTGGTCAACGTACTGCCGCCAAAGGATATAAAGAAGCCATTGCAATCTCCGGCGGACAGAGTGTGCCGGATATTGGCGGCGGTGTATGTCAAACTTCAGGAACACTGTTTAACGCTGTCATGCGGGCGGATTTGGAGATCGTTAGCCGAAGCCCCCATGCCTGGCCCAGCACGTATGTAGAAAAGGGACAGGATGCAACCGTTAACTGGCCAAATCTGGATTTTAAGTTCCGAAACAATAAAGATACACCTATCTTTATTATCAGTTGGTACAATGACCGCAAGGTAACCGTGGAGATTTACGGCATGAGCCTTGGCAACGGTGTCTCCATTGATTTGGAATCGAAGGTTGTTAGAACAATCAGCCCTCCCAATGAGGTAAAGTATGTGCAGAATACCAACTTGCCCATGGGAACCAGCAAACAGACCATAGAAGCCAGAACGGGCTATGTGGTGGATACTTATAAAATCTGGTACCGTGACGGTCAGGAGATCAAACGAGAAAAGGTATATACCTCCAATTATCCATCCTACCAGCGTACTGTGGAATACAATTAAGTTAAACACTAGTTCAACCTGATAGCTTTTCTCCAAAGATATTGCACACCGGTCAGCATTTTGCTGGCCGGTGTTTTTTCTGTGCAAAAGCCATTTTCTTTATCATATCTGGACTGCAAGGCAATTCTTAAACAGTAATGATGCATGCTCCTTCGTTTTCTATTACCGGATTGTTGACAAAATATGAACAACAGTATAAAATGTGAACATTGTTAATAATTTCGAATCATGTTCAAAAAATGGAGTGTTTGTGAGCAGTCGGAAGAGCCTGAAACAAGACCGCGTAAAGTCATACTTTGTAGACGCGGCAAAGGAAATCGTGATAAACGAGGGTGTTGAAGGCATATCGGTACGAAAGGTGTCCGAAAACGCCGGCTATTCCTATGCCTCTATGTATAACTACTATCAGGATTTGCACGCTTTATTATGGGATGTAAAGCTGGCAATGGCGCGTGATGTGAATGCAATGCTTTGTGAGGTGAATGCCAGCTGTACTGGGAGCAAAGATGCCATACGATTGATGCTTCAAGCATACACAAATTATTTTGTGGCAGCCCCCCATGTTTTTCGCTTTTTATACCAGTATCCATTAAGTGCTGAACAGGCCTATACCCGGCAGATATTTTCATTCATCACCGATACGGTTATGCAAGCAGTTCAGTTCAGGAATGCAAACATAGACAAAGGGAAGATACAGACCTGCTTCTGGGCACTAAATGGTATGTTGATGATGTTTACTTCTACTGGCAATGTGAGCGGTGCTGATTTGGACCATGATTTGAAGTTGCTACTCTCTTACATGCACGTGTGAGTAGGGTGAGGTATACAGGTGTCAATCGAAAGCAGATGGTGAAAGGATGGAGATCATGGTTATCTCAAGAACATCAGATCACGATAAAATCCTCAAACGGCTAGGTGTCGGCAGTGCGCTTACAACAGCGGTGCTGACAGTTGTAACGCTTGCTGTAGCATTGCTGATTCCACCGGCTGCGGGTCCGCTTGCGCTCAAACCCGTATCATTTCAGTATTTTGACTTCCTTTCCCATTTTCCAAGAGATTATATATGGATGTATCCTGCCATGCTGTTGATGCTTTCTTATATTGTAATGGTAGGTTGCATATACCTTGTTACGCCAAGCCGTAAACGGGTATGGGCGCATATGGGCTTGGCGTTCGGGGCCATATCCGGCGCAGTTCTATTTCTTGATTATCTCATACAGGTTTCCATTATTCAGCAAAGCTTGTTTAATGAGAATAGCAATGTCATCCGTATGTTAACCCAGTTCAATCCCAGAAGCATTTTTGTTGTGATGGAGGAAATCGGGTACATGTTCATGAGCCTGTCCTTTCTCTTCACAGCTTCGGTTTTCTATCAGCCGGGCAAATTGGATAAAGCGGTGAAGGGTATCCTGTACACAGCCTTTTTTCTTGGGGTTGGCACCCTTGCGGCAATCAGCATGGTATACGGTATGCATAGGGAATACATCTTTGAAGTTGCTGCAATATCTATAAACTTCCTGGCGCTGATTCCTGTTGGTATTTTGATTGGGTTACGATTTAGAAGATTCCCTGAAGGCACAGCGGCATTTGAAATAGCATAAAAATCTAGGCCCGAAGCAACCGCTTCGGGCCTTCTACCATGTGAATAACTTGATGGTGTCAAAACACGTTCACCCAAGCAAGTCTGGCAAAGATCCTGGATTCAACCCGTACATGCCTTGACGGTCTTATTGGCGTTAGGTATACTGTTTCCTCAAGGAGGTGGCGGCGTGCGCCGGGGTGACGAAAAAAAGCAAGCCTTTTTAGATGTGGCCGAAAGGTTATTTTATCATAAAGGATTTGAGCATACATCCATACAGGATATTTTGAGTGTGCTATCGGCCAGCAAGGGCAGCTTCTACCATCATTTCGAAAGCAAGTTTACCGTACTGGAAATGCTTTGTGAGCAGCGGGCAGATAAGTTGCTGGAAAAGGCCCAGGAGGCAGCAGGTGGCCAAACCCATGGCCTGCATCGGCTTTGTACTCTATTGTATTATGCTATGGCGTTGCGCGGCGGTGAAGAGCGGTTTATGGCCATGCTTTTACCCATGATGTTTACAGACCAGGGTGTAACACTGCAAAGCCGCTACAGTCTTGCGCTCAAACAAGCGTTCAAGCCTGCAATGGATTCAGCGCTTACTCAAGCTGCAGGCGAAGGTGAAATACATCTGTATCATCCCGATTATGCGGCTGATATGCTGTTGGCTCTTGTCAATCAATGTTGGTATGATATAGCCCGTATGATCATGGATGCAAAATATCAGAATCGCATGGTGGATGAAGGCACACTGCTGTCACTGCTGCAGGCATATCGTTTTTCGATGGAGCGTCTGTTGGATGCACCATACGGCTGCTTGGATATTATCCGCCTGCCAGAGCTCATGGAGGCTGTATCCCGTATCCTAACAGAGATCAGGCTGAATTAAGCGAGTATGTGAGTTCAAAAGCATGGTACCATCATAAGTAAATCATTGTAAAAAATATAGATAAATAAAAAAGGGCGTCTGATCTCCGGTATGCCGGATAGCAGACGCCCTATTGTTTATTTCTTTTTTGCCTTGGCCCACTTGTCGTTATATTTTCCCCGCTTTGGTTTGGTGGCTTTTGAGCACTGGCTGGGCTCTGCTCCCTTAGCAGGGGAGTTCCTTCGGCTGGCGGGGGATGCTGATGCGCCACCGGCTATTTTCCCCCTTGGGTATTGAGCTCTTCCATAGTACCCTTCCAAAGCAGGCCCTGCGGATCTGTCTCGGTAGGGAACATCCGGTGCGGCCAGGCAGCCTTTGCCGTAGCCGATCAGATCTTCCCGGCCGGCTAGTCGCAAAGCTTCCAAAACCAGTCTGCGGTTCTGTGGCCTCTTAAACTGCAGCAGCGCACGCTGCATGGCCTTTTCATGGGGTGTACGGGGCACAAATACACTTTCCATGGTACGGGGGTCCAGCCCTGTGTAAAACATGCAAGTGGATAATGTACCCGGTGTGGGGTAAAAATCTTGTACCTGCTCCGGCTGATGGCCTGTATCCCGGATATAGAGCGCTAGCTCCACAGCTGCGTTCAAATCGCTGCCTGGGTGGCTGCTCATTAGGTAGGGCACCAGAAACTGCTTCATGCCCAGCTGCTCATTAATGGTTTTATACCGCTGTACAAAGCCGTCATATACATCCCGGCCCGGCTTGCCCATCCGGGCCAACACCCTGGGTGAAATATGCTCTGGGGCTACCTTCAATTGGCCGCTGACATGGTGCTGGCACAGTTCCTTTAAAAAAGTGTTGTCCTTGTCCAGCATGAGATAATCATAGCGCAAACCAGAACGGATGAATACCTTTTTCACCCGGGGCAGGGTGCGGATCCTGCGCAGGATGGATAACAGCTCCGTGTGGTCTGGGGTGATGTGGCGGCAAGGCTTGGGGTACAAGCACTGCCTGTCCTTGCAGGCCCCGTGAGTGCATTGCTTTTTGCAGGCGGGACGGCGGAAATTAGCTGTGGGGCCGCCTACGTCGTGGATATATCCCTTAAAGCCTGGAAGGGTCGTCAGCATTTCGGCTTCCTTTACAATGGAATCAGGGCTTCGGGATTGCACAATGCGCCCCTGGTGGAAGGTCAGCGCACAAAAGCTGCAGCCGCCAAAGCAGCCGCGGGTTGCTGATACGGAGAATTCCACTTCCTCCAGGGCGGGCACGCCACCCAGAGCATCGTAATCCGGATGCCAGCGTCTGGTGTAGGGCAAAGCGTATACCGCGTCCAGCTCTTCCCGGCTAAGGGGCAGGGCAGGAGGATTTTGTATCAGCCAGCGGTTGGTATCCTGCTGCTGACAAAGGGCTTTGCCTCTATAAGGGTCCTGCTCGTTGTATTGCACCATAAATGCTTTGGCATAAGCTTCCTTGCTGGCATATACCTCTTTGTGGGAGGGGACTTCTTCCACCCCTTCGGGCTTGTCCTTTTGCAGATAACATATCCCTCGGATGCTGGGCAGTTCTTCTTTGACTGCACCATTTTTCAGCCAGGAAGCGCACGCTAAAATGGACTTCTCTCCCATGCCGTACATCAAAAGGGTAGCTCCGCTGTCTACCAGGATGGAACGCCGAACTTTGTCCTCCCAGTAATCATAATGGGAAAAGCGGCGCAGGGATGCTTCCAGCCCGCCAATCAAAATCGGCACGCCGGAATAAGCCTTTAAGATACGATTGCAGTAAACAATGGTAGCGCGGTCTGGCCGCAAACCGGCCTTGCCGCCTGGAGCATAAACATCCTCACTGCGGGGTTTTTTTGCGGCAGTGTAGTGATTGACCATGCTGTCGATGACCCCGGCCGATACCAAAAAACCAAGCTTTGGCCGACCAAACAGCGTAAATGCCGATTCATCTGCTGTATTTGGCAGGCAAAGCATAGCTACCTTGTACCCAGCGTGTTCCAGCACACGGCTGATAATGGCATGGCCAAAAGAGGGGTGATCCACATAGGCATCCCCGCAGACGTATATAAAATCGGGCTGATCCCAGCCCCTGTTTTTTATGTCCTCCGGATTAACCGGCAAAAAATCATTGCGTGTCATATGGCCCTTTCGTAAGTTGGGTATTAAGGGGCAGGCATGCCCCGCAAAACCATTGTAGGGGAAGCGGCACCGGGTGTCAAGGCCGGAGACGGTCCAGCCAATTTCATCCAAAAGATTCCCACACATTGATAAAAGTCATATGCGTTTGTCCATATACATGATATAATACATTTATACCATTTCCAGGGAGTGAGCGGATGTTTTCGTTTTTAACCTCCGATGCACAGGATGAGATTGGTAATCGTTGGGAATGGCTGATGGGACATATAACGCCAGATATGGAAAGGGCTTTGAAGCAAGAAGCATACCGCATTATGGGAAACGTTGCAGATGTGCAGGACGTTATGCAGGAAGTGCTGATCAAAGCGGCCATGAATACATATCAGTTAAAGGATGAGAACAAGCTTTTTCAGTGGCTGTTCACCATTACAAGGCGCGAGTCCTATGCGCATATCTCCAAATACTCATTCCGTGCATTATGGAACCAAGCGAAGCTTATGACAGGTATGATCGGTCATACAATGGAGCTGGAAGACAATTTGATCACCGATGATGACAGGGTCCTTTTGCAGAAGGCTTTGGAACGGCTGGATGAAGAAGCAAGAAGGATCGTGGTACTCAAGACCACAACTGATGACAATTTAAAGGTGATCGCCCAGAAATTAGGCTTAAATTATCATACGACACGTTCCAAATATCAGCGTGCACTCAGTACGATGCGTGACTTGATGCAAGAGGGGGAGCCGAATGAACGCCATTGAAAAACGTAAGCTGGAAGCGAAGCTCCGTGCATTGGCATTTGATGAGGCACAGAGCAAGCTTACACCTTTTGTCGATATGGAAAAGGGTGTTCGGGAAGGTTATTCCAATCGAGTTAACCAAAAAGCGGTCTTGCGCTATAAAAGCCTGCAAAATATTAAGGCCAGGCTGTGCAACACCCGGAGGGTGGCGTTGGCTACAGCCTGCCTTATGGTAGGGGTATGCATTTTGTCAGTCCTGGAGCCTGTACCAGATAGTATGGCCAATACCTTTGTGGAACGGGCCAAGATCTGGGTGGGCGGCATATTGCAGATGAATATTGCCTTTGAGCCACCAGCAGATTCTGGTACTGTAGCGGAGCACTTACCTGAGAAAAGTAACTGGACATCGCTCCAGGAAATCAGTGATACGTATGATGTCAGCCTATTGGAACCGGCACAATCAGCTGATTGGGAGTTGGAAACATCAAAGGTTACTGGTGAGGGTGAAGTAAATCTACTGATGTTCAATTATTCCTTTACCCAAGAAAATAGCCATGTACATATCTTCTATTCACCCGTAGCTGATGATATGGGCAGCACCATCTTTGATGAAGATGCTGTAATCCATGAAACGCCGGTGGGAACATTCCATATAGGAGCTAATGAGAAGGAGCTGTATGCCAATTCCGTTGTGGATGGGCGTATAGTCAGCATATCTGCTCAAATGGAGAAAGAGGAGTTTCTAGAATTCCTGTCTGGATTGCAGTTGATCAATTGACCCAAATTGCACCGGTTAATGTAACCCTGGAAGCAGTTTCTGAATTTAATGAAGCGGAATGGATTGTTTTTATCCGATAGTAAAAACCAGAATCTACAGTCCATGAGGTTGAGTCGCTGTGGGATGTTGTGTTAAATCCCCAGAATCCTCTGGATTTTTGTTGAACCCACGATGAACCATCCCATTTCTGAAGATAGGTTGTTCCTCCTATCGCATTTGCTGACAAGTTGGTAGTGGTGCCAACTTTGATTTTGACGGATGTGGAGCTTGTCTTTTCAATGCCGTAAACTACACCATGGATTGCCAGCTCGCTGCTTCTCAGGTACACCGACCAGCTGCCATGATAGAAGTCAGGATCAGGTGAAAGGTCAGAAAGAGGCGGAGGTGAGATGGTTTCGGCAAAGCCGGGAAGGCTGAATGTCAACAGCATTAAGAGTGCCATGATTCCTAAAAAAATCCTTTTCAAATTCGTTCCTCCTGTTGTTTTTGCATTCTGCTTTATAGAGAGGCAGAAATCACATTTTGATGCATGGTTTCACAAATTTTGTTGTCGAAATAAGAACAAAGGTGTTTGACAGGTATTGTTTAACCTGACAGGCACTTTTAAAAATAAAAAAGGAAGCTCTAGCCTATGTCCCATTTGATTCCACCGCAGCATGGACCGGCCATACACCATACATATCCTGCGCCAAAAGAGCTGCAGCATCATTTTTAGCACATCTTTTAAACGCTTTCTTTTTTATAGAACAGAAAAAGCCCTCCGGCCTGGCTTTACTGCCAAAGGGCGGGAGGGCGTGAACGTAATGTCTATGGCCTGTGCTATGATGGGGTAACTTCAGTTTGAACACCTTTAATCGGAAACCGGGCTTCATGGATTCTGCCATCATCTTTAAATGTAATCCAGCCAGAGGCCAGGCTGCTGCCATCCAGCATGGGCTCGTTAGCTTCCCTTGATCCGGTCAGATGATACGTAGCCCTGCCATACTGGTACGTAATGGTGAAATCCTGCCACTCATCAGGCACACGGGGATTTAAACGGACCTTATCCCCCCGCTTTTCAAAGCCAAGCAGCTTCTCCAGTGTGATGACATACAGCCACGCTGCGCTGCCAGTATACCAGGTCCAGCCACCTCGTCCCATTTGATCCGGATTGGTATAGATGTCGGCTACCATGACATAGGGCTCTACCTTGTAGCGGTCTGCATCCTGACGGGTTCGTGCATGGTTCAGTGGTAGCAATGCCTGCAGCAGCTCATAGGCTCGTTTTTTATCTTTCATTTCCAGCAGTGCCCAGATGGTCCAGGGTACGGCATGAGAATACTGACCGCCGTTTTCCCGGACACCGGGGACATAACCGCTGATGTAACCTGGGTTTTCGCCGCCGTCAAAAGCGGGATCCAGCAGTTTCAGCAACAGGTGCTCGCTGTCGTACAAAAGGTTCCATACATGATCCACTGCTCTGGCGGATCGGAAGGGATTGGCGCCTGACAGCACACTCCAGCTTTGGGACAGGTTATCGATTTTGCAACCCAGGCTTTCCCTGCTGCCTAGTGGTTTTCCGTTATCGTACCAGGCCCGTAAATACCAGTCGCCGTCCCAGGCATGTTCCTCAATGTTTTGCAGAATACTTGTGCGAAGAGCATACAGTTCTTCGCTTACTTCCTTTTGCGTCAGTGGTGCAAAGCGCCGCAGCACCTCACATAGGAAAAAGCCCAGCCATACGCTTTCACCGTGTTGTTCGCCTACGCGGTTCATACCGTCATTCCAATCACCTCCGCCCATCAGCGGAATGCCGTGTTCACCCAAGCGAACATGGCGGATGGCACGGAGGCAATGCTCCACCAATGGTTCTTGATAATCGCTTTCCCATGGTACGCCATACCAATCTTCCTGCCCTTCCGGTACTTGCGGACCGATGAGATAGGGTACATGCTCAAAGAGTACCCCGTGATCTCCGGTTTTTTCAATGTAGGATGCGGTGACAAAGGGAAGAAACAGCAGGTCGTCTGTAATCCGGGTCCGTACACCCAGTGCCGGCGGATGCCACCAGTGCTGTACATCACCTTCTTCAAACTGATGGGCGGCACATTGCAAAAGGTGTGTGCGAACTGCCTGGGGTTTTGTGTAAAGGAGTGCCAGCATGTCCTGCAATTGATCTCGAAAGCCAATGGCGCCACCGGCCTGGTAAAAGCCAGCCCGTGCATACAGCCTTGCAGCTCGTACCTGATAGGGCAGCCAGCGGTTCATCATCATGCCAAGGCTTAAATCTGGCAGCAGAACCTGCAGTGGGGTAAGCTCCGCTGCCCAATAGCGTTGTGTCTCCTTCAGCCGTTTGGAGGCTCCTTCCTTCTCAAGCAGCTTGATCAGCTTCTCGGTTTCCTTAAGGCTGGGTGCAGCGCCCAATGCAAAGGTAACAGCTGTGCTTTGTCCAGGGCTTAAATGAAGCACGCTGGTAACCAAAGCCAGACTGCCATGCTCAGCTTGAGGCAGGTAATCTCTTTTAAGTGCAGTAGGCTCCCGGCTTCCAAGCCCCCAAAAGCTTCCTGTAGCCATCACAGCGCAGGTAGCTTTATCGCTTGCATCTGTATGTGCAAGAAATGCGGTGCCTAAAAAACCAGGGTTTTCGGCCATCACCGTGTGGCTGCCATCGGTATATGCATAAGTCAGATCGCTAGATCTGTCGCTTTCACCCAATGTGAAATCCGCAAAATGACAGACCATGATCACCCGTTTCACATCGCCTGTATTTTTTACCCGTAGGGTGCGAAGGCTCACGGGATGCTCAGCATCCGTAAAGATTTGTAATGTCGTTTCAAGGCCCATACCATAGCCCTGTATGACGGTAGCACCTGGACTATGGATCACCCGGAATGCCATGAAATCTCCCAAGGGCCAGCGGCAGGGTGAGAACAGCACACCCGTTTCCTCATCTCGGAGGATCAGTCCTTCACCCGGGCGGGGGGATACGGGATCATTGGGCCAGCGGGTTATACGGCCGTGGTGACTGTTATTGGCATAGGTAAACAAAGGGCCAGTTTCCCCAGTCAGGGTGCCAAAGATGGGGCTGCTCAGCAGGTTGCACCATGGCGCAGGGGTCTGTACATCCTTGGGCAGATCAATCACATAATCGCCTTCTGGTTGTGTGAATCCGCCGTACCCATTGTACATCCAGCGCTTGATTTCAGGCAGGAGAGGGATGGGATAAGCATGGGGCTCCTTTTTCCATACAGCACCGGGGTGCTTGGTGGTGCTTTGAAGGGCTCTGAAGTGAGCGCCAAGGGAGCCCATCTCCCCGGACAGGTAAAGGCGTGATATGCCCCGCAGCAGCTTTTCCGCATCTGGGGTTAACGCTTGCTGGTCAATGAGATGTACGCCGCCGGGCTTTCCGATGAGCTCGCGGGCATGGCTGGATGCGGAAAGATCCCGAAGCGCATCCCGAACAGGCTGATCATAGTCAGCGCCATGGCAGTTGATCAGGGCCAGGTCTGCCCAAACGCCATGTATGCGCCACCATGCGTGGGCGCTTAGTATAGTCCTGGCCAAGGGAAGATGCTCCCGCTTGTAAATTTCCACCGTGATAATGGGCAGATCGCCGCTGATGCCAAGGCCCCATAGCGCCTGCATGGATACAGGAATGGGCTCTGTAGGCGCTGCGCCTGGTTGGCCGCCATACATAAGGCATCCTGCAAGACGCCCATACAGGTTCTGCCCGGCCACATCAATGGCAAGGTATTTGGCGGTAACCAATCCCTGGGTAATTGCAAGTTCCCTGGCGCGCTTCAAATCATCCGGTGTTTCATACCGTCCAGCCATGGCATAAGGCTGCTGTTCATCCTCGGCCAGGATGGTGCAAAATGTAAGCTGGGCCCTTCCATGGGCTGGCAACATAAACTGAGTCCGCAGGCTCATGCATGGGTTGATCATGGCGCCTACGCGACCATTTACATTGCTCATGCTTTCAGTCATTTCTCTGGGTGAAAGTATACTGCCCCCTCTTCCCAAAAAGGCAGACCGGTCCGATTGTGCCACAGTATGAATTAGCGTCACGTCAGCACCCATGCCGTGAACAAGTACCTGTCTTGGATCGCTGCCATCCCTTGGCCTGCGACGGGCGCAAAGTACATTTTTTCCTGCACGCTCGGTCTGTATGAAAAGGTTGCGGAAGGCAGGGTGGGTAGCATCGGCCTTCTGACCGCTGAGCGCTAGCTCAAAGTAGCTTGCTGCCTCCAATGTCCGTTCTTTGTTGGAGCGGTTGACCACTTCCAGCAAGTGTAGGGCAGCTCCGTCCAGCGGATTCACAAAGCAGCTCAATCGGCTTTCAATGCCCAAATGTGTTCTGGTAAAAACAGCTTGGCCGGTTTCAAAAACAGTATCGCCAGGCAGGTCGGGGGCGGTGGGCTGCCAAAGCTGTTTTTCCTGGACGTCCCGCAGATAAAACTGTATCCCATCTTCATCGCCGGCCAAGCCCTTAAAACGGGATATCATCACACCGTCATGCGATAGGAATCCCCCGCCTTGGGCGGTAACGCACATGGTTGTTCCGCTGCCGTGCATCAGATGGGCATCCACAGGAAAGGTGTGTATGGCTGCCTGCCGTCTGGCAGAGCTGGGCACGGAGGAGACTGTCTTGGGCTGGGAAAGTGCTTTTCTGGGATGCAGCACGTTTTGGGGCATTTTCTCCTGCAACAATAGGCCGTAGGCCCTGGCGCTGGGCAAGGCATCAAAGTATTTGACCAAAGCATTTTTGCACAAGAGGTTGCACAGCGAGCATAGCATCATGCCCTGATGATGACTCATGTGGCTGCGCACAATTTCAAAGGTCTTCCCCTCGCCAATGCGGGAAGCGTTAAAATCAACTGCTTCAAAAAAACCCAGATGGCTGTCAAAGCCAAGGGATTTCATTCTCATCAGGTTCTGCCGTGCTTCCTCTGGGTAAAGGGTTAGGGCAAGGCCGCTGGCGTAAGGAGCAAGCACCCCTTCTTCTGGAATATTGCCCAGGGCCAGGGATGGCAGGCCAAAGGCTTGGTACTGGTAATTAAGCGATGGATCAAAAGCGTAGTATCCGCTTTCGCTGACCCCCCACACCCCTTCTTTGGTATATTGCATTTGATTCTTTACAGCCCGGCGGCAGGCTGAATCCAAAAGGGTGTTTCGGGTTAAGGGCAGCAGCAGGTTTGGCATCAGGTATTCAAACATGGTACCGCTCCAGGAAACAAGGGTTGGCTTGCCTTTGGCTTTTACAAGCGTACGGCTTAGGCGGAACCAATGACGGGCGGGTACCTGCCGGGTCATAACGGCCACAAAGCTCAAAAGCCTGGATTCGCTGGCCAAAAGGTCATATCTGGAATCCCCCGGCTCTTCTTCATGGGCATTGATGCCTACATAAAAAAGCTCAGCTTTCGGATCGTAGACCTTTCTTAGATTCATATTCAGTGCAAGGCTGTCCATTCTGCCGGATAGATTCCTTTGGGATACATCCAGCGATGCAGCCAAGGTGCGCAGCACCTGGGCACAGCAAAGCAAGCAGGCAGCCAGGTTGCCGCTATCCACAGAGGAGACATAAAAGGGCTTTAAGGGCTCCAATGTCCTGGTATCATACCAGTTATAGAAATGCCCTTCCCATAACTTGAGCTTTTCCATGGTGGAAATGGTCTTTTCCATATATCTTGCCATTTCCTCCGGCTCTAGAAAACCAAACGCCTGTGCAGCAGCGCAGGATAATAGGTAAAGCCCCATGTTGGTTGGGGAAGTGCGGTGGGCGATACCCTTATCCGGATGGATTTGCAGGTTGTCAGGGGGCAGATAGTGGTCAGATGAGGTAACTGTCTTCTCAAAATACCGCCAGGTGGCCCTTGCAATATCGGTCAGCTGACCGCGTTTGTCTTCCTCAAGCTGTACATCTTTAAACAGCGGTGCATCCAGCAATGGTGCTGCAAAGGGAAAAGCAAGCCACAATGCGGCAACCACAAGTCCGGGGATTTGATACCCTGCTGCAGTGGATAACAATGCCATGGCGCCCCCCATAACCCATTGCCCCCACATGAGGGTGGTATATGGCGGAGCAGCCCCCTGTTCAGCCTGGGCAGCGGTAACCCACTGCAGCATATGCTTTCTGGAGACGGCTACTCGATATACGGTTCGAGCCACAGCATCCAGCAGCACCTGAATTTCATAGGGCAGGCCGCATAGCTTAATAAAATAGGCATAGAGTGATTTCAAGTGTAAAAGCGCTTCAAGGTTTGGCAAGATCAATATCAGCAAAAACAGGTATGGCCTTGCGGTTGCGGCAGCATACAGCAGCAGGCCGCCCTGAGCGGCAGGTACAAGGCTCCTGCGCATGTTGTCCCAAATCTTGTGCTTTGAAAAGCGGGATAGTGGGTTTTTGATACTGCGGTTGCTTGCACGAACACTTCTAAAAAGCCATGGAAGCAGCTGCCAGTCACCCCTTGTCCATCGGTGCAGCCGCTTCATCCAGCTGCGCAAGGTGCCGGGGTGCCCATCAAACAGGGCAATATCCTCCAGCAGAGCGCCGCCGGATAGCTCTCCCTCCAAAAGATCATGGCTTAAAATGGTATATGGCGCAATACGCCCTTCAACGGCTTCCACAAAGGCAGTAGGATCATAGATGCCTTTGCCCGCAAAAGATCCTGCATTGCACATATCCTGATACAGGTCGCTGACTGCTGCATTGTAGGGGTCAATACCGCCCCGGCCGCCAAATATGGCTGAGATGCGGGTTTTTACAGTATCGGCTGCAACCTCCATCCGGGGTTGCAGTATGCTTTTCCCCCTGAGTTTTCCGTGGAAAATCTGGCGCTTTTGCAAAGGATGCGCCATGGCGCCTACCAAGCGAAGCGCGCTGCCAGGCGGAAGGATGGTATCGCTGTCCAACGTTATGACATAAGTATACTTATTGACGAATTCTTCCGTAGGCTGGGATGTATACAAAAACGTATCTTCACCAGGCAATCCCAGCAGCATTCTGTTGAGCGCCTCCAGGGCACCCCGTTTGCGCTCCCGGCCCATATACATTTTTTCCTGCTGGCTGAACACTCTGGCTCGTTGCAGGTAGGAAAAGCCCCCGCCAAACTCCTGATTCAACGCATCAATACTTGCCTTGGCGGCAGACAAAATCTCCTGATCGCTGACCTGCTCGGCAGTCAGGCTGTCGGCAAAGTCTCCAAGGAGCATAAAATGAAGGTTATCATCGGGATTGGCGTGCCTTAGGATCATCAGATGCCGTACCATGGACATGGCCTGGGCAGCGCTGGTCAATAGCGTCGGGCAGACGATCAGCGTCCGCCATTTTTCGGGCAGTGAAAGAATTTCCAGCCGGGGCAGGGTCCGGGGATTATGCAGGCGGCGCAGGGATTTGCGCAGTACCTGCCGCACCAGCTCAGACCATACCAATAACAGTAATGGCACAAGCGGCAGTGGCAACCTCAATAACCAGGAAACAAAGATGCCAAGGGCAGCACCAACCCAAAGAGAGGATAAATACAAACCGCAGCAGTGGCGGCGGAAAAACAGGTGCTCGCGAACAAAAGAACGGCTGATACCAAGACGGCGGACCAGTTCATCCTGGCCTCCGTCAATCAGGTAATAGCCGATATGGCTGTCCAGTGCGCCTTCCTCACCATCCTTGGCACAGGCAATGGCAGTACGGGCAACCAGGCTTTCCGGCAGACGGCACTCCCAGGAAATCAACTGCACCCGGCGGCGGTACATATCACGACTTTCAAAATCCATATCAGGGTATACCCCTGATGGATCCTGAGCCAAGATGTTGTGAACAGGGTTCATGGCCTCCAGGGTTTCTCCCCAAGGAATCTGGGTTAATCGACGCAGGGAGGTAATGGCATTGCCCATCCACTGCCGATCATTTGTCTGCCTTGTGTGTTCTTTTTCTACAATGCTGGAAACGCGCAGATCCATTTCTGCCAGCTTTTCATCCAGCCATGCAAGCGCTTGTGCGTCCTCGGTCTCCCGTAAGAGTGATAAAAGCCTTTCCAGAAAGGTGGTGCTCTGGGGTGCGTTTTTAAACTGTCTTTTGGCCCCTTCTCGATGCTTGCCTGTAAGCCTTGCCGCCCATAGCGGCGCAGCATCACTGTCCTTTTGCATGCCGGCGCTTAATGCGGCAAGGCCGTCCACCATTTGCAAAAGGGTGATGTTGATGGCCAAGGGCAGCGACCATAATTCCGCCTGGGTAAAGGGGGAGGTCTGCTGCCAGGCAGCAACTGCGGTCATGAGCTTATTGGCATTTATGTGGGCATTGGTATGGGAAATCAGCTCCTGGGCAAAGCGCTGCACACGGATTTCTCCCGTTGACAGCCTAGGAAGCTTAATGGAGTGCTTCCACTCCTGCTGTATGGACAAATACGCTTCTTCCAGCATCCGAGCATTATCTGTAAGCCACTGGGCGGCGGGCAGCAGATTTTCCCTGTCTCTGATGGAAAGGGAACGGACTGTGGAACGCAGTCTTGTCAGCATACCCATAGGCATATGCAGCTTTCCTGTGCCCATTAGCACCATTTGGGAGGCGCAGGACTGCAAATGACTGTGGAGACCTTCATCCAATAAAACATCCCGCAGTGTTTTAGGCCGCCGCCTGCGCTGCATCAGCACGATAACCGCCAGCAGCAATAGACCGAATACTGCAATGCCTGCTTGCATGTCTTAAAAATCCTCCACATAAGTCGTGAAGGTAGTTTGCACACAACAGTGCAGATGCATGCAGGCGTTGATTTGTTTATCAAGGCGTGTTTCAAAGATTTCAAGGATTGCCATGGATTTTTCATGTTGAAACGGAGGCTTGGCAGCTGTGGGGCAGAGGAAAAATTGCGAAAAATTTTCGGACGATACGTCATAAAACGTGACTTGCTTTTGATTTTTAACAGCAAAAAAGAGCGGGAAATACTTGAAAGCCGCATTTCCCGGTTTCTATATGGTTGTTGGCTCCCATCCGGCAGAAGCCTTTGTCATGATAATATGCATTGGGAGGGGTGTATTCATCAAACATTAAATGTATGCGTTCATATCGTATTCTCCTTCCAGAAAAGGGAAAACTTAGCTCTTTGAAGAATGATTGAACGATTGAAGATGGGGATGCAACGTATATTAGCTGGCCTGAAGGGGTCGATAATGGAGGCCTGATACCTATGGATTCCTTGAATATATTTCATCCGCTGACTGCGCAGTGGTTTGAAAAGCGTATCGGCACGCCTACAGCCGTACAGGAAACAGCCTGGCCGCTGATTGATGCCGGGCAGCATACCCTGGTTTCTGCACCTACCGGTACCGGTAAAACGCTGTCGGCCTTCTTGGTGTATATCGACAGGCTCATGCGCAAGGCCATGGAAGGCACCCTTACCCAGGAGCTGCACTTGATCTATATATCGCCCTTAAAGTCCTTGGCTGGGGATATACGGGAGAACCTTCGCCGGCCGCTGGAGGGCATCGTAAAAGAAGCCCGGGAGGCTGGTGTTGCCTTTGATACACCATTGGATATTGCCATTCGTACAGGGGATACCACCCAAAGTCAGCGGCGGCGTATGCTCAAAACACCGCCCCACATATTGATCACCACCCCGGAGTCCCTTTTTTTGATGCTCACTGCCAAATCCAGCCAGGCCATGCTGGCAACGACTAAGTGGCTGATTATTGACGAGCTTCACGCCATGATCGATACTAAGCGGGGGGCGCACTTGATGCTGTCCATTGCCCGGCTGGACAAGCTTTGTGGTATACCGCTCCAACGCATTGGCCTATCCGCAACCATTGAGCCGCTTCAAACAGCCGCAGCTTATCTTTCGCCTGAAATAGCGGCCATTGCTGCACCTAATATGCAAAAGGCCATTAGCCTTTCTATATCAAGCCCCTTGCCAAACCGGAATGAAATCAAAAAAAATGCCGCATGGCAGGAGATCGCCAAAACCATCTATGACAGATGCGCCTCCTCCCGTAGCGTTATCGCTTTTGTGGAAGGCCGTGCTTACGCCGAAAAGCTGGCCTATTTTGTGAACGAGCTAGGCGGGGAGGGGTTTGCCAGAACCCATCACGGCAGCATGTCCAAGGAGCACCGGCTTGAGGTGGAGCATGCCCTGCGGTCAGGCACCCTCCGGCTCCTGTGTGCCACCTCCTCCATGGAGCTGGGCATTGATGTAGGGGAAATCGATCAGGTGTTTCAAATCGGCTGTCCACGCACCATCTCCAGTACCATGCAGCGGCTGGGCCGTGCCGGCCACAATCCCAATCGGGTCAGCACCATGCATATTTTTCCCCGCACGCCTTTGGAAGGGCTGTATAGCGGCTTAACGGCGGCGGTGGTAAGAAAGGGTGGTGTGGAGCATTCCCATCCCCCTACGCTGTGCCTGGATGTATTGGCTCAGCACCTGGTGTCCATGGCTGCCGCAACAGGATACGAACTGAATGAGGTTATGGATATATTAAAAAGAGCATATCCCTTTCAAAACGTCACCCTTGACGACGTCCGCCAAGTGTTGCGCATGCTGGCAGGGGATTATGAGCATGACCGGGATATTCCTGTTCGCCCAAGAGTGCTGTATGACCGGGTCCATGATCGGGTGGAGCATGATCCTTACAGCCGCATGCTGGCTGTATCCGCAGGTGGCACCATCCCGGACAAGGGGCTGTACACCGCCAAAACGGAAACAGGTGTAACCTTAGGTGAGTTGGACGAGGAATTTATTTACGAAAGCCGGGTGGGGGACAGATTCCTGTTGGGTGCCTTTGCATGGCAGATTTCCAATATACAAAAGGATACGGTGACGGTTGTTCCGGCCAACCCCCAAGGGGCCAGGGTCCCCTTCTGGAAAGGGGAAATAAAGGGCCGTGCCATTCAAACTGGCATTGCTTTCGGGGAGATTTTACGGCATCTGGTCAAGGCTGGCGAAGCTGGGGCATTGCTTGCCGAGCTGGCCAAGTTGGGGTTGGATGCCATGGCTGCGGAGAGTGCCGGGGAGTTGATCAAACGGCAGATTGCCTTAACCGGCGCACTGCCCGATGACAAAACCATCATCATTGAGCATTATCGCGACGAGTCCGGCAACCCGCAGATGATGGTGCACTCTATTTTCGGCCGACCGGTAAATGAGCCGCTGGCTGCGCTTGTCATGGAAGCTGCCCGGCGCAAGAACGGCATGAATGTAAATTTCGTGGCCGATGATGATGGTTTTTTACTCTTCCCCTATGAGGACAGGCATATGCCCCAGGGGCTTTTATATGCCGTTACTCCGGATATGGTGGAGCCGGTTTTGAAGGCTGTGCTGCCAGTGTCGCCAGTGTACAATATGGCGTTTCGTTACAATGCTGCCCGGGCGCTGATGATGGGGGTCAGGAATGCCGGCCGCCAGCCGCTCTGGGTACAGCGCATGCGCAGCGCACAAATGCTCGATCACTTGGTTCGGGAGGAAAATCATCCCCTGGTACGGGAAACCAGGCGAGAATGCCTGGAGGATTACTGGGATCTTCAGGGCACAAAGCAGATCATCAGCGCCATTCGAGCCGGAGAAATCAAAGTGGTGGAGCTGCACCAGCAGGTGCCTTCTCCCTTGTCACTGACGCTGCGTAGGCAAACGGAAGCTTCCATGATGTATGAATACACGCCTAGGCCTACCAATACCCATGCAGCGGTGGCACAGGCACTGGAAAAGACACAGCTAATCCCGCCGGAGGAGGATCAGCTAAAGCGTTTGGCCCAGCGTGCGCGACTGCCGGAGAACGAAAACCAGCTTCACAGCCTCTTGATGATCGAAGGAGACTTGGAGCCAGGAGAACTGGACCTGCCCCATGAATGGCTAGAAACCCTGGAGATGCAGGGCCGGGCAGTCTACATTGAGCCTGGGCTGTGGATCGCGGCAGAACAGGCAAAAGAATATGCAGCAGCGATGACAGAAGGAAGAGAAGAGGCGAGGCAGCATATATTCCGGCGGCTTCTGCGCTATCGGGGCCCCCATGACACATGGCAGGCAGCTCAGCGCTACGGCATTATGGAAGAGAATGCTCAGGCTGTTTTCCAAACGCTTTGCGCAGGCGGCGAGGCTGTAGAATACGAAGGTCAGTACTTCCACGGTCAGCTGTTTGAGCGTGCGGTCAGGGAAACAGTGGTCAACCGCCGAATTCGGGTACGCACCATGCCTAAGGAAAGGTATGCAGCCTTACTATCTGGCCGTATTCATAGATCTGCCCCGTCCAAAGAACAGCTGGAAAGCGCAGTGAAGTCGCTTTGCGGCCTGTACATGCCTGCGGCGTTGTGGGAAAGCCACCTGCTGCCCTTGCGTGTAAGCGGCTACCGGACAGAGATGCTGGATGCACTGCTTTCCCAGGGCCATGTTTTCTGGCGCCTGACAAAAGATGGGGAGCTAGGGTTCCACCTGTATGAAGACATTGATTGGGATGCGGAGCCTATACAGGCTGAGCATGGTTTTTTGGATGAGAAGGAAACCATGGTTTTCAATGCTCTTATGCAGCGTGGTGCCAGCTTTATGCACAGCTTAAGCAGCCTTGTGGGAGATGGGTTTGTGCAGGATGTATTAAACCATCTGGCAGAAAAAGGCCTGGTCCGGGCGGACAGCTTTGTGCCCATCCGCCAGCGGCTTATGGGGGACCAAAGCAATCAAGGCACCATCAGGCGTAAAGTAAACCTGAAGGTCATGGCTGCCACCTCCGGTAGGTGGGAATGCATGCGTCCGATCAAGACGCTGCCTATGGAGCAGCAGCTGGAGCGTGCTTTTGACAGGGTAGCGATCCTTTGCAAGGAAACGGCCCAGGGCATGCCTTGGAGCGAAGCAGTTAAGCTATTACGCCTATGGGAATACACAGGCCGAGTTCGGCGCGGGTACTTCATTGAGGGCATGTCCGGCATGCAGTTCATACGGGAAAGCGATTATGCTGGGGTCATCCAGTCCCTGGAGCATCCGGGAGAGGATATCATCTGGCTTCCGGCGGTGGACCCCGTGCAGCCCTATGGAAAATATCTGCCCCATTTTGAGGATAGGTCCTTCATAAATGTAGCTGGAACGCTGGTGGCTCTTCGGGGCGGACTGCCGGTGATGGTGCTGGAGCGACAGGGAAAGACATTGCGTGTATTCGAGCATGAGGCAGTAGCAGATGCCCTGGCAGCCTTTTCTCGGGAATACGCTGGCCGCAGGCTGCTTTC
>JAEYQQ010000038.1 GCA_023409955.1 Bacillota bacterium | reverse complement strand
TGCGTTGGAGATACTAAGCTGCTTATGCAAAGAAGAAGATATCCCCAAAAAATATTACACTTTTGTAGAAAAGGGAACTGTAGGGGGCATACCTTGCATGATCTCCCGCACAGGCTATACAGGCGAGAATGGTTTTGAGCTGTACTGCGCTAATGCGTATGCGCCAAAGCTATGGGATCTCCTTTTGGAAACAGGCAAGGATCTGGGTCTTATCCCCTGCGGCTTAGGGGCCCGTGATACCCTGCGGCTGGAGGCAGCCATGCCCCTGTATGGCCATGAGATGGATGAAACCATTACTCCCTTTGAAACTGGACTTGGTGCTTTTGTGAAAATGGCCAAGGAGCAGTTCATCGGCAAAGAGGCCCTTTCTAAAAAAGGCGAGCCTCGCATTGCCCGCTTTGGCCTTATGATGACTGGCCGGGGCATCGCCAGGGAGCATTGCACGGTGTTTAAGGATGGCAAAGAGATCGGCTACACCACCTCCGGTACCCTCTGCCCCTTTGTGAACAAGGCCATTGCCATGGCGCTCCTTCATAAAGAGGGCCTATCCCTGGGTGACAACACTGTGGAAGTAGATGTAAGGGGCAAAAGGATCACGGCAGAGATCGTTCCCCTGCCCTTTTACAAAAAAGGCAAAGCCTGATATAAGCAAACGTTTTGTGAAATAGAAGGAGGAAAATACGATGAACATCCCCAATGAATTAAAGTACACCAAATCCCACGAATGGATCAAGGAGCTTGATGGTGGCGTTTTTGAAATCGGCCTGACCGACTTTGCCCAGAGCGAGCTGGGTGACCTGGTATTTGTTAACTTGCCCCAGCCTGGCGACAGCGTAACAGCTGGTGAGACCTTTGGCGATGTGGAATCCGTCAAGGCCGTCAGCGACGTGTACAGCCCTGTCACAGGCGAGGTGACCGAGGTCAACGAGGCGCTGCTGGACAGCCCGCAATTCATCAACCAATCCCCTTATGAGGCCTGGTTCATCCGCGTTAAGGATGTCACCGGCACCGTGGAAATGCTCAGCGCCCAGGCATACGAAAGCACCGTCAAGGAGGGCTGAGCATGGGCAGCTATATTCCCACCACCAGCAATGAGCGGCAGGAAATGCTCTCTTCCATAGGAATATCAAACGTTATGGAATTGTTTTCTGACGTTCCTTGTGATGTGATGCTTAAACGGCCCTTGGACCTGCCGGATGGAAAATCAGAGCTTGAGGTCCGTAAAGCCATGACAGCCATGGCTCAAAAGAACAAGACCTATGCAACCATCCTTCGGGGAGCCGGTGCATACAACCATTACATTCCTTCCATTGTCAAGTACGTGACAGCAAAAGAGGAGTTTGTCACCGCCTACACCCCCTATCAGCCGGAGATCAGCCAAGGTATTTTGCAGTCAATATTTGAGTTTCAAACTATGGTCTGCGAACTGACTAGGCTGAGTGTCAGCAATGCCTCCATGTACGACGGTGCGGAGGCCGCAGCGGAAGCGGCAGCCATGTGCCGGGAACGCAAGCGGGTGACCACACTGGTAAGTGCCACCGCCCATCCTGATACCATTGCCACCATTCAAACCTACTGTACTGCAGCCAATATGCCGATGCAGATCGTTCCAGAAAAGAATGGTTTAACGGATGTGCAAGCGCTGGAATCCTTGCTGGGGGATGACACTGCCTGCCTGTTTGTGCAGCAGCCCAACTTTTACGGTGCACTCGAAGACGCAAAGCTGCTTGGCGAAAAAGTACATGCAGCCGGCGGTAAATACATCATGGGCGTAAACCCCATTGCGCTTGCCATTGTCCAATCCCCCGCCGAAGCCGGTGCCGATATCGCCGTAGGCGAGGGCCAGCCCCTTGGCATGCCTTTGTCCTTCGGTGGGCCCTACCTTGGCTTTATGGCCTCCACCACATCTATGATGCGCAAGCTCCCCGGTCGCATTGCTGGCGAAACCACAGACAGCAAAGGCAACCGTGCCTTTGTTTTGACCCTGCAGGCCCGTGAGCAGCATATTCGCCGGGAGAAAGCCAGTTCAAACGTCTGCTCCAACCAGGCATTGTGTGCCCTCACCGCATCCGTTTACTTATCCGCCATGGGGCCGGAGGGGCTCAAGGAAGTGGCTGTCCAATCCATGAGCAAATCCCATTACCTGCTGGATGGGCTGGCAAGTATTGAAGGCATTGTAAGGGTTGGCACTGCCCCCTTCTTCCATGAATTCGTCACCACCTGCGGCAGCAAGCGGAATGCCATTTTGAAAGCGTTGGAAGCCAAGGATATCCTGGGCGGTCTGCCGCTTGGCGAGGACCAGCTGCTTTGGTGTGCCACCGAACAGGTAAGCCGTGAACAACTGGATATCGTTATTAGCACCGTCAGGGAGGTGTGCGCAAAATGAACCTAATTTTTGAAACCAGCCGCCCTGGCCATCATGTCAGCCTTTTGCCCAAGTGTGATGTACCGGAAATAGTCCTCCCCGATGAATATCAACGAGAAATAGCTCCGCATCTTCCGGAAATGGCGGAAACGGACATCAGCCGGCACTATACAAGGCTTGCCAAACGCGCCCATGGCGTCAACAGCGGCTTTTATCCCTTGGGCTCCTGCACCATGAAATATAACCCTCGAATCAATGATGAAATGGCAGACCTTCCCGGCTTTGCAAATATCCATCCCTTGCAGCCTAAAGAAACGGTTCAAGGCTGCCTGGAGGTTTTATCAACAGCCGAAAAGCACTTGTGCGAAATTACCGGTATGGACGCCATGAGCTTCCAGCCTGCCGCCGGTGCCCACGGCGAGTTCACAGGCATCCTGCTCATCAAGGCTTATCATAAGTCCCGGGGCGATGGAAAGCGCACAAAGCTTATCGTGCCCGATTCTGCCCATGGCACCAACCCGGCCACTGGGGCCATGGCAGGGTATTCTGTCGTAAGTATCCCTTCAGGACCGGATGGCTGTGTAGATTTGGATGCCCTGAAGGCCGCAGTTGGTGAAGATACCGCCGGGCTGATGCTTACCAACCCCAACACCCTGGGGCTGTTCGACAAGAACATACTGGAGATTACAAGGATCGTTCATGACGCAGGTGGCCAATGCTATTATGACGGGGCCAATCTCAACGCCATCATGGGTGTGGTCCGCCCCGGCGACATGGGTTTTGACGTGGTGCATTTAAACTTGCATAAAACCTTCTCCACCCCCCATGGCGGCGGCGGTCCCGGCAGCGGGCCTGTGGGCTGCAAGGCTCACCTTGCCCCCTTCCTTCCCTACTCGAAGCTGGGTGAAGAAGCCCCACCCCAAAGCATTGGCCAAGTAAAAGCCTTCTATGGCAATTTCCTGGTGGTGGTACGGGCGCTGACCTACATTCTAACCCTGGGTGCCGAAGGTGTTCGGGAAGCCTCCCAGAATGCCGTGCTCAATGCCAATTACATGATGCACAGGCTAAAGGATACCTTTACCCTGGCCTATGACCACACCTGCATGCACGAATTTGTGCTGACCTTGGAGAATTTGAAAAAAGAAACTGGTGTATCCGCTCTGGATGTAGCCAAAGCCCTGCTGGACAAAGGCATGCACCCCCCGACGATGTACTTCCCGCTGATCGTACACGAAGCGCTGATGATCGAGCCTACGGAAACCGAAAGCCGTGAGACCTTGGAGGAAGGCATTGAAGCGCTCAAAGACATTGCCCGAATAGCCAAGAAAGATCCGGAAGCGCTCCACGCCTGTCCTGTAACCACCCCTATCGGCAGGCCGGATGAGGTGAATGCTGCCCGAAACCCGAAGCTGAAATATTCCTTTGATTAAGGAGGTTTGCATGATCCACCACTGCCGCTATGTGATCACGGACCAGACTGATCCCTATCAAAACCTGGCGCTGGAAGAGCACCTGTTACATATTGTTCAGCCTGGCGAAATCATACTGTATCTGTGGCAGAACAAGCATACGGTGGTCATTGGCCGCAACCAAAATGCCTGGAAGGAAGTGCGGGTGCCCGATCTGGAAAAGGATCAGGGGCATCTGGTACGCAGGCTATCCGGCGGCGGAGCAGTCTATCATGACCTGGGAAACCTGAATTTCACCTTTCTTGTTTCCCAGGCAGATTATGACATCGCTCGGCAGACAGAAGTGATTCTATCTGCGGTGCGTTCCTTCGGTATACCGGCGGAGCGCACCGGCCGCAACGATATTACAGTAGATGGCCGCAAATTTTCAGGCAATGCCTTTTACAAGACCAATGGTAACGCCTACCACCACGGTACATTGCTTGTGAATGTGGATATGGCAAACCTAGCCCGGTATTTGAACGTACCCCAGCAAAAGCTTGATTCCAAAGGTGTCTCTTCCGTACGGGCACGGGTGGTAAACCTGAAGGAGCTCTGCCCCAGCCTTACCATTGATATGTTAAGACAGGCCTTATTTCAAGCATTGGGTCAGGTATACGGCATAGCACCGCAAGAGCTTCCCGCAGCCCGTATTGACATGGAAGCCGTAAAGGCAGGCATGGAAAAAATTTTTTCCTGGGATTGGCTTTATGGCCGGTCCATTCCCTTTACCTGGGAGGGAGAGGCCCGCTATCCCTGGGGTGGCATACAGCTGCAATTTTCTATAGAATCGGGCCGTGTGAAGGAGTGTGCCGTATATTCTGACGCGCTGGATGAATCCCTCATTCAAACCTTGCCCAACCTGTTATCAGGCTGTGCACTTAATGCTCAGGCCCTGGCACAGGCTATTGAACCCATCAAGGCGCAATCGGAAGAAATAGGACGAGACCTTCAGTCTTTTTTGACAAGCCAGAACTTCTAAAAGGAGACAGCCATGGATTTTGACTGGATCATCCTGGGTGCCGGACCAGGCGGCTATGAAGCAGCCATCCGCGCCGCTCAGCTTAAGCAAAAGGTGGCCTTGGTGGAAAAGGACGAGGCAGGCGGCACCTGCTTAAACCGCGGCTGCGTACCCACCAAAGCCCTGCTCCATGCCGCCATGGGCTATGAAGAAATACAGCACTTATCCACCTGGGGGATCACAGCAGAGAATGCATCCTTTGACATTGATAAAATGTATGCTCAGAAGGATGACCTTGTTTCCACCCTGCGGGAGGGGATCAGCCGTTTGATACAACAAAACGGTATCACCTTCCTTAAAGGAACCGGTGTTATACAAGACAGCCATACCGTATTGGTAAACGACAAAGCGCTGACTGGGGAGAAAATCCTCATTGCTACAGGCTCCTCCCCCGTACTGCCGCCCATACCGGGCCTGATGCTTCCTGGTGTCGTCTCCAGTGACGGGCTGTTATCTTCTCCACCCTCCGGCAAGCGGCTGGTGATTATCGGCGGCGGTGTCATCGGCGTGGAATTTGCTTCCCTGTTTCAAGCCTTAGGCTATGAAATCACCATCATTGAGGCCCTGGACAGGCTGCTGCCTCAAATGGACAGGGAAATCTCCCAAAACCTTGTCATGATACTGAAAAAGCGCGGCGCGACTGTACTGACCGGCGCACGTGTGTCAGAAATACGAAAGGAAGAGGACGGCTCCCTCACTACCTTGTACGAGATTGGCGGAAAACAAGGTCAGGCTGCTGGCGATACGGTGCTGATAGCCATTGGCCGCCGTGCCAGCACGCAAGGCCTGTTTGCCCAGGACTTTACCCTTCAGACAGACAGAGGCCGCATTATAACCGATGCCGACCACCAAACCAGTGTGCCTGGCGTGTACGCTATCGGCGATGCTGCCGGTGCCATTCAGCTGGCCCACTTGGCCTCTGCTCAGGGCATTGCCTGCGTGGAACAGGCTGCGGGCCATACGCCTGCAGTGCGGGAGGATTTGGTTCCATCCTGCGTGTATACCCGGCCAGAAATCGCCTGTGTTGGAATGACGGCTGATGAGGCAAAAGCTGCCGGAGTTCAAGTTCGCACCGGTAAATACATTCTCTCAGCCAACTGCCGCACCATGATCGCAGCGGGAGACCGGGGATTTGTAAAGCTTGTACTGGACGCCAATACTGATCAACTCCTTGGTGCACAGATCATGTGCGAGCGGGCCACCGATATGATCAACGAGGCCACCGTTGCTATTGCCAATGGCTTAACACGTGAGCAGTTGCTTAAGGCTATCCGTCCTCATCCCACCTATGCCGAAAGCTTTACAGAAGCCCTAGACAGTGCTTACGGCATGGCCATCCACATGGCACCGGTACGGAAGGTATAACAAAACTTATATAGAGAGTGAGATTTCTAAAAACCCCCTTCCCGCACCTATCCCCGAAAAACTGTAAGGTACTCTAAAATAAAAGAGCACTGGCATTTCTCCAGCGCTCTTTTAATTCCCCTATATAGGGATTTCAAAGGGATATGTCCCTTTGAAGGTGGGTCCAGGGAGGCAGCGCCTCCCTGGTTACCTCCGGTTCAGCGCAGCTTTCAAATACTGGCCTGTGTAGCTCTTTTCCACCTTGCATATGTCCTCCGGCGTACCCTGTGCAATGATCTGGCCACCCCGGAAGCCGCCTTCTGGCCCAAGGTCCAGTATGTAATCGGCAGTTTTGATAATGTCCAGGTTGTGCTCGATAACCACTACACTGTTTCCTGCATCTACCAGCCGCTGCAAAACCTGTACCAGCCGATCAACATCGGCCATATGCAGGCCTGTTGATGGCTCATCCAGTACGTACACCGTTTTGCCTGTGGCACGCTTGCTCAGCTCCGTAGCCAGCTTGATACGCTGTGCTTCGCCGCCGGATAATGTGGTGCTGGACTGGCCCAGCTTCATGTACCCAAGGCCCACATCATACAGCGTTTCCAGCTTGCGCATTAGCTGCGGGTGGTTTTCAAAACAGGCCAAGCCTTCTTCTACTGTCATCTCCAGCACATCGTGGATAGATTTACCCCTATAATGCACTTCCAAGGTCTCCCGGTTATACCGCTTTCCTTTGCAAACCTCACAAGGTACATAGATGTCCGGCAAAAAGTGCATTTCAATTTTAATGAGTCCATCCCCGGAACATGCCTCGCACCGCCCGCCCTTTACATTAAAGGAGAAGCGGTTTTCTTTGTATCCCCTGGCTTTGGCATCCGGAGTGGCAGCGAACACCTTGCGGATATGGTCAAACAGCCCGGTATAGGTGGCAGGATTGCTTCGGGGGGTGCGGCCAATGGGTGACTGGTCGATATCGATGATCTTGTCCAGCTGCTCCACACCCTCCATAGCATCAAAGGAGCCTGCACGAGTTTTGGCTCTGTTTAACTGTTTGGCCAGGTGCTTGTACAATATTTCATTGACTAGGCTGGATTTTCCGCTGCCGGATACACCAGTCACGCACGTTAACACTCCCAAAGGAATAGCTGCGTCAATATTCTTGAGGTTATGCTCTTTTGCACCGCGAATCACAAGCTGGCCTGTGGGCTTGCGCCGCTTTTCTGGTATGGGGATGCTCTTTTTCCCGCTCAAGTACTGACCTGTGAGGGACTGGGGATTGGCTATGATCTCATCCACCGTTCCCTGGGCCACCACATGGCCACCATGTGCGCCAGCACCGGGGCCGATATCCACAATGTAATCTGCTGCATACATGGTGTCCTCATCATGTTCCACCACGATAAGGGTATTTCCGGTGTCCCGAAGGTGTTTGAGTGTACTCAAAAGCCTGGCGTTATCCCGCTGATGCAGGCCGATAGAGGGTTCATCTAAAATATAGAGAACACCCACCAGGGAAGACCCGATCTGGGTAGCCAGTCGGATGCGCTGGGCCTCGCCGCCGGATAGGCTCCCCGCCGCCCGTGACAACGTCAGGTAATCCAGCCCTACATCCACCAAAAAGCCTAGCCTTGCGTTGATCTCCTTTAAAATTTGGGTAGCGATCATGGTCTGCTTTTCAGATAGGGTAAGGCCTTGAAAAAATGCTCTTGCATCCAGTACGCTCATATCGCTGATCTTGGCAATATTCTCCCTGCCCACAGTTACTGCCAGCGCCTCTGGCTTCAGCCTTTTGCCACAGCAGTCCGGGCACTCGTCAGCCACCATGTATTCCTCATACATTGCTTTCATGCCATCGCTTGCCGTCTCCCGATAGCGGCGTTCCAGGGAGGGGATAATCCCCTCATAAGGCGCATCAAAATGCCCTGCCCCGTTTTGACCGGCGTACTGGACAGTAATCTTTTCCTTGCCGTTACCATACAGGAGCAGCTGTACAATTTTATCCGGCAAATCCTTTACCGGCGTATCCAGATCAAAATGATACTTTTTCGCCAATGCAGCAAAGAACATGTTGGCAATGCTGGAGGGGTCCTTCACATTCCAGCCCATGGCATTGATTGCACCCTGGCTGATGGAAAGAGTGGGGTCGGGAATCACAATCTCCGGGCTGATCTTCATTAGCGTACCAAGGCCCGCGCAGGTGGGACATGCACCAAAGGGGCTGTTGAAAGAAAAGAGCCTTGGCGCCAGCTCCTCAATGGAAATGCCGCAGTCGGCGCAAGCGTAGTTCTGGGAAAAAAGGATCTCCCCCTGATCAAACAGGTCAATGAGGATAAGACCACCAGACTGGCCCGCAGCTGTTTCGATGCTGTCTGTCAGGCGCTTTTGCAATTCCTTGCCCGGCCTCACAATGAGGCGGTCGATAACGATCTCCAGGGTATGCTTCTTTTGTTTGTCCAGAGGCGGCGTATCATCAATTTCGTACAGCGTTCCATCAATGCGGACTCGGACAAATCCGCTCTTTCGGGCATCCTCCAGAATACGGGCATGCTCACCCTTCCGGCCTCTAACCACAGGCGCCAGCACCTGCATGCGGGTGCCCTCAGGATACGAAAGTATCTGGTCCACCATTTGGTCAATGGTCTGCTGGTTGATCTCCTTACCACACTTGGGGCAGTGGGGCGTGCCTACCCGTGCATACAAAAGGCGCAGGTAGTCATGAATCTCCGTCACTGTGCCCACGGTGGAACGGGGATTACGGCTGGTGGTTTTCTGATCGATGGAGATGGCTGGCGACAGTCCTTCGATGTAGTCAATATCCGGCTTCTCCATCTGGCCCAGGAACTGTCTGGCGTAAGAGGAAAGGGATTCCACATACCGCCGCTGCCCCTCGGCATAAATGGTATCAAAGGCCAGAGAGCTTTTGCCCGAACCGGATAACCCCGTGAACACCACCAGCTTGTCCCGTGGGATTTCCAAATCGATATTTTTCAGGTTATGCTCCCGGGCCCCTTTTATAAGCAATGTATCACGCAATTGTCACACCTCGATCAGCTTGTAAGCCCTGGTGCCAATACCCAGCTTTTCGCTGTGGGTAAGCTGGGTGATCCAGTTGGTATCAGGATGGTTGTTTAGGAAATGGTCATGGCTGATGTGGGGAACCTCAGAAAGCTTGCTGCCTGGCATCGGCTCAAGCTTCATACAGGCGTCCACACATGCCTGGTCCAGCGCCACCGGATCAAAGGATGCAAACATGCCCACATCCGGGAGGATTGGCGCATCATTGTAATCATGGCAGTCACAAACAGGAGAAATATCCATCACCAGGCTCACATGAAAGTGAGGTCTGCCCTGCAACACTGCCAGGGAATACTCCGCAATCTTCATGTTCAAAAGATCATTGTTTTGATCTCCGGTAGGGTGGATGGCATCCTCCGGACAGGCTCCAATACAACGCCCGCAGCCCACGCACTTGTCCCAATTGATATGTGCCTTCTTGCGGTTGAAGAAGATGGCATCGTGGGCGCACTCCTTGCGGCATTTTCCACAGCCAACGCAGTCATTCTCCTCCACCTCAGGTTTGCCTGAATTGTGCATCTCCATTTTTCCGGCCCGGGAACCGCAGCCCATGCCGATATTTTTGATGGCCCCTCCAAACCCGGTTCCCTCATGGCCTTTAAAGTGGCTTAGGCTGATGAATACATCCGCATCCATCACCGCACGGCCAATCTTGGCTTCCTTCACATATTCTCCTGGAATCTTCACCAGTGCCTCATCCGTGCCTTTCAGCCCGTCGCCGATGATAACATGGCAGCCGGTGGAGAAGGGAGAGAATCCGTTTTCATATGCTGCCTCTATATGATCCAGCGCATTTTTGCGGCGGCCTACATACAACGTGTTACAATCTGTTAAAAAGGGCATACCGCCATTTTTTCGGACCAAATCCACCAGTACCTTGGCATAATTGGGCCGTACAAAGGATAGGTTGCCGGGTTCGCCAAAATGCAGCTTGATGGCTGTGAATTTCTTCTTAAAATCAATGTCTTCAATGCCAGCTTTTTTCACGAGACGGCGCAGCTTTTCCAACATGCTGCGGCCTTCAGTCACACGCAAATTTGTAAAATACACTTTTGAAGGTTCCATTGTTAGCCCTCCCCAATATTCATACATCAATAGTGTAGCACAGCGAACGTACTTTCGCAATGTGAGCATTGGGAAAATGATAAATGCACACAACAGGTAAATACTTGTTAGCATAGCATTTCTCGTAAACAGCAATTGTATAAATAAAGATCCGTTTTTGCTGCTTCCTTTTCCCCATGTGCATGACATTTATGGAGGCAGGACCACAAGCAAAGACGGATCATCATGGCAGGCAAACCATTGCACCGCAAATTTATTTTACTTGTTTTGAATAGGAACACCGCAGGGATGCGTACTTTCTAAAATGCCAGGTCTGTCTGACCTCACTGATGCATACAGTCTGTAACCGCCTGCCAGGTTGTAAGCATCAAACCCATTTTGGGTCAGCATACGGCAGGCAATATAACTGCGCAATCCGCTGTGACAGTGAACGTAAATAGGCTTACTGGCATCCAGCTCGCCAATGCGCCCGCGCAACTCATCCACCGGGATATGAATGGTACCGGGTATGCTTCCCCGCTGCCGCTCACCACCGGTGCGAACATCCAGCATTGTTATGCTGCCATCCTTGGGCAGGTCTTTCACATCGTGCCAATGGAACTGTTTCACCTTGCCGGTAAGCAGGTTTTCCGCCATAAAGCCAGCCATATTCACTGGGTCCTTGGCTGAGGAGAAAGGCGGCGCATAACACAATTCCAACTCCGTTAGATCATACACCGTCATACCGGCCCGGATTGCGGTGTTGATCACATCACATCGCTTATCCACGCCTTCAAAGCCTACTATTTGCGCCCCCAGGATCTTACCGTCACCAGGCGCAAACAAAAGCTTGATGGTTTGGTTGGTGGCACCAGGATAGTAAGCTGCGTGAGAATTGCCATAGGCGTATACCTTATCAAAGGCAATGCCTGCCGCTTTCAAGGCTGTTTCATTAAGCCCCGTTGCCGCCACTGTCATATCAAACAGCTTCAATACCAACGCACCTTGGCTTCCCTTGAATACAGAGGGGATACCACAAATATTATCCGCCGCAATGCGGCCCTGCTTGTTAGCCGGTCCAGCCAAGGGCAGGAATGCAGGCTGGCCTGAAATAAAGTTCTTCACAAGCACCGCATCGCCTACAGCATAAATCGCTGGGTTGGAGGTGCGCATATGCTCATCCACTAAAATCGCACCTTTGGGGCTTACATCAAGCCCAGCCGCCTTGGCCAGGGAACCTTCTGGACGGACACCTACAGACAAAAGCACCATATCCGCCGCCAGTTTTTCATCCCCCGCAATCACACAAAGACCGTCTTCGCTTTTTTCAATGGCCTTTACGCCCACATTTAAAAGAAGACGGATGCCTTTTTCTTTCACATAGCCATGAACATCAGTGGCCATATCAAAATCCAAAGGCGCGATCAAATGGTCAGAAAGCTCCACCACAGTGACCTCAAGGCCCGCTTCATGAAGATTTTCCGCCATTTCCATACCGATGGCACCGCCGCCCACCACCACCGCTCGCTTGGGATGCTTGTCCTTAATAAAGGCGCGGATGCCAAGGGTGTCAGGAACGGTGCGCAGCGTAAATACGCCAGGCTCTTTCACGCCCGGAATGGGCGGAACCACAGGCTCAGCACCGGGAGACAGGATCAGGGCATCATAACTTTCCTGATATGTTTCACCGGTCTTTCGGTTTTTGACGGTCACCGATTTTGCTGCCGGATCAATGGCAATAGCTTCAGACAGCACCCGGACATCCACATGAAATCTGTCATAGAAGCTTTCAGGCGTCTGCAATGTCAGTTCATCCTGATCGGTGATTACTCCGCTTACATAGTAGGGCAGGCCGCAGTTAGCATAGGAGATGTATTCTCCCCGCTCCAGCATAATGATTTCCGCCTGCTCATTGAGCCTGCGTAAGCGAGCGGCGGCGCTGGCCCCGCCGGCCACGCCGCCGATAATGACAACCTTCATGTATTGCATACCTTACCTCTCCACAGGGCCGTTGTAGGAACCAATGCCTCCAATATTGTTCACATTGGTATATCCAAGTTTTGCAAAGTTCTGACAAGCAACTTGGCTTCTGCCACCGCTTAAGCAATACACATACAAGACAGCTGTTTTATCAGGTACTACAGCTTGTATCTGCTGCCAATTGTCCAACGGTACTGATATGCTGCCGGGAATATGTCCCTGCCGATATTCATCAGGGGTGCGTACGTCGATAAGCTGAATTTCAGGATTTTTTTGAAGATCGGCCATGGCATTGCGCATGGAGATGGTATTGACGCCACGGTCAAAGAAATTAAACACGTCAGGCCTCCATGAGTTTCAAAATGTCCTGCTTTGAGCGGACACCTACCATAGAGCCTGCCATGTGGCCATTTTTAAATACTGCCAGGGTAGGAATGCTCATTACACCAAAGCGGGAAGCCAACTCTGGCTCCTCATCTACATTAATCTTGCCAACCACTGCTTTGTCACCCAGTTCTTCGGCAATGCCCTCCACAACAGGGCCCACCATACGGCAGGGTCCGCACCAGGGAGCCCAGAAATCTACCAGCACCGGCACTTCGGAGGCCAGAACGTCATTGAAATTTTCCTTCGTAACCTTTATCGCAGCCATTGTAATTATCCTCCTTAGTCCTTGCGGACAACTTTTATAGACATACTATACCCGCATTTTCGATTTTCGAAAGTGACAAAATCACAAAATTCGGGTTTTTTATTGATTTTTCAGAATTTTCATTTGATGGGCTTATTCTGCCATCAATGCCTGCAAAAGTTCATGTCCTTCCTGTGTCAAAGCCATGCTTCCCAGATCCATGTGCGGCACATCCATTGAAAAGCCAGGATTCTGAGATGCTTCCTTTACCGTCTCTTGAAAGTATGCATACAGGGCCGACTGATGATACTCACCATAATCGTACCCTTTCAGGGGAAGGTCATAATCCAGCGTAATCAACCCCATTTCATCCAGGGATGCAAACAATCTGCCGTTATCCTTCACCGTCTCCATATCATCCTTGGGGTCAGCTATGTATACAGGCGCCAAGGCTACGGAATTTGCGTGGGCATTTTTGCTGCTGCGCAGAACAAACCTTGCCACCGGCAGATATCCTCTCAGATGTATTGCCAGCAGGACATCCGTCTGCGCTTCACTGAGCCCGCTTCTGCCCGGCGAAAGATATTCGTGGCTTTGGCCGCAATTGCAGTTTTCGCCATGAACATGGCCATGTTCATGACCGCAGCCGCAATGTTCATCATGGGCATGATCATGGCCGCAGCCGCAATGTTCATCATGGGCATGGTCATGGCCGCTGCCGCAATGTTCATCATGGGCATGGTCATGGCCGCAGCCGCTGTGTTCATTATGGGTATGCTCGCAACCGCAGCCGCAGCCGCTGTGCTTATCGTGGGCATGGTCATGGTCACAGCCGCAGTCTTCATTATGGGTATGCTCGCAGCCGCAGGAAGCAGCAGGATCGTTGTGATGACCGCAGGTGCAATTTTTGTGATGATGATTCAATGGAATTCCGCCTTTCATAGTATATTGCAAAATACTGATTCATGTACGTTTCCCAGTGCCACTATTTTCTAAAAGGGCAGATGAAAATCGGAACATACCGAAGCTGGTCCTGTACACGGCAGCTCTCATACAGGATTATTTGCTGTACAAGGCTGGATGCAGATGCTACCGGAAGCCCCAGCAGTCTTTCAGGAACTATCCTTGCCTGACGTGCCAAGGTTACATGGGGATGAAACGGACTGTTATCCATCGAAAAGCCTGCTTTTACAAGCTCTTGGCCTGTACGTTCCGCCAAATCCGCAAGGGGCGGGCAGCTTCTAAGCCCGCAAAAGAGGATGGCATCCTGGCACCTTCGAAAATAAGAAAGCTTATCCAGTGTCACAGAAAAGGGCATCGCATCCGCCGCTGCGTTTTCCAGGGCTGCCTTGATGTCATATATCTGTTCATCCTCCACTTGGCCGATAAATTTCAGTGTGCAGTGATAATTCTCCGGCATGGTATACCTGCCAGGAAATATCTGCTTTGCCTTATCCGCGACTTCAGCCAGTGCCTTCATAGCATCAGGTTCAAAGCTAAGGCCTGCAAAAATGCGCACTGTCATCCCTCCATCATCAGCATAGGCCATGGGCCCCCTTCTGTCAACATACCTTTAAAAGATTGTTGACATTTCAACACAAAACGTGTATGTATGAAAAAAATAGCAGTAAGCTTTCAAGGAGGATATCATGGAACGGTTTGCTTGGAAAGCCATTGTACTGCCCGGTATGCTGGAAGAATACAAACGCAGGCACAACGACATCTGGCCGGAGATGACAGCGCTTTTAAATGAAGCAGGCATTCACAACTATACCATATGGAACGTGGGCAATGAGCTTTTTGGATACTATGAGTGCGAAAGCGTAGCTTATGCCAGCCGGGTGCAGAACGAAAGTTTGGTGGTTGCTCGCTGGAACGAGTCCATGGCACCGCTGATGCACATGGTGTCTGATGGCAGAAAAGGCAATGAAGGTATGGTTCAGGTCTTTTATCATCCATAATAATATACGTAAAAGCCCCGGACCTGTTGGTTCGGGGCTTTTACGTAGCAGGGAATCAGTGACCGCCGCGTCCCATCATGCTTTGAACAGCCGCCTTCTTTTGGGCAGAACTGCGCCAGGCATGCATGACCAGCGCCAAGGCGATTACACCATAGCAAAGGAACACGCGGAAGAATTCACCGATGTTGGGATCACCGAACAGGTTGCTGCCGGCGTCCTGTGCAACAACGAAAAGTGTATGGAACAGTACGCAGCCGATAATGGCCTGGCCGTTGGTAGCCCTGTCAATGGAAGCACCGCCTACCAGAATTGCGGCACCGGCATATAAGCCTACCATTTCATGCGCGGCATATGTCTGCAACGTTCCCAGGTTCTGAATAAAAATGATTTGGCCCCAGCCCGCAAGGACAGTGGAAATCATGATGGCGATAATGCGCACGCGGTTGACATTGATACCCGCAGCATTGGCCACAACGCGGCTCTGTCCCACCGCTCTGAATTTCTGTCCCAGTCTTGTACGCATAATCAATACATTGAACAGGCACAAAAGGCCGATCACGGCAAAGGTGATCATCGGTACGTTAATGCCCTGAAGGCTTGTTTTAATCATGGGTATCTGGTATATCAAACAAAAGGCCGCTGCCATGCCCATGGTAAAGAAGGCCTTGAATCTGGGCATCTTTTTCAGCAGCAAAAGCACCAAAGCGCCTGCAATCGCCAAAGCAGATACACCATACAGCGCCTGGGAGAAGCTTAGGCGCCACAACCCGTCAAGGGCGGAAAGCAGATTCACAGAGCCAGTAAGGTTTAGTGTATTGGCCACACCCGTGCCACCTACAATGGTTACTGATTCGTTTAGCGGAATGATCTTTCCGAACACAAACAAGAACAGCAGCTGATATGCGCCGTTGGCAAAAAAACCAAGGATCATGGAGCCGATGGTCTCCTGCCCCTTCATTTTGTTCAGAAGGCTGCCGATCAGAAAACCAAACCCAGCCGCCAGGGGCATGGTGATGGCCGCCGCCAGCAGAAGTCCGCCAATGCCGGATACACCCCAGTTGATGACCAGCAAAAGACCAATTTGGGCTGCCATTGCGCCAATGGTGATGGCGAAGTTGATGCCCATACCCGCCACAATGGGGATGATCAGCGCCAGAACAATAAACAGGTTCCTGGTCAGACGGCTCATGAGTTGATAAAAAATATCCGTCATGGGGCGGCCTGAGTAAGCAACAAAGATCACGCTTAAAACCAAGAATATATACGTTACGATGTACTCCTGCATATTGGCCCTGATGCGCTGTCCGGTACGTTTAAACAAGTCTTTCTCAGCCACGAGATTCACCTCCAGATTGGGTCAGCGCGTAGAGGATGATGCCATTGGAAATCAATATGCGCATCACCTCTGACAAGCCGCCTTCCGCTATGGCGGCATTCGCCACCTGGATACCCAGCGCCAGCACCCCTTGGAAAAGGAATGTGCCCAGGATAACATGGGAAACCTTGGCTTTTGTTACGCTAGCACCGCCGATCAAAATAGCACTGGCCGCAATAAAGCCCATCTGCCGAGGGCCGCTGTACAATTGCATAAAACCAAAGCTTTGGGAGTATACAATGATGCCCACTGCCCCAATCACCGTGGAGATGACAGTACCAATGGTACGCATGCGATCCACATTGATACCAGCAGCCTCTGCAAACCGGGGGTTGGAACCGGCCGCGATCATGGCCGTACCCGTTTTGGAGCGGGAAAAGAGCCACATCAGGCTGCAGCAGAGGAAGAAGAACAGCAGAAGGCCTGTAGGCACAGTAACGCCAAATACCGTAAAGGACCACAGGTTGTTGAGAATGGATCCAAAGGATCCGCTCATGTTATGCATCACACGCAAACCTGAGCCCAGGGCCCATGTGATCTTGGGGTTTTTAAAGGGCAGCAGCATCCAGGCAATGGACATCAGCGAAACAAAGGAATAACCAACATAGGTGGATACCGTCATTTCGTTGCCCTTGAGCTTGTTGAGGAGCTTGGAATACAGCCAGCCGATGGGGATAGCGAACAGGCAGCCCACCACTACAGAGAAGAAAAAGGCGAACCAGCCCGTCATGTTGAACTCCAGTGCTATCAATGTTGACAGCAAGCCGCCGATGATACCGGCTGTCATGCCCATATTCAGGCTGATACCAGATTGAATGCCTGGCAGCATGGCCAAGGCCAGCACGCCAAACATACCGGTTCGCTTGAGCACATTGCCGATCATGGTGGGTACTGATATGCCATATAAACCAGCCATTACACACAAAAGCACAAAGAAGGACAGAATTACAAGGCGGGGCATACCAAGCTTTGATACCAATGTTTTGTAAAAGAATACGCCCAATGCCAGCATCAGCAGCCCGATACCAATCGTGATCAGGTCATCACCCCGGCGTGCCAGCGCCATCTTCAGCGTATCGCCCTGGTTGAAGATATCAAGAGCATTCATATCCGCATAACGGTCATGCTGTTTTTCAAAATCAGAGCCATATGCATAGTTGATGGCAAGAATGGGCTTTTCAAGGCCGTCGATCATTTTTTCGGTGAGCTCCGGCAGGTGTCTTAACAGATCATTGGCAAGCAGCTCATACTGCACCGAGATATTTGCCGCAAGGGCCTGCAGCATACTGCTTGGAACAAATCCGGAATAATCAACGGTTTGCTCTGCAGTATCCATGTCAGATTCATCAATGACCTCGCTTTCGCCTTCAGCAGGCTCTGCCAGGTTCTCCAACTCCTCCGTAACTTCTTTCTGAGAAGCTGTCTTGATTAGCTGTGCGGCATAAGCTTCCTTTTCTACCGCCTCCAGTTCAGCATGAGCCTTCTGGGCGGCCTCCAATTTCAAAATGCTCTGATCCAGCGCAACATCATCCAGATTTGAAAAAACCGCATATTTTTCCGCTGCTGCAGCCCGTGCCTCCGCTTCCTTTTCCGAAGCATAGGCCGCACGCTGGTTACGGCTGTATTTGTTGGCATCCGCATATTCACGAGCTACCTTTTTGGCTTCCAATGCGATTTCATCAATAATGGCTCCAGCCGCTGTACGAAGTATGGCATAATTCCGCATATCATGCAGGCCGTCTGCTACAAAGCTGCTGCCGCGCATCCAGTAACCGGCTATACCGGTAATAACCATCGCTACGGATAGGAATATCATTATCCCGGAGACGATCCATTGGCCTTTGATTTGTTTGCGCTTCACGCCCTATCGCCTCCTTCCGCCTTCAGGCCCGACATGGCAAGCCCGAAGCTGGCGTCGGAACTGCCCGGCTCAAGTATATCCACGATCTTCCCCTCAGCAACAATGGCAATCCTGTCACATACAGAACGCAGTTCCATCAGTTCAGAGGATACCATGACAATGGTGAGGCCGGTTTCACGGTTGAGCTTGACCAGCGTTTCCAGCACCAGCTGCTTGGCTCCGATGTCTATGCCGCGGGTAGGCTCTGACACAAACAGGAACTTGGGATGCTGCGCCAGTGCCCTGGCCACACAAACCTTTTGCTGATTGCCGCCGGATAATGTGCCGGCATGCTGCGTGGGTGATTGGCAGCGTATATCCAGCTCCTTGATCATTTTATTGGCATAAGCACGTATCTTCTTGCCACGGCGCAGCCGCATGAACTTGGGTCCGGCCAGAAAATCGCCATTGATCTGCATGGCGTTGAAAACGATGTTGTCTTCAATGGCCTGGTCCAGCAACAGTCCTACACCGCGCCGGTCTTCAGAAACCATGGCAAGGCCGCGCTTCAGCGCTGTACGAGCATCATTCAAAGGAAGCGGGGCGCCAAAAAGCTCAACCTCTCCTTGTGCCGGATATACACCCATGATGCCGTTGGGAAGGCCTACCTTACCTTGGCCGGCCAGACCGCCAATGCCCAGAATCTCGCCAACGCGCACATCCAGGTCAATACCTTGGACCATTTCACCAGGCATGCTTACCCTGAGGTTCCTTACCTTTAAGGCAATCTCATCGCTGACCTTATCTGATTTGCCGCCCACAGAAATCATACCCTCATCGCCGCGCCCAATCATCAGCGCCGCCATCTCTACCAGGCTTGTCTCTATTTTATCCCGCACTGCCGCTAGCTTGCCATCCCGAAGGATGGTGATGGTGTCGGCTGCCTGCATCACCTCATCCAAGCGGTGGGTGATGAAAATGATGGCAATGTTCTGGCTGGCTATATCTTTCATTACAGAAATCAACTGGTTTGCTTCGCTCTCAGTTAATACGGCGGTAGGCTCGTCAAACACAAGGAGCTTGATGCCTGTTTTATCGATTTCCCTAGCAATTTCCACAAACTGCATATAACCTACCGGCAGGCCCTTGATCCGCGTATCCTCATTGATGCCGATGCCAACGCTGGAAAGCGCCTTCTTAGCGTCAGCCCGCATGGCTTCCACATCCAGGGTCTCCAGGTCCTTGCCAATCAAGCGGCTGACCATATTAGGCTTTGATATCTCCCGGTTTAACTTAATGTTCTCTGTGATGGTGAAACCAGGAATTAACATAAATTCCTGATGTACCATGCCGATACCCTGTTGCATGGCATGCTGGGGTGAGAGGATTTGCGTGGCTTCGCCATCTAGCCGTACTTCTCCCTTAAATCCGCCTGTCCCATGGATAACAGGCATGCCAAATAGAATGTTCATCAACGTAGATTTCCCTGCGCCGTTCTCGCCAAGCAGCGCATGAATTTCGCCAGGCTTAACACGCAGGGTCACATCTTTTAGTACGGCGTTTTGCCCGTACTCTTTGGTGATATGGTTCATTTCCAAGATGTATTCTGCTGACAAAGAGGCACCCCTCCCAGGCTTTGAAAATGGTCTCTATAGCATAGTAAGAAAAACGGCCCGCTCGCCTAAAGCGGGCGGGCCGATTTCCCGGCAGCACCAAATATTACTTGGCGTAGTCGTTAAAATCAATGTTGTCAAACAAAATCATGAAGTAATTGGAAACTTCCTTGCCATTGCCATCCACGTAAGTGGTCAGGCTAGCTTCTGCACCGGCAACGGCCGTCAGGGCTTTCTTCAGATCATCGGCATTGTTCTTTTCGGTGATGGTTCCATCGAGATAGGCCTTTGCATACTCGAAGCCGCCATAGATCATGCTCATGTTCACCGGCACAGCCCAGGTTGACATGCGGCTCAATGCATTTTTTTCCTTCAAGATTGCGGCAGCCTTGGTCAGGTAGGCATCGATGTTGCCATAGTCTTCAGACTCGACAGCCAGGCTCAAGGAAGCCGGGAAGCCATGGAAGGGGCTGGGGCAGCAGGGCAGGGGGTAATAGGCATTTTCCTGTTCCACAACAGCCGCCTGCAGGGGTTCCTGCATACCGCAGTTGGTGGTGAAGAATGCAACCTTCTTGCCTTCATACTCCTTCATGACCATAGGAACGTCTTCCAAAATGTACTGCTGGGCACCGGTCATGCCGGCATCGCCTGTGGGGTCGGGTGCATCGCGGAATACAAGCTCGATACCGGCATCTTCGCATTCTTCCTGGAGAATGTTGTAACGGGCCACGATGGTTTCGTAGCTCATGTGGCGGGCGAAGGAATAGTGAACCAGCACATCAACGCCCCACTCTTTGGCAGTTTCAACGATCTGATAGCCGCCGTTGATTTCGTCAACGCCCATTACGATGTCTGCAGCGCCGGCGATGTCAGCGGGATCTTCAGCAGGTACGCCGGCGATCAGGAGGATATCGTCACGGCCAAGCTGCTCTTTGATCTGGGTGTAAGCAGCAACAGTACCCTGTACGGACTGTACAGAGATGATGGCCTTCACGGAAGGATCAGCAGCGAACTGCAGAATTTTTCCGATAGTGGTTTCAACTTCGGAGGAGAAGTTATCGGGATATGTGTCGGTGATAACAATACCAGGATAATCTGCCTTCAATTTCTCTGCAGCACGGAACTCTTCTTCACCCTGTGTGGTGGTGCCGGTCAAAATTGCAATTTTGTAATCGGCGGCCATAGCGGAAGATGCCATGCCCAATACCAGTACCAGAGCCAGAAGAATGCTTACCATTTTCTTCATAACGACAAATACCTCCCTGAAGATTTTTTACAGTATACAGGAAAGGTGTATGCTTCGTCAACCTATATTTTTGCGTTTTTGCATGGATGTTGAATACATAATGCATATTCGCACTTACCCCTTAGTATTTGTTTGCATTTTCATGGTTACTTCGCAATTCCATGCAAAATAAAAACATAATAAATGCAATCCTAGCGGCTATATCAAATAATTCCAATACCGTATATCCGTATAAACTTGCAAACGGTTCTTGCAAAAAACACCAGCAAGCAAATAATGCTATATTATCCTTTACCATTGTGCTGATGAAGATGATATATTGAATTCATCAAATAGCATTTATTCCAACAATCTAAAGGATGCGTGTTATGACCAATTCTGTTACATCCCCCCATATACTACCAAATAGCACTGGGTGTTGCTCTGTGCATCGCAAAACCTCAGCTCCTTGCGCAAAAATACTTTGAGCTGGAAAATGTGTTAAACGCTTATGCTGGTCAGATTGGCGAAGCTGTTTGACGGAACTCAACTACAAAATTATGTAGTGGTAAACCTGGTGAAGAAGTGGACAAAGCGTTCCTTACTGAAAAGGGTCTCCTGAACACGTAACCACTTAGAATCTATCAGAGAGAAGCAAAGGCGCCTGGCTTTCAAATGCCGGGCGCCTTTTTATGCTGCTTTATCCTTGATATTTCCTTCGCCGTGTTACAAACCTCTCCATCAGCGAAACAAGATAATACATCATCCCGGCCAGTGTACACAGGATTACCACACTGGTCATTACGATATCCAGCTTGAAAACCTGCCCGCCATACACGATCAGGTACCCAAGGCCCGCCCTGGAGATCAGGAACTCCCCAACGATCACGCCTACCCAGCTGAGCCCTACAGAAAGCTTTAATGCAGATATAATGGTGGGTATGTTGGACGGTAGAACCACCATCATGAGCATTTGCAGCTTATTTGCACCAAAGGCCCGCATCAGCAGCAATTTTTCCTGAGGCACACTGTCAAAGCCTGTTGAAACACTGGTGATGGACACGATGACACTGACCAAAACGGCAATGGTGACGATGGCCGATATGCCCGTGCCGATCCACACAATAAGCACCGGGCCAAGGGCAATCTTTGGCAGCGAATTTAAAATCACAAGATAGGGGTCTAATACCTTGGCAGCCCTTGGACACCACCAGAGGACCATGGCAATGAGCACCCCAAGGCCGGTGCCGATCACAAACCCGAGAATGGTTTCCCACAGTGTCTGCCAGATATGCATCAAAAGATTTCCGGTCTGAAAAAGGCTGCCTACCGTTTTAATAATTCGGGTTGGTGAGCTGAAGATAAAGGGATCCAGCATACCATTACGGGTACAAACCTCCCACAATGCCATGATCACAACAAAAATAAATACCCGAATGAGCTTAACAAGCAGCCTGTCATGCTTTAAAGCCCTTAAATATTTTATCCGTTCTAATGATAACGGATGCTCGTCAGACATGCACATCCATCTCCTTCCATATTAAATCAAAATATTGCTGAAAGGAGGCCTGGCTGCGACGTTTCATTGGCGTTATACCGGGCATATCAATCAGTAGGTCATGCTTGATAGATGCAGGGCGCTTTGTCAATAGCACCACCCGATCCGCAATACTGATGGCTTCAGCAATGTCATGGGTTACAAACAACGCCGTCTTTTTTTCACTGCGGATGATATTGCTGATCTCATCTCCCAGCGCCAAGCGAGTTTGATAATCCAGCGCTGAAAACGGCTCATCCAGCAGCAGAAGTTCCGGGTCCACTGCCAGAGTTCTGATCAGTGCAGCCCTTTGGCGCATGCCACCGGACAGCTCTTGGGGATATTGATCACGGAAATCATACAGCCCGTACAGCTTGATCAGCTCCATCGCACGCTCTGCGCCTTGCTTTTCTATGCCCCGCACCTGCAGCCCAAGCTTTACGTTCTGCCATACCGTCCGCCATTCAAACAGATGGTCTCGCTGAAACATATACCCGATGCTGCAATCAGGTCCCGTCACTTCTTTGCCCATCAGCTTGACCTTGCCGGAGCTGGGTTTTAAAAGTCCGGCAATCAATGATAGAATAGAGGATTTTCCACAGCCGGAAGGGCCGACGATTGCCAGAAACTCACCCTTGGCCACATGCAGGCTGAGCCCCATAATGGCTTGCGTTTCCGCACTTTCGCTGTTATAGGCCAAAGAGACGTTATCCATGCTGAGTATATGTTTCATGTCATCTTCTCCCTTGCGGCTGCTTTTGGATTTCCCATTTCATAGAGTGGGGCCAGGGCAGGCGCAGTCTGCGCCTGCCCGTTGTGCTGCCAGAACCTTACTTTCCTTCTGTCACCAAAAGCGCGATACTGTTATCTACAACCACATCAAAGGGTACCCATGCAGACAACTCCCCCGACCCTTCGATGATATCCTGAAGCCTTACAAAATGCTCTTCCTGCATTACAGGGGTATCGCACCAAGCGTTGATCTTCTGATAGTTCGCCGCCACCAAGGTCAATAGCGCTACATCCGCATCAGGGAATTGCGGAGCAATGGCCTTTGCAATCTCCTCAGGCGTATGGGTTTTAACCCATGCCTGGCCCTTGTAAACAGCTTTGATAAAGCGCTGGTACAAGTCCGATTTTTCCTGAAGCAGCCCCTTTTTAACCATGAATGCGGTATACGGAACCTCACCGCTTTCTGCCCCTACAGAGGCTACGATAAATCCCTTCCCCGCTTCTTCACTTAGGCTGGCTGTTGGCTCAAACAGCGTTACATAGTCTGCACCGCTACCTTCAAAAGCGCCGGCCATCAGGTTAAACTGAATGTCTGTACGGACATTCACATCCGTCCCTGGCATAATCCCTTTTTGTTTAAGCACGTACAATAGCGTCATCAACGGCATACCGCCGGGCCGACCGCCGATAATGGTCTTGCCCCTTACCTTCTGCCAGTCAAAACTGTCATCATTCTCCCTGCCTACAAGGAAGGAACCATCTGTCTTGGTCAACTGACCGATGATTACGGCGTGATCTTCCTTGCCCTGGTTATATACGTAAACCGCTGTTTCAGGGCCCATAAGTCCTATGTCTGCTTCACCCGCCAGTACGGCTGTCATACTTTTGTCTGATCCGCCACCATTAACCAGATCAATTTTAATTCCTTCTTCAGTAAAGAACCCCAGTTCCATGGCAGCGTATAACGGAGCGTAGAACACCGAATGTGTTACCTCATTGAGGGTGAGTTTTTCCAGCTTCTCTTGTGCCATACCTACGGGGGTCAACATGAGCAGTACAGCCAGTAACAGAACCAATACCTTTTTCATGGCAATCCCTCCTTCTGCATGCAACGTATGCTAAAAGGCAGGGATGTGTGAATTCTTCTTTGATGGCATACTGCCATTAACACAAAGTCCAGTGCAAACATAAAAAAGATCACCTGCCCTGCAGATGACCTTAAAATAGATTGTATGCCCAAGAATTCAGGCCAAGGAAATCGTACCAGTTAACCCTGTCGATAAAACCCAGGCGTCCCATCGTGCAGGCACTTTACCGTGTGCATAATCCTGCGCTGGGCATCCTCCCCGCTTACACCGCTTTCCACATACTTTAAAACCTGCAATTTCTCCTCTTTTGGCATGGCCGCAAACCGCTGCATAGCTTGCATGTCTTCCATCAGCAACATGCTTAGCCCAATAGGCATATCGCTACCAGGACCCAAATGATCTGGATCTAAAACAGGTCCAGAACCCTTTGCACCAAACCCTGGACCTGTACCATAGGGTGCATTTCCGGTCCCTGCTGCATGATTGCCATTCATAGAACATATCTCCCTTTTAGTTATCAGCATCAGTATTGCCAGAGGAGAATTTTTCATGCATGTGATAAGCGTTCGCTAAATGTCAAACAACTCACGCATTCTACGATATGACAAAAATCCATTTTTCAAAAGAGAATTATTAGCTGCACCTACTAATATATCTGCCAATGAAGAATCATTTCACTGCCTGTTTTTTAATAGCTTGCTACTATACATATTTCTGTCTACTTTCTCTATAATCTGATCCAACTCCAAATTCATGTCCGGTTGATAAGCGAATATTCCCATGCTTGCGTTTATGGGATACGGTTTGTACCCTGCTTTATTCATCGCTTCAAATTTCTTTGCAATCCTGTTGCATGTACTGTCAATTATTCTTGCGTTATCTTCATCATCGCTAAACAGTATCATGAACTCATCACCACCATATCGGAAAATGATATCATTGGAGTTGATCTCATCCTTAATAATTTTACAAACCGTTATTACGAGTGAATCCCCTTCCAAGTGTCCAAATTTATCATTTACCATTTTCAAGTTATCAATGTCGAAAAAGCATAATTTAAATCCATTGTTATCTCGTTTGGACTTTTCATAGCGCTTCTTTACAAGCTCCATTCCGACTCTTCTGTTAAATACACCTGTCATAACATCAATTGACGCATGTATTGATAGCTCGTGCTCCATTCTCTTTATTTCTCCTATATCCGCGATGCCGATGAGAATTGATTTTTCGCCAAAACAATCAATCAGTTCAAAACTGATTGCAGGGGATTTTATGTTTCCTTTACATGTGACATGCTCCGTAATATAATCCGTTAAAACGCCGTTCTTGTCCAAAATGCTATGTATGATATTGACATCCGATGCATTTTTAAAAAAATCCCAGTAACGAATGGATTCAAAATGTCCTTCTGGAAGTTCATAAAATGATATAGCTTTACGATTTGCATAATAGATTGAACCGTTATCGCATTTGGCGATCATCAGCGGAAATGGATTGATTTCAAATAGCTTTGCAAAAGCAGCTCTATCTTTTTTAAGAATTTCTTCATTCTCAAAACGCTTTACATTGGACCTGTACAACAGTGTGAATAACACCAGTGCCACCATTACAATGGTCGTAGCATTAAATGCCTTGACAGCAGATGCCCCACCCGGATTAAGAGAAATAAGAACAGTAACAAATACAACATGAATAAAACCGTATATCCCCCATACCCATTTGGGGTACAGTGGTATGACCAATCCAACAGCCAATACATTGATAATATAGGCATCAATATTTCCGGTGAATCTTTGACTATTGATCGATAAGATGGCTGCCGTCAATAAAGTCAAAAACATATCAGAGAGCATGACTGCCTTGGGGATCCATGAGAACTGATAATGCTGTGATTTTTCAAGTACAGAATATACAATGATATATGCCATGCATAATATCATCGCAAAGATATGGATCGTCATGAGTGTTTTGCGATATTGTAAGTCAATTGCTTCTTCCTTCATCAGAATATGATCAAGATATAAGCTAATGAAGCTTACGATAAAAGTTAGCCACTTATACAATCTCCCACGCTGTAAACCGATGAATGTGAACTTATCCTTGAATTCTACATAGCTATTGATACTTGAACTTGAGAACATCTCTCCAAATAGCTG
>JAEYQQ010000196.1 GCA_023409955.1 Bacillota bacterium | reverse complement strand
CCCATGTAGCCATTGCCAAGGGAGCAAAGGCTTTCCCCCAGCCGCATGTTTTGAGGGTTCCATTTTTGCTCCACCACTCGCCAGGGATGCACAAAAAAGCCCACAATTTCTCTCTCCTTTATTCGCGCCATTTGCTCCTAATGCGTACCATAAACGGTGATGACTTTCTCTTCAGAAAGCCAACCGTTGAGTAAAAAAGCCGTTATTTTCATATTGCCTAAATCCGGCTGCTGTTAGCTTGCATGGATCGGCAAAGTTTTTCAGCCATCCTTGCTGGCATGTGCTTTTCAATGATCATCTGCAATGGATACTGCTTCTATGTATATGCAAACTGGACTGGGTACAACCAGCCTATAACGAAACATACAAGATATGAAAATATTACCATATGCCAAGGATGGTGTCAATAAAAAAACTGTCCGATAGTTGTGTTTACACAACGCCAGACAGTTATATAATGCGGTATTGCTACTCGTTTAGCCAACGGGCTATTTCTTCTTCAATAATGTCAGCAGCTATCTTGGTACCATTTTCTTCCCGAAGGCGCATGCCCAGCTCTTTGGCCGCCACATAGTAGGACCGTGTTTGTGTTAAATCCACCAATGCCTTGGCAAGCTTTTCAGCCGTTAAAAACTCCCGGCGGATAGGCTTGGGCCCCAGCCCCAATGCCCGTATCCGCATTCCCCAAAAAGGCTGATCACCGCCAAATGGAATCACCAGGGTAGGCTTCCCTGCTTTTAGGCCAGCAGCCGTGGTACCTGCCCCGCCATGATGAACCACCGCAGCCACCTGTTCAAACAGCCAATCATGCGGAATAAAATCAGCTACATGGATGCGGCTGGAGGACGTTACCACATCCGAGCCTCCCCAGCCCTTTTGCAGGATGGCCCTTACACCGGTTTCCTCCAAAGCCTCCAACACGATGGAAAGGGTTTTACCCATATCTCCCGATACCATGGAGCCAAATCCGATATATATGGGCTTTTCACCAGCACTTAAAAATTCTGCCAGCTTTGGATCAGGCGTATATTCCTCCGTATTTGTCTCCATCCAGAAGCCGGTCATGTGTATATGTTCCTTCCAGGAAAGAGGCCTGGGCATCAGCAATGGGCTTACGGCATACAGCACCGGAATTTGGTGGCCGTTCACCGTGTAATCGGGTTTGGGGCGAACCTTGCGTACCCGCATACCCTGCTCCTTGCGCCAGCCTGTCAAGTATTTGTGCTCCAAGGAGTTGATTAGCAAATATCCCACCTTGTAGGACATTTTATTCCATGCCTTTCCCACCTTTAGGCCAGGCGCGGAGGATATGGGCACCGCATCGTTGTAATCCATGGGGTAATACTGGGTCTGAATGCAGGGCACATTATTCTTTTCAGCTATGGAATACATGCTAGACCCAAAGAAAGTGGTAATAATGGCCTGGGCATCAGCACAGGCTGACTGCATATTTTGCAAAAGCGGCCCTGCCACATCTTTAATGGCCTCCTGCACCCGCTGCAGATAGGTCAGCCCATTGGTACCCGGCTTCATGATGTTAGCCATGATTTTGACAACATCGCCAGCCAGGGGATGAAATTCCAGCCCAGCTTCCGTAATCATCTTTTCAAAGGGGCTGAATGCCGCTATGCGAACTTGGTGACCGCGGCGCACAAGCTCTTGTCCCAATATGATATAGGGCCTTACATCACCAGTTGAACCGATGCTGATCATGGTTAAACGCATGATGTTCCCTCCTGCATGCATAAATTAAAGCCTTTTTCCAAGTATACCCGGAAAAATGATGCTTCAAGTATACTTCATGACGCTTTGGATTGCAACCTTTAACATGATGATGCCATAACATGCCGTTATGCTCTGTTGCCAGCGGGTCACATTGACACAAGGCTCCGCCGGATTTATAATGCAAGAGAATCAGCACCGGCATGCTCAACCCAAAGGAGGAATTATATGCATATTGGCATTGGCAATGATCATAGTGCAGTGGATTTAAAGCAAATCATCATTGCTCATCTTCAAAGCAAAGGTCATACGGTAACCGATTATGGTACAGCTTCAAAAGAAGCCAGCAGTTATCCCATTTATGGTGCCCGAGTAGCCAAAGCTGTGGCAAGCGGCAAGGTGGAAGCAGGTATTGTGATCTGCGGCACAGGCATCGGCATCGGCCTGGCGGCCAACCGCATTCCCGGCATCCGTTGCGCCATCGTAAGTGATGCTTTTTCCGCCAGAATGTCCAAGGTCCACAACAACTGCAACATGATCGCCTTTGGCGCACGTGTGGTGGGCAGCGAGGTAGCCAAGATGCTGGTGGATGAGTGGCTGGACGGCACCTATGAGGAGCGGCACCAGCCCCGGCTTGATTTGCTGGATCAGCTGTCTGATGGTCAGGATATCGAATAAGGTACGTTCTATAGCATTAACAGCCTCTTTGCCCTTCCGTTTATATTCGGAAGGGCTTTTACATAAATATGGATATTGAATCATTGCATAACCTTACGGCAAACACCCAAAATAAGAATAGCCTATGTAAAGGAGAGGATGCCATGTACAAGTATCCAGGCTTGAATGAACTGCTGAAGGACAATCCTGAAGCCAGCGCTTTCTACGCCTCCCTTCCCGATTATGTCCGGGATGCCATCCGACAGCGAGCGGACAACATAAATTCCTTTGCGTCGCTGAAAACATACGCCAACAACCTGACCCAGGGAGATGACTGACCAATGGGGCTGTGTCAAAAGGCTACCAGCCTGATGGACACAGCCCCGTTCATCTATCCTTAGGAAAAAGCTGCAACAGCCGTCATGACCCCCCCAATGCTTAGACCAAAAATCCACCCAGCCTGCTGCTGTATTCTGCACCTGCATTTGTCCAAACGAGTTATTTTGATCATTCAAAACCAAAATAATACAGGCAGGACGGCTTGCGTCCTGCCATAAGTTTATCCTATTGAACTGAAAAACTTCAAATAATACTTGATAAAAAATACGGGGAGAGGTTGCAACATCCTCTCCCCGCCAATACATATATCCTTATATCAATGCCTCGCCGGTCATTTCCTTAGGAACAGGAACGCCCATGCTCTTGAGCATGGTAGGGGCGATATCCGCCAGGCGGCCGCCTTCCCGGAGGGTTTTTCCCACATATTCCGGACCCACCGCAACAAAGGGCACAGGGAAGGTGGTGTGAGCGGTAAAAACTTCCCCGGTTACCGGGTCCACCATCTGATCTGCATTGCCGTGATCAGCCGTGACAAAGGCCCTGCCGCCGTTTTTCAAAATGGCATTCACAACCTTGCCCACGCATTCGTCTACGGCCTTTACCGCTGCAATTGCAGCGTCCATTACGCCGGTGTGGCCCACCATATCACAGTTGGCAAAGTTCAGTATCATGACATCATACTTCTTGGCGTTGATGCATTCCAATGCCTTCTCCGTCACCTCATAGGCAGACATCTCCGGTTTCAGATCGAAGGTCGCCACTTTAGAGGAAGGGATCAGCTCGCGGTCTTCACCTTCATTGGGCTTTTCCACACCGCCGTTGAAAAAGAAGGTGACATGGGCGTACTTTTGTGTTTCGGCAATGCGCAGCTGCGTTTTGCCAAGGGAAGACAAATACTCGCCCAAAGTATTATTCATGGATTCTGGCGGGTTGACAATCTTCAGCCCTGTAAAGGTTTCGTCATACTGGGTCATACTGACAAAGTTTACAGGGAAGAAGCCCTTTTCCCGCACAAAGCCATCAAACTCCGGTTGAATGAAGGTACGGGTCAATTGCCGTGCCCGGTCAGGCCGGAAGTTAAAGAAGATCACGGAATCGCCTTCACCGATAACCGCGGTGGGCTGGCTGTTTTTCATAATCACGGTGGGCTTGACAAACTCATCGGATTCATTCAGGGCATAGCTCTGCTCCACTGCCGCAGCGCCGGTATCCGCCGTAGCCTGGCCCTTGCCCAGTACCATGGCATCGTAGCCCTTCTTAACGCGCTCCCAGATGTTGTCACGATCCATGGACCAATACCGGCCCATTACAGTGGCAATTTCACCTACGCCAATTTCAGAAAGCTTATCCTGCAGCTCCTTAACAAAGGTAATCCCGCTGGAGGGCGGTACATCACGTCCGTCTAGAAAGCAATGTACATACACCTTTTTCAGCCCCCGCTGCTTGGCCATTTCCAAAAGGGCGTACAGGTGGGTATTGTGGCTGTGCACGCCGCCGTCAGACAAAAGGCCCATCAAATGCAAGGCTTTGCCTGTTTCCCGGGCAGTATCCATGGCCCAGATCAGCGGCTCCTTCTGAAAGAAAGCGCCGTCCATTATATCCTTGGTGATGCGGGTCAGTTCCTGATACACTATGCGTCCGGCGCCGATGTTCAGATGGCCTACTTCGCTGTTGCCCATCTGCCCATCGGGCAGGCCTACATCCATGCCGCTGGCGCCGATTTGGGTATGGGGATACATGGCGGTGAGCTTGTCCAGGTTGGGGGTGCCCGCCGCATAAATGGCATTGCCCTCATGGCTGGGGTTTAGGCCAAAGCCATCCATAATAATCAGGGCTGTCATGGGTTTGTTCATAAATCCAATTTCCTTTCCATGGGAATAAAGGACTTTCATGATGGTCTTTTAATCCCTTAGAGCATCACTTGCTTATTTATCAAAATTAACAACCTTCGCAAAATCTGCAGCTTTTAAGGATGCGCCGCCGATGAGGCCGCCATCGATTTCCGGCTGGGCCATCAGGCCTTTCACGTTGCCGGGGTTCATGCTGCCGCCGTACTGAATGCGGACTGCGTCGGATACTTCCTTGCCATACTTGCGCAAGAGGGCCGCACGGATGACGCCGATGGTTTCATTGGCCTGCTCGTCGGTGGCGGTAAGCCCCGTGCCGATGGCCCAAACAGGCTCATACGCAATGACAACCTTTTTGACCTCTTCATCCGTAAGGCCTGTCAGCGCAATCAGTGTTTGATATTCCACCAGGGCATTGGTGTAGCCAGCTTCCCGCTGTTCCTTCATTTCGCCCACGCACAAAATGGCGGTAAGGCCCGCTTTAACAGCCGCCCGAACCCTTAAATTCACGGTGGCATCGGTTTCGCCAAAGTACTGGCGGCGTTCGCTGTGGCCAATGATTACGTATTCCACCCCAGCAGCCTTGAGCATATCGGCAGACAGCTCACCGGTATATGCACCGGACTCCTTCCAGTGCACATTCTGGGCACCCAAATGGATATTGGTGCCTTCGATGGCAGACTTCACGGCTGCAAAGTCCACTGCAGGCACGCAAACCACTACATCACAAGCAGCATCCTTCACCAGGGGCTTGAGTTCTTCTGCCAGCTGCACAGCCTCGGCAGGGGTCTTGTTCATTTTCCAGTTACCGGCGATTATGGGTGTACGCATATGTAAACATCCTCTCTTCTTCTTTAAATCAAATGCAATGATTACTTAGGTGAAAGGGAATGCAAGATACAGGCAGAGGGTACATACCCCCTGCCTTATCTTTCCCTTATGTGGGATTCCCAGTATTATTTATCATTCAAGGCCACGACGCCGGGCAGCTCTTTGCCTTCCAGATATTCTAGGGATGCGCCACCGCCGGTGGACACGTGGGTCATTTTGTGGGCAAAGCCCATCTGCTCCACAGCTGCAGCGCTATCGCCGCCGCCAATGATGGTAATTGCGCCGCTCTCTGCCATAGCTTTGGCGATGGTGCGGGTTCCGGTTGCGAAGTTTTCAAACTCGAACACGCCCATGGGGCCGTTCCAAATCACAGTCTTGGCCTGTGCGATTTCATTGGCGAAAATGACCTGGGTCTTGGGGCCGATGTCCATGCCCTCAAAGCCCTCGGGAATTTCCTTGGAATGAACAGTAATGCGCAGGGTATCGTTAGAGAAGCTTTCACCGGCCTCATTGTCCACAGGCAGCAGGAGCTTTACGCCCTTTTGCTTTGCCTTTTCCATGAGCTCCTTGGCCAGATCTACCTTATCAGCTTCCAGCAGGGACTTGCCGATATGGCCGCCCAGAGCCTTTTGGAAGGTGTAAGACATGCCGCCGCCGATGATCAGTACATCTACCTTTTCCAGAAGGTTGTTGATGACGCCGATCTTATCGGATACCTTGGCACCGCCCAGAATGGCAACAAAGGGCCTTTCTGGATTTTCCAAAGCCTTGCCCATGATGTCCAGCTCTTTGCCGATGAGATAGCCGGCCACGGCGGGCAGATAGTTGGCAACACCTTCGGTGGAAGCGTGGGCACGGTGAGCGGTTCCGAACGCATCATTGACGTAAATTTCAGCCAGAGATGCCAGTGCCTTGGCAAATTCAGGATCATTCTTTTCCTCTTCCTTGTGGAAGCGGACATTTTCCAAAATGATGGCTTCCCCATCCTTCAAAGCGTTGGAAAGCTCCTGGGCAGAGGGTCCAATGACGTCAGCGGCCAGTTTGACCTCTTTGCCTAAAAGCTGGCTCAACCGCTCTGCTACAGGCTTCAAGGAATATTTCATATCAAAGCCGCCCTTGGGACGACCCAGATGAGAGCAGAGGATGACCTTGGCACCATGCTGCAAAAGGTACTTGATGGTGGGCAGTGCACCCCGGATGCGGGTTTCGTCGGTAATCATTTTGTTTTCATCCAGGGGAACATTGAAGTCGCAGCGTACAAGTACCTTTTTGCCCAAGACCTGAATGTCTTCGATGGTCTTCTTTGCCATGACACACACTCCTTACACAATCAATCGTTGTTTTCATTATCATATTGCCATCCCATATCGGGTTTGCAATCTTATTAATCCAGCAGCTCGATGATCCTTCTTGCGGCGCCTTCATCCGTCACCAGCATCTCGTGCTTGTAGTGACGCAGTACCGCAATCATGGCTTCTGCTTTCTTTTCGCCAGCTGCCACAGCGACCATCAAGCAGTTGGGCTTCAGCCGGCCCAGGTCCACCCCCACGCTGGAAGCGGTATACAAACAGTTTCCCTCGCGATCAAAGTAATATCCAAAAGCTTCGGCAACCGCGCCATCCGCCAGCAGCTTTCGGGTCAGGCTCACAGTTAGATGCCTGTGCTTTGCCATTTCATCCGCCCGGCCAATGCCATGGAGTATCACATCAGCTCGCTGCAAAAGCTCGATGGTTTCCCTGATTTCCGGCAGCTTGCGCATTTCATGCATGGCCGCCGCATCCATATGGTCCGGCAGGTGAATGAGCCTGTGATGCCCGCCCAGCTTGCGGGCTAGCTCCGCGGCCAAGGTGTTGGCCTGGGTTTCCACCGCCCGGCCCATCCCTCCCCGTGCGGGAACCACCATCACATTCAGCGGGGAGGATGGCTGCATATGCTTTGCCACCTCGGCCATGGTCCCTCCGCCGGTCACTGCCAGGGTATCGCCGCTTTGCAGTATGCTGCGAAGCCGCTGCGCTGCCATACGGCCTACATCCTGAAGTACATGGGGTTCCTGATCGGCATTCCCTGCCGCAACAAATACCCTTGGTACATTCAACAAGCCTGCCAGCGTCGTCTCCATGGCCGTTAAGCCCTTCATGGCCCGGCTGAATTCCCTGGCCCCCGGTAAAACTCCTTCAGCAGCGCTTGTCAGTGTCATACCAGCTGCATCCAGATCAATAAACCCTTCTTCTTTCAAAACTGTCGCCACCGTGCGTATCTCCCGCTCCGGCAGGTTCAGCCGCATGGCCAGTTGTCTGCGGCCTACCGGCTGCAAGGCCGCAATCCGCTCCAGCACCAACGCACGCAGGGCCATTTCCCGGGCCAGATCAGGGGCCAGACGTTGCATCAGCTCCAGAAAATCATCCTGCATACCCTCGCCTCCGGCGGGCTCAAAATGTCCCACTTGACAATTTTCGTCCCGCATAAGTATACAGCAACCATTGGAAAACCGCAAGCCCCGACAGCAAAAATGTATGCTTCAAAATCTGTTTTCTTTCTGTCCTGCGGTGCATACAATGTGCCGTAGGGAGGGGCGGCTATGGAGAAGCTTATGTTGATTGGGATCTATGCAGGGCTGCTATTGATTATTTACATAGCTGGTGTCAGAATTGAGCCCTACAAGCCGGCCTGGAAGCTCTTGGAGCGCGGCATCCTAGGGGCAGGCATATTGCTTGTATGGAACCTGCTGGCCGCGCCCCTGAACCTTGCGGTAGGACTAAATCCTATTACAGCACTAATCACAGGCGCCCTTGGGGCGCCTGGACTGGGGCTGCTTTTGATTATCAAGGTAATGTAACGTTATAGATCCACAATCTCCACACCATCAAGGGCTTCCTGGATCAGGGGTTCGCTATCAAGCAGCGCTTCCCCTTCCAGGATTTTTTCGATTCTGGGCTTTGTTGCGGGGTGCCGGGGCGTGAAAACGGTGCAGCAATCCTCATAAGGCAACGATGATGTTTCAAAAGTGCCAATCTTCCTTGCCACATCAATGATTTCTTGCTTGTCAAAACCAATCAGCGGCCTGAATACCGGCATAGATACCACCTGGTCGGTGCTGGCCAGCGCTTCCATGGTCTGGCTGGCAACCTGGCCGATGCTCTCGCCAGTAATCAGCGCATGAGCCCGCTCCTTATGGGCAATGCGCTCGGCAATGCGCATCATATACCTGCGCATAATCAGGGTGGAGTACTCCTCCGGACACTTTTCATGGATCTCCATCTGTATGTGGGTAAAAGGCACCACATGCACACGAATGCCGCATAGGCTTTCCGAGAGGATACGGGCCAGGGAAAGCACCTTTTCCTTGGCCCTGTCGCTGGTATAGGGGAAGGAATGGAAATGCACTGCACTGACGGCAACACCGCGTTTTGCGATCATATAGCCAGCCACCGGGCTGTCGATGCCGCCGGACAGCAGCAGCGTGGCACGGCCGTTGGTGCCCACCGGCATGCCGCCAGCAGCAGGAACGGTTTGTGCATACAGGTACGCCATGTCTCGAATTTCCACCGAAAGCACATGGTCGGGATGGTGCACATCTACCGTCAAATCAGGGCGGTTTTTGAGGATGTATCCGCCCATCTTCCCATTGATTTCTGGCGAATCCATAAAGTAGTGCTTGTCAGAGCGCCGGGCCAGCACCTTGAAGGTACCTTTTGCATCCTTCAAAAGTTCCGTGCCCGCCTGGCACAGGGCCTCGAAATCTGCCTTCTCCATTTCAATGGCGGGGCATACGGAATGCACGCCAAACACCTTGCACACCCTCTCTAAGCATGCGTCCAACTGATCACCGCTGACAAATACACGGCTGTCGTTGAGCCACACCTTCCCGCCCAGGTCCTTGACGGAGGCTTTGATCCTGTCTACCAGCATACGCAGAAAATAAGGCCGGTTCAGGCCTTTTAAATGAACTTCGCCAAAGCGAACCAATAAAACCTTACGCATGTGCATTCTCCTTTTAATTAGCGCACTATCTTCTTGTAAACCGGGATAAAAGCTGATAATGCGCCTTCACCCGGCCAACAGTGTACTCGATTTCTTCCGGCGTATTATACGGGGACAAGCTGAAACGTATAGCACTTTCTGCATTCTTTTGAGGCACTGACATGGCCTTTAAAACATCTGACACCTTTTGCTTGCGAGAGGAGCAGGCGGAACCCATACTGACAAAGATTTCGTCTGCAGCAAGGGCGTACAGCATGGTTTCAGACCTCACCGGCGGCAATGAAATATTCAATATATGCGGAGCAGAAAATGAACTTGATAGCTCCGGCCCGTTGATGCGGGCACAGGGCACTACATTAGCCAAGCCTTCAAACAGCTGCTTCTTCAAAGCAAGCATGGTTTGGGCAGCATCGTCAGGGTAATTGTCCACCGCCGCCATCAGCCCTGCAATCCCTGGCGTATTCTCCGTACCGGAGCGCAGCCCGTTTTCCTGGCCGCCGCCAAACTCCCTGGGGCTTACCTTATGGCCATTTTTCAGTACCAGCGCACCGATTCCCTTGGGGCCATGAATCTTGTGGGCGCTGAGGGCATATGACTGCACATTGAGTTCCTGCATGGAAAAAGGCGTGCGCAAAAAGCCCTGCACCCCATCCACATGCAAAACCGCCTGTGGGCAAAACTGAGCCCGCAGGGCGGATATTTCTTTGATGGGTTGTATGGCCCCGCTTTCATTGTTTACATGCATGACGCAGATCATATGTACGCTGTCATCCAGCATGCTCGCAAAAGCATTCAAGTCAACCGTGCCATCTTGACATACAGGGATGGCCTGGGCCGTATGGCCCATTTTCTCAGCGGCCAGGCAGCTGTTTTTCACCGCCGGATGCTCAACAGCCGTATAAAGTACCCTGCCGGGTTTTTTAACAGTGGATAGATATCCTAAAATGGCCAGATTGTCAGCCTCTGTGCCCCCAGCAGTGAAATATACATGCTCCGCCTTAGCATCAAGCTTTCTTGCCAGAAGCTGGCGGCAGGCATCCATCCTCTTTTGGGCTGCCAAGGCCGGTCCATAGGGAGAAGAAGGGTTATAAAAGCCTTCACCCATGGCATGGGACACGGCTGCTATCACCGCGTCCGTGGGCCTGGTAGTGGCGCTGTTATCCAGATACGCTTCCATTATGCCTGCCAGGCGCCCCTTTGCAGGTATTTTTTGATCATCTCCACCAATTCCTCGGTGGGTTCCATAATGATAATGCGCTTGTTGCCATCTTTAACAAAATAGAAATAGTACAACTCGGCACCGCGGTTGAGAAACCAATTGTCACGCTTGATACCAGGCATGGTGATATAGCGCTGGAAAGCAGAGGAGTTGACAGGGCCAAAGGCTTCCACATTCTTCACCCGCATGGTGCCCAAGCTTTTGCGCTTTTGGTTGTTAAAAACCATAGCAAAATCCATTTCCCCATTGGTAAAGGTATATTCATACTCCGTACGCAAACGATCGCGCCGTAAAAACAGCAGGGCTGCTATGCCGCCGCTTATCAACAAAACAACCAGCGACATTACGTTAAAGGCTGCAAGCACCAGCTGGAGCTGCATGACAGCAATCAGTGCCATAATGACCATGATCACCACGGAGGTAAAATATAATACCTCATCCAAACCCCGGTTCTTTTTGACAATGATCTCTTCTTTGAAATGGTCCATTGCTACTTCCTCCTCGTTGGTGCTATATCATATAAATCCAAGCGACGATCAGACCCAGAATGGCTCCGGCAAAAACCTCAAGAGGCGTGTGGCCCACAAGCTCCTTCAGTTCCTCCTCGGTAATCCGCTTTCCATCAATCAATATATCGTGGAGAATTTTGTTGATGACGGTAGCCTGGGTGCCTGTCTCCCTGCGAACGCCAGCAGCATCGTACATCACGATGACAGCCAGAGCAAAGGACAGCGCAAAGGAAGCGGTTGCAAACCCCTCGCTTGCCCCGACCATGGCGGCCAAGGATACCACCAATGCCGTATGGGAACTGGGCATGCCGCCGGACCCAACCCATCTGCGCCAGTTGAGCTCACGCTCCACCACCCAATAGATGGGTACCTTCAGTGCTTGCGCTATAAACCAGGCGGTCATCGCACAAAGAAGAATTTTGTTCTGGAAGATTTCCATAATGTTATGCAATGAATCTACCGCCTCTTTTATGATATTAATTCATCAGCATGCTTATTGTACCCGGTGAAGCATACTTTGCGCAAGGTATGCAAGAAAGTTTCCTCGTTGTTTGAAGGAAGAAATGGCATCAAGGGCCTGATCCATATGCTCTTTGGCGTCCTGAAACGCTTTTTCCACACCAACACAGGCAGGCCAGGTCAGCTTGCCATGCTTTTCATCCATGCCGGTACGTTTGCCCAACAGCTTTTCTTCTCCCTGAAGGTCCAATAAATCGTCTATGATCTGAAAAGCAACACCGGTATGCAAGCCATAATCCCGCACAGCCTGCTGCTCCGTTTCTGTACAACCGGCTAGCAAAACCCCTGCTTCCACAGCCCCCAGGATCATGTCCGCTGTCTTGTGGCGGTGGATATAGGTGACAAGATCAACGTGAGGAGCCTTGCCTTCCATGGATACATCCAGGGATTGGCCGGCCACCATGCCTGTGACCCCTGCCCGCCCTGCGATGGCTGCCATGGCGGAAACCGCTTCTCTGGTGCCCATTTTCAAAGCGGCATTTGCCATGGTCTCATAAGCCAGGTTTAAAAGCCCATCCCCTGCCAGTATGGCCATGGCCTCCCCGTATACTTTATGGCTGGTAAGCTTGCCCCGCCGCAGGTCGTCATCATCCATTGCAGGCAAGTCATCATGAATCAAGGAATAGGTGTGGATCATTTCCAAGGCCAATGCAAAAGGAAGCGCAGGTGTTACATCCTCCTGCTTGAGCGCATAGGCTCCCAGCAGCAGCACAGGCCGGAGCCTTTTGCCCCCGGCAAGCAGGCTGTAGCGCATGGCACTGCCAAGAAGCTCCGGTATCTCATCGTCCCGGGGGACAATGGGACCTGCCTTAACAGCGTTTTCAAGCGCATCTTCCACAAGTCTCAAATACCGGTTATATGTTTCTTTCACAATCAAAGCCCTGCCGCATCCGATTCGGATACTTCCCCTTTTGCGCTTAATTCTTCCAGCTTGCCCTTGGCATCCGTCAGCTGCTTTTGCAGCGTCTTGGATAAGGCCATGCCCTCTTCATATACCTTTAGCATTTCATTAAGGGGCATGCCCCCTGTTTCCATGGTCTTTACCAGCTCCTCCAGCCGCATTAGTGTCTGTTCAAAGCTTTCAGCTTTTTGACTTTTCGCCAAAGGGATTCCCCTCCTTAATGTCCACAGCATCGGCCAGCACCTGACCGTCAGAGAATATCACCTGCAGCCGCTGGCCCAATGCAACCGCTTTTGCGCTTGTTACCGGCGTATGCTGATGCATCGCCAAGGCATAGCCCCGGCTTAACACCTGAGCAGGACCCAAGGCCGCCAGCTTGCCTTCCGCTGCCTCTAATCTTGTGGTGCGCTGTATCATGGAGGCTGCCGCAGCGTTTTGGAGCCTTGATAGCAGCAAATCTGCCTTGCCTTTGGCAACCAGCAACTGGGCATTGGGATGCCTTTCCTTCAGCCTGTTCTGGGCTCGCAGCAAGCGCTCTGATCCTGATAGCAACACCTTGTCCGCACCGCCGCGCAGCCGAGAGGACAGCTGGCGGATGGTATACACAAGATCATCCAGCATGGGCACCGCCATCTCCGCCGCATGGGAAGGGGTAGATGCCCGGACATCCGCCGCAAAATCGGCAATGGTAAAATCGGTTTCATGGCCTACGGCAGATATCACCGGAACAGGGCAAGCTGCTATGGCCCTGGCCACAGCCTCATCATTAAAGGCCCACAAATCCTCCATGGAACCGCCGCCCCGGCCGACAATAATCACGGATACTCCATGCGTTTTGCCAAGGGCCTCAATGCCTTTAACGATTTCCTGAGCCGCACCTTCCCCCTGGACCTTTACAGGGTACAATAGAAGATTCATGCCTGGGTGCCGCCGCCAGGTGACCCTTGCGATATCCTGTATCACTGCCCCGGTACGGGATGTGACAATGCCCACCTTATTTGGCAGCAGCGGAAGGGGGCGCTTGCGGGCTGAATCGAACAGGCCTTCCTTTTGCAGCTTCGCCTTCAGCTGCTCAAAGCGCACGAACAAGTCGCCCAGTCCGTCTTCCCGCATGCCCTCGGCATAAAACTGGTAACTGCCATCCCTGGGATATAGCCCCACGCTGCCGGTGAGCACCACCTGCATGCCGTCCCTGGGCGAAAGGCGTACCGAAAAGTTATGCTGGCGGAACATAACGCAGTTAATGCGTGCCTGCTCATCCTTCAAGGAAAAGTACCAGTGGCCGGAGGTGTGGCGTTTGAAGTTGCTGATCTCGCCTTTTAAGCGCATGCCCTGCAGCATGGGATCAGCCGCAAGGCTTCGCCTGACATATTCATTTAAATCATATACGGTCAATACGCCGTCATAGGTTTTCATTGCAATCCTACAGGCGCTTTCTGGCAATCTGCAGTGTATTGGACATCAACATGGCAATGGTCATGGGACCCACGCCGCCGGGTACGGGTGATAGATAGGCTGCCACCTCTTTAACAGAAGCAAAGTCCACATCCCCCACCACTTTGCCCTCCACCCGATTGATACCCACATCAATCACCATGGCGCCTGGCTTTACCATATCACCGGTGATCATCCCAGGACGGCCCACCGCCGCCACCAGGATATCTGCCCGTTTCGTATGGGCCCCAAGGTCTTTGGTGCGGGAATGGCACATGGTTACTGTGGCATTTTCCGCAAGAAGCAGCATGGCTATGGGCTTTCCTACATTGTTGCTGCGGCCCACCACCACGGCCTCCTTACCGGCCACGTTAATACCGGTGGAATGGATCATCTCCATCACCCCTTTGGGGGTACAGGCCACAATGGTCTCCATGCCGCCAAAAAGGTTGCCCATGTTCACCACATGAAAGCCATCTACATCTTTTTCAGGCTTGATCAGGGAAAGGGCCGCAGCCTCGTTCATATGCCGGGGCAGGGGTACCTGGACCAGGATGCCATCGATGCTTTCGTCATTGTTAAATCGATGGATCAAATCTTCCAGCTCCTGCTGGGTGGTGGTCTCCGGCAGGCGCAGCACCGTGGAGGCAATGCCGATTTCCTGGCATGCTTTTTCCTTGTTGCGCACATAGATCTGGCTGCCGGGATCTTCCCCTACCAGGATCACTGCAAGTCCGGGCGTAACGCCAGACGCTTTTAATTCTTCTGTTTCTTTGGCAAGTTGCTCCTTCACCGACCTGGAAAGCAGTTTTCCGTCAATCAACTGTGCTGCCATACCTTCACCCTTTCCTATAACCCGACCGGAAATGCAGGTCGGTACAATATTATGAAGGGTGATCGACCCTTCATTGCAACCCTTACAATATGTCATCACTATCCCATAGCAATAACCTAATCTTTAGCCTAGCTGTTTTTTGTATTGCCTAAGCCCTAACAGCGCCACGCCCACCGCATTATCGCCGGAATAGGCAGGCTGACCGAAATAGATCTTCATACCACGGTCAAGCTTTGCAAGCCTTTGCATCAGCAGCTTGCGAAATAGCTTTGAGGATGCCACACCGCCGGCTACCAGTGCCTTATCCATCCTTGACTGCCGCCCGGCAGCCGAAATTAGCCTGGCTACAGTACGGGCCAGAAAATCGTATACCTCCGCCGCAGCATCCTCCGGTGTAATCTCACCGCTTTTCAAAAGGAGTGTCGCCTTGGTCTCAGCACCGGATAGATGGCAGTGAAGGTCCTTATTGGCCATACTGGCCTTGAGCAGGCTTTGGGCTTGTCCCTTTACTGCCAGTTCCTCCAGGTGGGGTCCGCAGGGAAAGGGCAGGCCCAGGATAACACCAATCCTGTCCACCAGCTGCCCGGCATGCAAATCCAGCGTTCCGCCGATGCACTGGATAGCATCCCCGTCAACGGCCAGTACCTCGGTGGTTCCCCCAGATAGATGCACCGCCAGGAAAGAAGGGGCATCAAGCCCCGAATCGACCAATGCCGCCCGAACGTGCCCCGCCTGGTGAGATGCTGCAAAGCAGGGGATGTTCAAAAGAGCGGCCAGGCCGCGCCCTTGTGCATCCCCTGCTAAAAACACAGGCATATAGGAGTCTTCCCCGTCCCTAGGCTTTTTGGAGGCGCAGATGGCCGCGATCTCATACCCGCGGACAGCTGCTCCCATCTCTTCTAACAGCTCCGGAAGCTGCCGCACATGAATAAATACTGCATCGCTCTGCTTCAGCCCCCGCTGCCCCATGGGAACAGGCAGCAGTCTGCGGATACTGGCAATAACCTGCCCTGATTCATCCACCGCCGCCACAGACGTGGTATAACAGCTTGTATCCAGCCCAATAATGGCCTTCACTTGCGCTCAGCCGCCTCTTTCTTCCTCAGTACTGACCCCAGCACGCCGTTGATAAAGCGACCGCCTGAGGGATCAGAATACTTGCCTGCAAGCTCCACCGCTTCATTAATGGCAACGCTTCCCGGCACATCGCTTCGGAAGAGAATTTCATAGACAGCCAAACGCAAAATGGTCAGATCGACCCTGGCCATGCGATCCAAGGACCAATCCACACTAAATTCCTGTATGCTCTGGTCTATCTGGCCTTGATGAGCATAAACGCCATGAAGCACGTCTTCAATGTATGCCTGGTCATCGGCAGAAGGCTTGTCTTCCACGCCTTGCCCCATATGTTCATACACCAAATCCAGCGTTTCATCGCCGCCCTGGCCACCCAGCAGCCGCTCGTATACCATTTGCATCGCCGCCGCCCGTGCGGTCGTACGCGCCATAGATCAGCACTCCGTTCTGTTCATTCCCCTATCAGCCATCACGCCGGGGAGGAAATATTTTATTTATCAGATTTTTGATAAAGGCTTCCTTATCCTTCACTGCACCTACAAACATGCCCAACAAAAACAAAATTACAAGAAAAAGTGTTTTCCAGAAACCGATGGTCAGAAGCAGTATCGCCAGCAACACAAATACGACGCCCCAAAGGATACCATACTGGGGCGTGCCTGGCTTAAACAGTTCCTTGAGAAGCTCCTCAACGTTCTTCATTGCCAGTCTCCTCCCGGATATCGGTGGCTTCTTCCTTTTGTGTCTCTTGCTTTGCGGGATCTTCTTTCAAACCGTGAACCTCTGCTTTTTTTGTAAGCTCCGGCGGCATTGGCACGATGGCCGGCTGCTCTTTATGTCCAAATAACCGCTGATGCAGCGGGCGCTTTTTATCCTCATTGGCCGCCCCTGGGAATACCGGCCCCTTCAAATCTGCCGGAACCTTATACACCTGCTGGTGCCCCGGTTGATTGGGATGGAACTGTGTTTGAGGAGCTTGATATCCCCGCTTGTGCTCCTGCTGCCTTTTGGGAGCTGGCGGAGCCTTGGGGGCTGGCGCCTGCTGGGCTGCCGGCTGTACCGGCTGCGGATAATGGGGCTGCGGAGCAGGCTGAACTGGCTGAACTGGTTGTGCAGCAGGTTGCACCGGCTGCTGGTACGCCTGAGGTACCCCAGCTTTAGGCTGCTTTGGTTCTTCGGCTGCCTGCTTTACTGGCATACCGGAGGGAAGCAGCGCATCCGGCAAGGCATAGGGGCAGTTTTCTGCCTTAATGTTGGCAGTCTCCACCTCTACCTTGACTTCCTTGACATCAATCCCAGAACAGGACGTTATGTATTGCTTGATCTGCTTTTGCAGCGTACTGACCACCAGCGGTATGCTGACCCCGTTGGCCAGGCCGATGCGCAGGTCAACTATCACACCGTCCCGGGTATTGGCGATACGGTTGCTGACTACTGTCAGCTCCTGATGCTTGTCAATGCACTTTTGCACCAGGTTTTCCATGGCATGAATGGAGATGCTTAAATCGCCATGCTCCGTTTTTTGCACCACAAAACCCTTCTTCCGATTGCGGCGGAACAGTATGGAAATGCTGTGCATACCAAGCAGTGTTAAAAGCGCACCGACACCAAGGGCCGAAAAGAACAGAACGCGGCTTACTTCCTTGGCGGTTAATACCTCCAGCCAAGCAGCGGGAATTCCTTTGGCGGCCCATAGGAAGAATACAAGCCCTGTGGCGATCATCAACAGCCCTTCCAGGGCTGACAATAGGCGGTCCCAGAAACGCAGCTTCAAGGCACTGCACCTCCCTTATATAAAGCGCCTGCCGGCAAAACAAAAGCCACCGGCAGGATGAGCCTGCCGGTTAGGTTTTATTCCTTATCTTCTTCCGGCTTTTGCTCGTTAGCTTCCTCATAAGATGCTTGATCAGCTTGCGTATCCTCGGGCAGATCTTCATCCGCCGCAAGTTCTCTATCCAGCTCATCAGCAAGCTCATCGGTTTCGATTTCGGTCTCCGGCACGCTAGGCTCATCCACCAATTCTACCTTGGCAGCAGCCACAGGGGCAGACTCTGGCTTTAAATCTTCTGCCTTGGGTGTCGGCGCCTTCTGGAAAACCTCGCCGCTGGCCAGGGCTGCACTCTCCATGCCCTTTTCCAGTGCTTTGTTTTCCTTTTCAAAGCTTACGCCCTGTACGTGCACATCCACCCGGACGACACGAAGGCCTGTCATGGTCTCAATGGCCTTGCGGACATTTTCCTGGGCGTCGTGAGCAGCCTTTTGTATCGGCGTACCGTATTCCACGATGATGTACAGGTCCACCGATGTTTCCTCAGTGCCAAGCTCTACCTTAACGCCCTTGGTGATGTTCCTGTTTCGGCCCAGTATGTCGGAAATTCCGCCACTGGCGCTCATGCCGGCAATGCCCTCAACCTCACCAGTTGCTACACCGGCAATGATGGCAATGACCTCGTTGGCGTATGTAATGGTACCAGGTCCAGTTGTCTCGATATCTTTTTCCACGTTCAGGGGAAGATTGTCTTTCTTTGAAGGCATACCAAAACGCACCTCCTTGCGGTTACGGCTTAGTATATCAGATTTCGTTCTGCTTGACAACCAGAAGCTATGCCCCGGATATTCGTCCATAGGAGCATTTTCCCCCTATCGCGCTTGGACATACCCTCGCTCATTTGAGGAAAGCAAAAAAGCCCCCTCTTCAGGGGGCACAGACTGTCAAAAATTTTTGGGAGGTGTTAAGGGTTAAAACCCTCCAACTACAGATCGAAAACCAGCGACAAGTGCTGTAGTTTTCGCAGGGACTAACCGTCGGTTTCGTGCGAAGGTATTTATGGGGAAACGTTCAGAATACAAGATTCCCCTGGCTCCATTACGCCTCTGTCTTGATCTTTAAAAGCTTCAGCTGCTCTTCATGCACCGATGCCGGGGTATCCATCATTAGGCAGGAGCCATTTTGAATTTTCGGGAAGGCCAGCACATCCCGCAGGCTTTCCGCACCTTTTAGTATCATCACCAGCCGGTCAATGCCAAAGGCAAAGCCGCCGTGGGGTGGAGTACCATATTTGAAGGCCTCCAGCAAAAAGCCAAAGCGAGCCCAGGCCTCCTCTTTGGTAAAGCCCAGCAGTGTGAACATACGCTCCTGCAAATCACTGGCATGAATGCGGATGCTTCCCGAACCCATTTCGATGCCATTCATGACAAGGTCATATGCCTTGGCCCTGACCCTGCCGGGATCTGTTTCCATGTACGCAAAGTCTTCATCCATGGGGCTGGTGAAGGGATGATGCATGGCGGAGAATCGGTTGTCTTCCTCACTCCACTCCAAGAGGGGGAATTCTGTTACCCAGAACAGGTTGTACTTGCTGCGGTCAATGAGGTTCAGCTGTGCACCCAGCTTCAGGCGCAGCTGGCCCATGGCGGTTAGTGCTACGAATTTTTTATCAGCAATAACAAACAGCGCATCGCCCTTTTCAGCGCCCATATGGTCCAGCAGCTTTTGCATGCTGTCCCCTGCCATAGCCTTGGCAAAAGATGAGCGAATCGTGCCGTCGTTTTGCAGGGCGGCCCAGGCAAGCCCCTTCACATGGTAGGTTTTCACATATTCAGAAAGAGCATCCATGTCCTTGCGGGACAGCTTGTCAGCAGCACCCTTTGCACAGATGGCCACTACGCGCTTGCCTTCTGCCAAAGCAGTTTCAAACACCGTAAAGCCGCAGCCCTCCACTGTTTCGCTGACGTCGGATATGGGCAGCTCGAACCTTGTGTCCGGCTTATCGCTGCCATAGGTATCCATGGCATGCTTCCAGGTCATACGGGGCAGTGGCAGGGCGATATCAATGCCCATAAGCTCACGAAACACGGTTTGATAAGCACGTTCTACAACGCCCTGAATGTCCTCCGGCTCAATAAAAGACATTTCCATGTCAAACTGCGTAAATTCCGGCTGCCTGTCGGCACGGCCATCTTCATCCCTAAAGCAGCGTGCCACCTGATAATACCGGTCCATGCCCGACAGCATCAATAGCTGCTTGTAAATTTGCGGGCTCTGGGGCAGCGCATAAAAGGTACCGGGCTTTACCCGGGCAGGCACCAAATAATCTCTCGCCCCTTCCGGCGTGGATTTGGTAAGAATCGGAGTTTCCACCTCCACAAACCCTTCAGAGTCCATGTGATTACGGAGTGTAGACACCACTTTATGCCGAAAGCGCAGCATGTCCTGCATGGATGGACGGCGCAGGTCCAGATAGCGGTACTTAAGGCGCAGGGCTTCTGATTCCTTGGCATCGTCATCAATATAGATGGGCGGGGTGTCGGCGCGATTGAGGATTTTCAGTTCCTTGACCAGAACCTCCACCTTGCCGGTGGGCATGTCTTTGTTGATGGCATTTTCTGCCCGAAGGGCGACCGTTCCCTTGACAGCGGCTACGAATTCGCCTCGCAGCTCCCCGGCCAGGCTGAAGGTTTTTTCATCACAGGTGTTTACGTCAAACACCGCCTGCACAATACCGGCCCTGTCCCGAAGCCACACAAACAGTATGCCCCCCAGGTTTCTGGACCGCTGCACCCAACCCATAAGCGTTACTTCCTGATTCACCATGGTTTCGCGAATGTCACCGCACATATGGCTGCGCTTCCAACCGCCCAAGAACTCCGCCATAAAATTTCTCCTCCCAAATTTGCGGCAGACCTTCCGGCCGCAATCAACTTTTAAGCCTATTACCATCTTGCTGCATTTACAGCAGCGATTTGATTTCTTGAGCCGCTTGATCGATGGGTATTTCCTTCTCTTCCCGGGTGCTCATATCCCGTACCTTTACAACACCCTTTTGCAGCTCATCGCCCCCCAATATGGCAATGAAGGGGGTTTGCAGCTTATCGGCATACTTGAATTGTGCTTTTAAGCTCCTGCCCATGTGATCGCATTCGGCCTTGATTCCGGCCTCCCGCAAAGCAAGCATCAGCTTGTAGGCAGGCAGCTTGGCATCATCGCCTAGAGAGGCCACATATACATCCACTTGCCGACCCACATCAAGCGCAACGTTTTGGCTTTCCAGCAGCATCAGCAGACGTTCAATGCCCATGCCAAATCCAACACCCGGCATAGAGGGACCGCCCAGTTCTTCCACCAGCCGGTCATACCGCCCGCCGCCACAGACCGTCAGGTTGCCGTTTGGCGTTGCGATAATCAGCTCAAACACTGTTTTAGTGTAATAATCCAACCCACGAACAATGCGGCTGTCCACAGCATAGGGCAGCCCGGCAGTGGCAAGGTATTGCTGCAGCTTGGAAAAATGATCGCCGCATTCATCGCACAGCATATCCAGCATATTGGGGGCATCCTTAACAAGCCGCTGGCATTTTTCCTCCTTGCAGTCAAGGGCCCTTAAGGGATTGCGTTCAAAGCGCTCCTTGCAGGAGCCGCATAAGTCGCTGAGCTTGCCTGCCAAGAACTCTTTCAGCCGTGCATGGTAATTGGGGCGGCATTTGGGGCAGCCAATGCTGTTGATGTTGACGGTAAGGTTGGTAACTCCAAGCTTTTCGATCATGCGGTAGGCCAGGGTAATCAGCTCCGCATCCACCGAAGGGTTCTGGGCGCCGAAGCATTCCAAGCCAAACTGATGGTGTTCACGATACCGGCCGGATTGCGGTGCTTCATACCGGAAGATCGGCGCGTTGAGGTAGTACATTTTTACCGGCAGCACATCGGCATACAGGCTGTGCTCAATCAGCGCCCGAACAGCCCCCGCCGTACCCTCGGGCTTTAGTGTAATGGAGCGGTCTCCCTTATCCTTGAAGGTATACATTTCTTTTTGCACAATGTCTGTGGTATCCCCCACGCCCCGCAAAAACAATTCCGTATGTTCAAAAACCGGCGTGCGTATCTCCCGGTATCCCGCCATGGCAGCGGCATCCCGCATAACGGCCTCCAGCGCCTGCCAGCGGCCGCTTTCTTTGGGGAGCACATCCTTGGTGCCCCTGGGTGCTTGTGTCAACATCTTTCTTTCCTCCTCATATCTCATGCATGTACCTAAGAGGACATGCCTTAGAAGATTTCCACTTAAAGCTTTTTGCGGTAACGAACTTCCCAAACCGGTGTTCCGCTGAAATCCTGGCTTTTGCGGGCACCGTCTTTCTCAAAGCCGAACCGTTCATACGCCCTTTGAGCACGATGGTTATCCTCCAGCGTCCACAAAGCGCAATCCCCAAAGCCCAGCTTTTTTATTTCATCCGCAGCCCATGCAAGCATTTGCTTCCCATAGCCCATATGCCAGTAATCAGGCAGCACATAAATGGATACGATCTCCGCAAAACCCTCCGGCAGGTCTTCATCCCTGGACCTTGAAAAGCTCGTTACACCAATGATCTTCTCATCAAGTGTCAGCACTGCCACATGATAGCCTTCCATTTTGGAAAACCGGCTGCGGTATCGTTCCTCCCAGCTTTCATAAGTCAGCTCATGCAAAAATTCCTGGGGAATCATGCCCTGATAGGCCGCCTTCCAGGTATCCACATATACCCGGCCCATGCCGGGAATATCGTCCCAGGTTGCGTATCTGATTTCCATAGAATAGTTGAGCCCCCTTTCCAGGCAGATCACCTGAAGATACAAAAAAGCCCCATGCATCTGCATGGGACGAATTTCACATCTTCGTGGTGCCACCCCGCTTGAAAAGGCCTGAACCTTTTCCACTCATATCCCTGTAACGGGGGATAACCGCCTGCTTTTGGCAGGAAGCTCCGGGGTGTCGTTCCCCCGTCCCTTGGCAAAGGAGCTTTCAGCCCATGGCTCCTCTCTCTTGATGCCGGAAACAGGCTACTCTTCCCATCTTCGCCGGATATGGGGGCATTATACAATGGGGAATGAGGGATGTCAAGGCCAGGATGGGGTTTCTTTGAAAAAAGAAGATACGTTGCAATCCTCCCCAAAGAATCTGCAGGTACGCCAAAGCTTATTTCCCCTTAAGTAAGATGCGGCCCAAATTGGTTTTCACCCATTCACCCTCACGCAGCACCCGCTGTCCTGCAATGAAAACAGCTTCCATGCCAAAGGGCGCGCTCTATTAAGCCATAACGATCCGCCGTTGCTCCGGTCATCTGCCGCACCGTCATCTCCAGGGTGCCCCGGGCATTGCCCCGGCGTAAAAACTCCGGAAAGCAGGAAAAGCAGGCCGGGTTCTGCATACCCTGCTCCTCCACCCATGCATCGGTCATATACAGGCATTTGGGGTCATCCATCAGCCGCTGCAATATGTCCTCCGTCAGGTACTTGTGCATCAGCACCCTGCCGCAGCCCTCGCTTATGTCCACCAGCCGAAGGTATGCTGCAAGGTCGCTTATGCCCCATTCCTTGGCAATTTCCTTCACGCTTTTGCCGCAAAGATGTTCATAGCCTTCCTTGACCCAGGCCATGACAATATCGGAAAAGTCAAACCCCAGCAGCCGCTTGGTAACACCGATTTCCAAGGCGATGCGCATACGGGTAGCAGGGGTACGGCGCTGGGCAGGATCCAGCGCCAGGTACCATGCCGGAAGGATTACCGTAATTACCGATGCCCCATAGGTCATGGCATAGGAATCATACATGAACTCCAGCCCTTCCTCATTGACCTTGCGAATGATTTGAAGGGTTTCATCCACTGTCTTCCAGCTTTTTGAGCCTACGAAAATGAGATGGGAAAACTGGACCTTCACACCGGTTTCCCTTGCGATATTCACCATTTCATCCAGTGCCCGAAGGTTATGGGCACGGCCCCCCACCGGCGGCTGGTAGGAGGTAGATACCGCCGAACAAGCTCTGGCGTGAACGCTGAGAATTTTGTTGTGCCTGGCCGCCACGCTGGCTGCGCGCTTGAGCTCCTCATAAGACGCGTACCGGTCTGGTTCATACATCAGCCCCAGGGAGATACCTGCAGCGCCATCCAAAAGCGCCTGCTCCATCAGCTCATCCAAATGATCCAGTTCTTTCTCATTAAGAGATCTGTTTTCATACCCGCTGATGGAGATCCGACCGCTCATATGCCCATAAAGCGGCACAATGTTTAATGGCAGCCCATTTACCTTTTTTGCAAAGCCATTAAGGTTGGGATCGCTGCCATGCTGCAGATCAGAAATCGAAAAAAGCCCGCTGCCCAGCAAATGCAAATGCTTGGAGTCCGCATCAAATCCAAAGGGAGAAAAGCCGCAGTTGCCCGTCACCTGGGTGGTAATGCCCTGATGGACAAAGGGTGCAAAGAAGCGTTCCTTGTCTTCCCTGAGTACAAACCAGTCGTTGTGGGAGTGGGCGTCAATAAACCCCGGCGCAACGCATTTACCGGCGGCATCTACGACCACATCGGCCTGGGCATCTTCCATTTTTCCGATGGCCGTAATGCGCCCATCCCGGATGAAAAGATCGGCAGCATATGCCTTTTCCCCCGTTCCATCCACAATCAATCCATTTTTGATAAGTGCTGTCAAAGGGCATTCCCCTTTCTTTTGTTCCCAAGCATAAAAGGCCCCCCTTTTACAAGGAAGCCTTCTGAACAGATACCTGTCCCTTGATGCAAACGTGTGTATACGCTTGCTTGGGATAAACAAGCATGGTATTTACATAGGTGCCTTGATCGGCATAAAGCTCTGCAATGGTTTGATCCAAGATCAGACGCAAGTCAAAAGGCCCTTCAAGCCTCCGATGGGTGTTTGTGATGCTGTACATGGCCGATTCATACCAAGGATCAAATCCTGTTTCGCCAGCCTTGGTCCGGTCGGTAAAAATACAGCCGTCATCGCCTAGCCCAAAGCGCAGCTCTTCACCAATATCGTTATGCAACGTCACTTCAAAAGGACCTTCCGCTTTGATTTGCAGCTCAAAAGCACCAGTAGGCAACGTGCCGCCATCAGTCACCATAGAAAAATTCGATCCGGCAAGTAAAGGCTCTGCTGCCAGCCTCAGCCCGGCCTTTGCTGTAACGAGCTTCAAGCGGCGTGGCAGCGTCATTTGGCCCCTGTATCCCTTTGCAGGTACCCTGCCCGCATACACGGGGCTTACCGCCCAGCCCATATAAACCTTATCCGCTGTTCCGCTGAAGGTGACACCGGCATAGTTGTCCATCCCAGCATCCACAAACAGCGTTTCCCCAGCATCTACATCCTGCAAAAATGTCTCCCCATGAAAGGAACCAATGAAATACTGCATCCGGCTTCCACCCATATCCGGCTCAGCAACCATGCTGGTCAGCAGCACCCAATGTTCCCGACCATCCGGCCCGGTGAGCATAAACAGGTCCGGGCATTCAAACACATGCCCATACCGGTTTTCCTTCTTGCCAAAGGCACCGGTCTTTTCCCATGTTTTCAAGTCGTATGAACGGTAAAATGCAATGCAATCCCCGGCAGCAAGCGCCATCACCCAGCAGCCGCCCTTTTCATACCAAAAGACCTTGGGATCTCGAAAATCCCTGATACCAGGGTTTTGGATGACCGGATTACCCTGATAATGCTCAAACTGAACGCCATCTAATGAATAGGCGAGGCATTGATTTTCGCTTTCTCCATGATGGGTATACACCACCACCATGGCTCCATGACCAAAGCCGGCGGTGTTGTCTTTGTCAATAACGGCGCTGCCGGAAAAGATGGTGCCCGCAGCATTGGGATACAAGGCAATGCCCACTTCCCGCCAGCTGATAAGGTCGTTGCTTATCGCATGCAGCCAGTGCATGGGGCCCCAGACAATATCGCCGGGGTTGTGCTGAGCAAAAAGATGGTACTGCTTCCCGTCATACACCAATCCGTTGGGATCATTGATCCAGCCTTTTTCCGGTGTAAAGTGCAATACGGGCCTTAGATCACGTATCCTAGCACTCATAGCATACCCTCCGGCTTCATGCCTTTATCTTATGAAAAATCCATACGTTCAAACTCTTCCTGAGAAATTAGCACCTTTCTGGGTTTTGCACCTGCAGCCTGGCTGATGATACCGCGTTTTGTCATTTCATCAATGAGACGGCCTGCCCGTGCATAGCCGATACGCATTTTTCTTTGCAGCATGGAAATGGATGTCTGTCCTTCCACGATGGCCATTTCAATGGCCTGTGATAAAAGCTCGTCCAGGGTGTCCCCATCATCTCCGGTGGAGTCGGCCATATCTGCCCCCATATTGGAGGGCGAATTGGTCTGGTCCAGCACTTCCTGAACGTTGGGGTCATAATCCGGCGTAGAGTGGGCCCGTACAAAGTCGGTAACCTTCATCACCTCATCATCGGACACAAAGGAGCCCTGCACGCGCATGGGTGCCAGTGCTCCGGCAGGTGCGTAGAGCATGTCACCCTTGCCCAGCAGCTTTTCGGCTCCTGCCCGCTCCATAATGGTGCGGGCATCGGTACCGGAAGCTACAGCAAAAGCGATACGGGATGGCAGGTTGTTTTTGATCAGGCCCGTAATCACATCCACCGAAGGGCGCTGGGTGGCAACCACAAGGTGTATGCCTGCAGCCCGGGCCAGCTGGGCGATACGGCAAATGGATTCTTCCACCTCCCGTTTGCTGGCCATCATCAGGTCGGCCAATTCGTCGATGATGATCACAATACGGGGCATGGCCTCTTCGCCTTCCATGAGGGCTGCGTTGTAGCCGCTGATGCCGCGGACGTTGCGCTCCTTGAACTTTTGATAGCGCTCCATCATCTCCTGCACCGCCCAGGTAAGGGCTCCGGCAGCCTTGTGGGGGTCACTGACCACAGGGGTCAAAAGATGGGGGATGCCGTTGTAGCACTGCAACTCCACCACCTTGGGGTCGATCAAAAGCATACGTACCTGCTTGGGTGAGGTGCGGAACAAAAGGCTGACGATGATGCTGTTAATGCACACGGATTTACCGCTGCCGGTTGCACCTGCAATCAAAAGGTGAGGCATTTTCGCCAAGTCGCAAATAATCGGCAGCCCGGCAATATCCTTACCAAGGGCTACAGACAGGGGCGATTCGTCCCGGTTCATCTCATCGCTTTCCAGCACCTCCCGAAGGGAAACGCTGATAATCTCCCGGTTGGGCACTTCAACCCCCACCAGTGCTTTGTTGGGGATGGGGGCCTCAATACGGACGCCGCCTGCTGCCAGATTCAAGGCAATGGTATCAGTCAGGCTGGTAATGCGCTTAACGTTAATGCCCGATGCAAGCTCCAGTTCAAAGCGGGTGACAGTAGGACCATGGGTTACATGCTTTACTTGGGCACTGATGCCAAAGCTTTGCAGTGTCTCCTCCAGTATCTGGGCACGCTGCTGATCCTCCAGCCGGGTATCTGTCTGAGACTTCCGGGGAATTTTCAGCATCTCCAGGGTGGGATAGGCATAAGGGGGCGGCAGCTGCATGCTCATTTGCTGGGATTTTTTCGTTTTTTCAGGCGGAAGCTTCAGCTCGGGTTCATCAAAACGCTTCCCGCTCATGCGCTGCTCCGGCTGCATGTTTGGCACCTTTACATCCGGGAAGTCCAGCGTCCTGGCTTCGGGAGGAGCATCCTTTCGCCCTGGGAATCGCAAGGGCTTTAAAATGCTGCGGCTGCTGTCCAGCTCCTTGGCGGTAACCGGATCCTCCTCCCAAGGCAGATCGTCCTCCTTGGGTTTAGGCGGGGTATAGACAGGTGGCGGTGGGGGCTCTACGACTTTTCGCCCCTTGGCCCGCTTCATAGCGCCAGCCACATCCATAGGCGCACTGCCAGCCTCATCCATAGGTGCGATGGTTTCGTCATACAATTCCGGGCCGCGGTATACTGGTGCATTGTTTACCGCAGGCTGCATGGGTCCGCCTCTGCGCTGATAGGCAGGTGCCAGATTGCTTTGAGCACGGGCAGCCGCCTGTCGCTGGGCTTCCTGACGCCGCCATTCCTCTTCCTCCGCCTGGCGTTGCATGGCTGCCTGCTCCTTAGCTTCTCTTCTTTCACCAGAGCGTTCCCGCAAGTTAAAGGCCATGGCCTTGACATCTAGCTTGGATAGCAATATCAAAAGGCCAAGAATGGCAATGCCCAGCAGCCCCACACTCACGGTTGTTCCAAGGCCCTTATACAAAGGCCAAGCCAGCAGCATGCCCAGGGCACCGCCGCTTTCCCCCCTTGGGCTGCACAGCTGGTATGCCCGGCTGATGTAATCCCAAAACCCTTCACCATTGCCGAAAGTTTGCCGCATGTTGGCAATCTTGATGTATTCCATAAGGGGATAATCAACGTATGATGTATGGTTGTCAGGGTGGCGCGACACCAGCACAATCAGCGCCAGCATGCACATATAGATGGAGAAGGATAACAGAAAAGTTCTTATCTTGATTTTCTTTCTGGCCGAAAAGGCAACAAGTCCCCCTGCCCAAACAAAAAAGGCAGGGAGTAGCAGGCAAAGTCCGCCGGCCAGGCCTTGGACCACCGGACGCATATATTTGAAAACGGCGCTGTCTATGGTAGAAAAAACGGAAACAAAACCCAATCCACCAAGTGCAATCAGCACGATGCCCAAAACGGTACGCAAAAGCAAGGCCTCGGATGAATAGACCGGGGCTTTTTTTTTCGTTACCTTTCCCTTTTGCTTTTGCATTGTTCCCTCCGGGATTTATTTACATATTACCTGCCAAGCTGAACGCTTACCAGTACGCCTGTTTCATCGGCATGCAGGCGCAATTTGTTGCCGCCAAAGGTGTAGTAATCGCTGGTGCCCGGGGGCAAGCGGTAGTCAGAAGCCATGGATTCGTCCATCTCCAGGGTGCTTTCCGGCTGTCCCAAAGCTTCCCGCCATTCCTCAATCGTGGTGATCCCGGTGCGGATGCCATACAAATTCAACCTATCCGCCCGGATGCCCAGCACCTGGCTTGCGTCATACGATTCGGTAAGAGCGTCGGTCAAAAGCCATATGCTGCGAAACTCCGGTGCTTCTACTTCAAAGAAGCGGCCGCCAGGGTAATAGTCGGGATCCACCAAAAGACGGTATTCATTGAGCCTTTGTATCAGAGAGTCACCAATCTTGGCACCTACGCCTGGCAAAGTACCTGCTGTCACAGCCTGGTTAATCAAGCTCGCCGTATTATCTGTCATTTCCAGCGAATCTGCCGCACCCATACCATAGAGCACACCGTCTTCCGACAGGTTCAGATATTCAACAAGCTCATAATAACCAAAGGATGCACCGCCGCTGTAGCCTGAGAGCATGGAAAATTGATCCTCGGGATAATAAAAGGTGACATAATCATCGGTCATATAAAAATTATCCCTGGGCACTGGGGTAAGTTCATTGTTTTCCGTATACCCGGAAAGTATGGGCTGCACATCGTTCTCCATTATTTCTTCCATGCGTGCAAATGCACCCTCGGCATCCGAAAACAGATCCTCCGCCGTAAGCTGCCTTCCGGTGGCCATATCAAAGCTCAGCGCTGTATACGTATGCCCCATCCGTCCGTTTTCCATCTCACCGTAAGCGGAGACGGCTACAGACAGTACACTGCCGGAAATGGCAGATTGATAGCTTACAACAAGTCCCCATCCGCCCTCTGCTAGGTTGTTTAATGTATCAAGGCGGGTCTGTATCTGTGCCTTTTCAAATATGGTGCTATTGATCGCCGTTTGCACAAAAGCATCCTCATGCCCCTGCAACACGGGATAGCTTACGCTGCCATATGCGTTATCCGTCTTCACAGGTATAATCTGCGCTCCCATGTACGCTGTTTCCTCGGCCAGCGCCTGCTGGCTGAAAACAAGCATGAAAGCCATCAGTAAAGTCACGATGCGGTATATACGTTTCATGACTGCACCTCCTTTAAGTTAGATAACCATTTTACAACATTTGCCCCAGCTTCGCAAGTTTCAGCAGCCAGGAAGACTCTTCCATAAGCGTTACTATGATGATAAACACACATAGCAGCCATACTATTATAACGATCTGGCGGTATCATTCCATCACTGATTTATCACAGAGCAGCCATGCCTTCTCTCAACCAGAAACAGGCCAAGCAGCCCGCTCACGCCCCCAATACGACATTGGTTGCATTTTTAGGTAAATCAAGATACAATACTATAGATTATATGCATTTTTCCAGATCCATTTTTTTCAGGGAGGACGCCGATATGGACTACGTTTTCATGACAGATTCCGACAGCGACCTGCACTATACACAAGCAGATGAAATGCAGATTCCCGTGGTTCGTATGCCCTACATGATCGACGGCAAAGAATACTTTGATGATATGGGCCGTGACAGTGATCCCAAGGCATTCTTTGACAAAATGCGTGCCGGCGCTGCTCCGGTAACATCCCTGCTTCCCACCGCAGCCTACCTGGAGTATTTCGAGCCTTATCTCAAAGAAGGGCGTGACATCCTGTTCCTGGCCTTTTCCAGTCAGCTGTCCGCCACCATTCATAACATCTACGCCGCCAGGGAAGAACTTCTGGCCAAGTATCCCGGCCGTAAGCTGCTGGTTGTGGATACCATGAGTATCTCTGCCGCCCAGACCCTTCTCATCCTGCAGGCCTTTGATCTTTACAAACAGGGCAAATCCATGGAGGAAGTCGCAGCCTGGGTGGAAGCCAACAAGTTTCGCGCCCATGCATGGATAACCGTGGAAGACTTAAAATACCTAAAGCGTGGCGGCCGTATCTCCAGCACCGCAGCCGTCATGGGCACCATGCTGGACTTAAAGCCCATTGTAGTCATGGGCAAGAACGGCAAGATCGTGCCTGCAGAAAAGGTACAGGGCCGCAAAAAGGCCATGCGCATATTGGCAGAGCGCACAGCCGAAATCATCGAAAATCCCGAAAGTCAAACACTGATCATTATGCATGCTGATTGCCTGGAGGATGCCAAGCGCTTGGAAGAACTCCTGCGCCAAAAGGTACCTACTATCAAAGAGATCCGCACCATCATGGTGGGTCCGGTGATCGGTGCCCACTGCGGTCCTGGCACATTGGCCAGCTGCTTTATGGGCAAAGAGCGTACTATATAATCAAAATAAAACATACCAGCCCCGCTTTTGAATAGAAAAGCGGGGCATTTTTCTGATAATCAAAAAAGCCCGCTATCTCCCTTTCACCAAGGAGAAAGCGGGCCCCTGCGCTATGGACTGTCTAGGAGGATAGACAGTCCGGAGATAGAGACAGTATTTTTAACGGCTGCTATTTTTTATTCACATACTTGCGAATGTCCAAGGCGACAGCACTGGCAATAATGATACCCTTGATAATCTGCTGCCAGTAAGGGTCAACGCCAATGAAAGTCAGGCCATAGTTGATAACCTGGAATATGAACACGCCGGACACAACGCCACCAACGGTACCCACGCCACCGGAGGAGGAAACGCCGCCCACCACGCAAGCCGCGATGGCGTCCAGCTCATACCCCACGCCATAGTTATTGGTGGCACCGCCGGTCCGAGCCGCTTCCAGAACACCGGCCATACCAATGAGTGCTGCTGCCAGGGCAAAGATCACAACCACCGTCAGCGGCACATTGATACCGGAAACCTTGGCTGCCTCACGGTTTCCACCAATGGCATACACATTTTTGCCAAACACCGTTTTGTTCTGTAAGAACCACACCAGGAAACATACCACCAAAGCAATGATTACAATGATGGGCACAAAGCCATAGATCTTGCCAGTGCCAAGATACGTAAAATCTTCCCGCAGGCCGCCTATGGGCTGGCTGTTGTTAGGAGGCATATTGAAGTAAATAGAGTTTGCGCCATAGACGATGACCATGGTGGCTAGCGTAGCAATAAAGGGCGGCACATTGAGCTTTGCCACAATAACGCCGTTTAGCAAACCAAACAACAGCGCCACAAACACCGCCAGCAGGAACGGCAGAATCACCGGCAGTTGAGGCAAATCGGGGAAGAAAAGACGGGAGTAGTCTGCATTTTGCAGCATGGAGGCGGAGAAAACAGCTGTCAAACCCACCACCCGGCATGCTGAAACATCAACGCCGCCGGTGCCGATGATAACAAAGCTCATGCCCATGGCAATAATCAAACGGGTGGAGGACTGCTGCACAATATTGATAAAGGTGCTGGTAGTCAGGAACCTGGGGTTAATTGCAGCAATTGCGCCAACCAGCACCAGCAGCACCAGGTAAATGGCCTTGTCGGAAGCAAACCGTGTAAGGCTCTTCCATGACAAATCCAGCTCCTTGCCTTCAAACATGGTGCCTAAAAGCAGCAGTAAACTGGCGATGATACCCATGCTGTAGCCCGCACCAAAGGAATATCCCCTGGCGATGGCACCAAGCTCTTTTGCGCCCGCCGTTTCTATGCGCAGGGCGGAGAAGCAGTACAGCAGCACCCCCAGCAGTGCAGCAAGCTTGCGGTATGTATGGGGTGCATTCATCCATGTAAGTACCAGAAGAATGCCGATGAGCGCTACGCCGGGAATCAGTGTCCATATGGCGCCCAAGGCATTGGCGGCGGATAGGCTGCGCCCCATCACCTCAAAGCCCGATACGTTGTGTAGAGCAATCACTTCCTCCGCCGTATCAATCAAGCTCACATCACCGACGGTCATGGGCGGTGTGGCTTCTTTGCCCGCGGCAAGATCATCGGCATACTTGAGCACATTGGCATCGGCAGGTACAGGATTTTGCACCGGCACCGGTGCAATCAGGTTTTGTAAACCGGACATCACCTTACGGCCTTCCGTCAGCGCAGCCTTGGCAGCATCCGCTTCTACCTGGGCCAAGGCCACCGCCGCCTCATCCACCGGAGAAGCACTCTTCCATTGATTCAGCTTTTCGTTGGCAGCATCATTGGCAGGCTGCAGCACATCATTGATGTTTGCCCGGGTTTCGCTTCGCAGCCTGACATTGTCCTGATAGGCAGCCAGGTCCTTCTCATAAGCGGCCTGGGCCTGCGCAGCCGCCGCAGCGTTGTCGTACCCAGGATATATAGGCACCGGGTAGGAAATATAACTAAAAAAGCAGCTGAATATCACCAGCAGCGCAAGCACTGCAGTAACTGCCCTGCGCAAGGGGGCAGCGTTGAGCAGCGAACCTTTCTTTTTAGGGGTCAAAGCGGGGATCGTAGTCATCTTTCATCCATCCCTTGTCTAAACTCTGCTCCCCCGGAGCATATCACACAGAAAATTGGGTGGCCAGCCGCATAACATCCACCTGTGTGGCCTCACCACCAGCAAGAACACCTGACAAGCGGCCCTCGCACATGACCATGATCCTGTCGGACATGCCCAGCAATTCAGGCATTTCAGAAGAAACCATAATGATGCTCTTTCCCCGTTTGGCAAGATCTGCAATGATGGTATAAATCTCATATTTTGCACCGACATCAATGCCCCGGGTGGGCTCGTCAAGAATCAGGATATCCGGCTCCATAAGCAGCCAGCGGGCCAGCAGCACCTTTTGCTGATTGCCGCCGGAGAGGTCCTTGATCAGGGTGCGGAAGGAAGGGGTTTTTACCCTCAGTTGGGCAATGGCATCCACCGTATCCTTTACCCTTTGATCTTCATCCAGGGCAAAGAAAGGCCTTCTGACATACGATCTGATCTTTGCCATAACAGTGTTTTCAAGCACGCTTAGCATGGGAAATAGACCGGTAGCCCGGCGCTCCTCGGTAAGCAGCGCCATGCCATGCTTCATGGCCTTAAGCGGCGAATCGATTTTGATTTCCTTCCCATCCAGGTACACGCGGCCTTCCTTCACTGCCCGCAGACCAAACAATGCCTCCAGCATCTCTGTGCGCTGGGCACCCATCAAGCCGCCCACGCCCAGTATCTCTCCGCGCCGAAGTTCAAAAGACACACCGCGGAAAGAACGGGGATTGGGGCTTGTCAGGTTTTCCACCCGCAAAAGGGGTTGACCCGGCACATTCTCCCTGGGGGGGAACCGGTTGGTCAAATCACGTCCCACCATGCGGCAGATAATCAGGTCCGTGGTCAGCTGGGCAGCCGGCCAGGTGCCTACCGCCTGGCCATCCCGCATGATGGTGACTTCATCTGAGATTTCCAGTATCTCCTCCATTTTGTGGGAAATGTATATGATGGCAGCACCACGCTCCCGCATGCGCCGAATCAGCTTAAACAGGTGCTTGACCTCGTTTTCCGTAAGCGAGGAGGTTGGTTCATCCATAATGATGATCTTGGCGTTGTAGGAGATGGCCTTGGCGATTTCTATGGTCTGTATCATGGATACGGACAGGTTCTTCACCTGCATTTTGGGGTCCACAGTAATCTCCAAATCTTTAAGCAGCTCCTTGGTTTTTGCATACATCTGCTTTTCATCCACCAAAACACCCTTGGTGGGGTACCTTCCCAGCCATATATTGTCCATCACATTCCGGTGGGGGATCGGGTGCAATTCCTGATGGATCATGGCGATACCCATATCAAGGGCTGTCTTGGAGTCGTTTATGCTCACCTTCCGGCCATCAAGCAGGATATCTCCGCTGCTTTGGTGGTAGATGCCAAACAGGCATTTCATCAGCGTGGATTTTCCAGCTCCGTTTTCCCCCATCAGCGCATGGACCGTACCGGGTCTTACCTTAAGCGTCACGTCATCCAGCGCCTTGACACCGGGAAACTCCTTGCTGATGCTGCACATTTCCAGTACATATGTGTGATTTTGCTCAGCTGACAACAGCATCTGCCTCCTACCCGTTTACTAAAACGGAGAGATATAAAAACATGGGAGGGAGGGAAATGCTTTCCCTTCCCCCCCTGAACTGGTCGAAAAAATTGGATTGTTACTCAAAATCAGCGGCGTTTTCCAAGGTTACCTTCTGGTAAGGAACCCATACATATTTTCCGTCAGTGACTTCATAGGGGAAGTTCTCGGCAGTCACTTCTTCACCGGCGCCCAGGATGGCGGCCAGCAGAAGGGTGGCTTTGCCTTGGTTCACAGCATCGTTAAGCACGGTGCCAAGCAAAGTGCCTTCCTTCAAAGCGGCCAAAGCTGGAGCAGTAGCATCCACGCCGACAACGGGCATGTATTTGCCTTCGGAGAAGTAGCCGGCAGCTTTCAAAGCTTCGATGGCGCCCAGAGCCATATCATCATTGTTGGCCAGAACGGCTTCGATCTTGTCGCCATGAGCAGCAAGGAAAGCAGCCATCTTATCCTGACCCTTTACGCGGTCCCACATGGCGGTATCTTCAGCTACCTTTTCCACTTTGAAGCCAGCGGCTTCGATGGCTTTAATGGAATACTCGGTGCGCAGCTCGGCATCCTGATGACCGGGTTCGCCCTTGAGCATAACATACTGGATGATACCATCGCCATTTTTGTCGGCATCCTTGTTGGCAGTAAAATAATCCACAATGATCTGGCCGCTCATGGTGCCTGATTCTTCAGCCTTGGCGCCAATGTAGTACACCTTGTCATACTTGGCCATATCTTCGGGCAGAGGCTCACGGTTGAAGAAAACAACGGGAACTTCCTTCGCCATGGCCTTGTCGATAATGACGCCGGCGGCAGTACGGTCAACAGGGTTGATGGCCAGGGCGGACAGGTCCTTGGACAGGAACAAGTCAACCTGGTCATTCTGGGCGGCCTGGTTATTCTGGCTGTCAACGGTTTCAATGGTTGCTACATCCTTGGCGGCCTCTTCAATGGCAAGACGGACGCCGGTCATAAAAGTATCGTCAAACTTGTAGATTGCCACGCCAATGCTGGGCAGATCAGCAGCCAATGCAGCCGCTGCCAGGCCCAGAACCATAACAAAAGCCAGGGCGAGAGAGAGCATTTTCCTCATTACCTTAAACCTCCTTGTTTTTTTGCGGATCTCCTCCGCATCTTACATTGAGTATGCCACAGGCGGCTTGTGAAAGGAATTCGAAAACCTTCTGTATTGTATGGAATTCTTTCGGTGATATCCCCATTGACGATATGCAATCACTACCAGGCACAAACAAAAATGCCATGGTATATCCCAAAGTTTATTGGCCGCCGCTTCCATAAAAACACCCTTCACCTGCAGGGTTCTCCCACAGATGAAGGGTGCTAGATAACCTTGTCAGCAAAGCAATGAACGCTTTCGCAACGCATTGAGGAATCTACTATTCATACACTATGTAAAGGTATGGTGTTTGGTGTAGACTGCTTTTGCTTATTTTAGCTTAGCCAGGCGCTCCGTCGCCTTGATGGTCTTTTCCCTGGTGTTGAAGGCCGTCAGGCGGAAATAGCCTTCTCCGCTGGGACCAAAGCCTGAGCCTGGGGTACCTACCAGATTGAATTGTGTCAGAAGATGATCAAAAAACTCCCAGGAGGTCATGCCCGCCGGCACCTTCAGCCAGATGTAGGGGGCATCCACACCACCGTACACCGTCAGCCCCTGCTTGACCAGGGCATCGCGGATAATCCTTGCGTTTTCCATGTAATATGCAATGGTTTCCCGAATCTGCTTTTGCCCCTCTTCAGAATAGACGGCAGCAGCCGCCATCTGTACAGGATAGCTGACACCGTTGAATTTGGTGGCCATCCTCCGCTTCCACATGGCGTTTAAGGATACAGCCTCACCGTTTGCGCCCAGGCCTTTCACACTGTGGGGAACAACGGTATAGGCGCAGCGTACACCGGTGAACCCGGCTGTTTTGGAAAAGGAATTGCACTCGATGGCAACATCCTTGGCCCCTTCGATTTCATAAATGGAAAGGGGTATCTCCTTGCTGGACACATAGGCATGGTAGGCGGCGTCATACACGATCAGGCAGCCGTTTTCTCTGGCGTAATCCACAAACACCTTCAACTGGTCCCTGGTCAGGGTGGTTCCGGTAGGGTTGTTGGGATAGCACAGATAAATCACATCCACAGGCTCCTTCGGCAGCTCCGGGACGAAATGGTTGGCCTCGTTACAGGCTAGGTATACAAGGTTGGACCACTTTCCGTCCTCCCCAAACACTCCGGCCCGGCCTGCCATGGCATTGCTGTCCACATAAACGGGGTACACAGGGTCGGTTACCGCAATCCTGGCATCCAGTGAAAACAGCTCCTGCAAATTGCCCACATCGCATTTTGCGCCGTCGGATATAAACACCTCATCAAATTCCAGGCTGACACCCCTTGATGCATAATCCTTTTCACGGATGGCATTCACCAGAAAATCATACCCGAAATCAGGGCCGTAGCCCTTGAAGGTCGTAACATCCGTCAAGTCATCCACACCCTTGTGAAAAGCACTGATCACAGCAGGGCTTAGGGGCTGGGTAACATCGCCGATGCCAAGGCGGATGATATCCGCCTCCGGATGTTCACCTTGATATGCCTTTACCCGGCGGGCAATCTCCGCAAAGAGATAGGATCCGGGCAGTTTTTGAAAATTCTCATTAATACGCAGCATGTGATTGCCTCCTTATGATATAGACCCCTTTGGTATAATAAAAGATGCCCTATGATTCGGCAAGCATCATTTCAGCCAGATGCCGTCAAACACGAATTCCCCAGGTCCTTCCTGATATACGTGGTTGTCATCCGTTGACCATTCCACCATCAGGCTGCCGCCAGAGAGCTTCAGCATTGCCCTGCGGTCTGCATGGCCCCGAAGCACAGCCGCCACCAGGCTGGCGCATGCGCCTGTGCCGCAGGCCATGGTTTCCCCCGAACCGCGCTCCCACACCCGCATATGAAGTAAATCCCGGCGGATGACACGGACAAACTCCACATTGGTCCGCTGCGGAAACAGAGGATGGTTTTCAATGGTAGGCCCAACCACCGGCAGGTTTACAAGGTCCGGGTCATCCACAAACAGCACCGCATGAGGGTTACCCATGCTGACACAGGTAATCTGGTAGGTATGCCCTGCCGCCTGTATACGCTGGTCCAGCACCATCTCACCCGGCAGATCCACAGGGATCATCCTGGGATTCAATTCCGGCGCACCCATATCCACCCGAACCTTTTTTACAATACCGTCCTCCACTGTGAGCTTCAGGGGCCGAAGTCCTCCCAGGGTGCGAAGCATAATCTCCGTCTTGTCCGTCATCCCCCGCTCATACACATACTTGCCGATGCACCTGGCCGCATTGCCGCACATCTGGGCCTCGCTGCCATCGGCGTTAAAAATACGCATTTCAAAATCGGCTGTGTCGCTGGGCAGTATCAATACCAGCCCATCTGCACCGATGCCAAAATGGGGCTTGCTCATGGCAATCGCCAATTTGGCAGGCTCTTTCACCATTTCTTCAAAACAATTCACATAAACATAATCATTGCCAATGCCATGCATCTTGGTAAACCGCATGCCAACCGCTCCTTTTTTTGCGGAAATGCCGGGATGTTAACTCGTATTATATGAGAAAGTCTGAAAAACTTCCACATAAAGCTGAAAATATGTAAATTCGTCATTCAATTGCAATAAACTGTTAACGTGAATGTTGACGTTTATACATATCATATTTATAATAAAACTGCGTTCCCCTGCATATACCTTGTCCAAGGAGGTGTACAAGCATGCAATTGATGCGAAAAATTGCAATCCTTGTGGTGATTTTGAACCTTTTTTTGCCCATAACCAGTGCCTTGGTGGAGACATCCGAAAGCACGCCCATACCCGGAGGCCCACCTGCCTTTGATCCTTTGATGGACGGCGGCTACCTGCCCGATGGCATGGAACCTTACATACGCGATGATTGGGAGAACGGAAAATGGCTGTATATTACCCAAGAATTGCGTGTAGAGATCACCCGCTACCGTCGCACAACCCCTACCAAGCTGGTTTGGTATATCGCGGAAATCCGCAGCGAAAACGAGACCATGACCACCATCCCCTTCAACGAGGAACGCCCAGGGCGTACCAACGGTCTTCCGGAGGATATGGCAAAAAAGCACAAGGCAGTGTATGCCCAAAGCGGTGATTTTTACTCCTACCGTGTCGCCAACGACAAGCGCCCAGGAATCATTATCAGAAACAGCGAAATTCTATACAATAAAACATACACCAAGCCGATTATGGCCCTTCCCAATCTGGATAATGCAGCCTTCTTCCCCAATGGGGATATGAAGGTGTACGAATCCCACGAGCTGACAGCTCAGGATTTCATTGACATGGGCGCGGAGGAAGTACTCTCTTTCGGGCCAATCCTGCTTCGGAACAGCGTTATCAACCCGGTGATGTACACCAATTACACCCATGAGGAGCCTCGCAGTGCCATTGGCATCATATCCTCCGGTCATTATATCGGCATGCTGGTGGAAGGCCGCACAGAATTTTCCGAAGGCTGCGGCCTGCAATTCATGGCTGAAACCCTGCAGAGCCTTGGCTGCACTGATGCCCTGAACCTGGATGGCGGCGGCACTGCAGCCATGGTGTTCATGGGCAAGAGCGTGGAGCTGGGCAACGGCCAAGGCGTTAGTGAAAACGCAAGGGCCATCCCGGATATCTTAACCATTGGTACATACAAATAAAAAGGCGGCGCACACATGATACTGTTTTGCAGCGACTACCAGGAAGGGGCTCACCCCGTAATTCTAGAAAAGCTATCAGCCATCAACACCTCACAAAATCCCAGCTACGGCACCGATGAAATCTGCCGGGAAGCCGCAGCCCTGATCAAGGAAAAATGCGGATGCCCCGCTGCCGATGTTCATTTTCTGGTAGGCGGCACCCAAACCAACACCACCATCATCTCTGCAGCGCTGCGCCCCCATCAGGGCGCTTTGTGCGCTATGACCGGCCATATTAACACCCATGAGACTGGCGCCATCGAATCTACAGGCCACAAGGTGCTGGGGGTAATAAGCCCCGACGGTAAAATCACCGCCGAGCAAGTGGAGCGGGAGGTCATGCTCCAGGCGGATTTTGAGCATACCGTCAAGCCTGGCATGGTATACATCTCCTTTCCGACAGAGCTGGGCACGCTGTATACGAAAAATGAGCTGAAAGCGCTTCGGGATGTTTGCGACAAGCACCAACTGTATTTGTTTCTGGATGGGGCGCGGCTGGGCTACGGCTTATGCGGTGAAGGCAATGATGTCTCCTTGCAGGATATTGCGCAGCTTTGCGATGTGTTTTATATCGGCGGCACCAAGGTTGGCGCGCTGTTTGGCGAGGCGGTGGTCATCAACCATCCCGCATTGAAAACAGACTTCCGCTACATGATCAAACAGCGTGGCGGTATGTTGGCCAAGGGCTGGCTGCTGGGTCTTCAGTTCCAGACGCTCTTTGAAGAAAACCGCTACTTCACCATCGCCCAACATGCCCAGCGGCTGGCCATGATGGTCAGGGATGCGCTTCGCAGCATGAACATCCCTTTCCTTGTGGATTCTCCCACCAACCAGCAGTTCCCCATCCTGCCTAACAGTGTCATTGAAAAGCTTTCCGATCGCTATACCCTTTGCTTTCAAGAAAAAATCGACGACACCCATACCGCTGTGCGGATCTGCACCTCCTGGGCCACCAGGGAGGAAGATGTACTGGCGCTCATCCAGGATTTAGGGGACGCCATACCCTAAAAACCCCTGTCAAAGGGATATATGCCTTTGAAATTCCGATTCTGGGCATAATTTAAACCTGCTGTTTCCAGGTACGCACTGGATGGAGCAGGTTTCAACTTTATGAAATGCATACAAAAACAACCCCCAAGCCAATAGGGGTTATTTGCCGTTTTATGTTAGTTAATGTATAATAAAAACAAAAAATGTATATTGAGGTTGCGAATGAAATCATATGATCAAATGTTCCAACATGTTCAAGATTACCTTATTACTACAGGCTGTGATGAAGCCACCACAATAAGCACTTTTGCTTTTCGCAAACGCCACGAGCACACAAGGCGCGTATTCCATTGGGCGAAACGGCTCATCGAAGGGGAAGCTGGCATCAACATGCAAGCCGTTTTGACCGCCGCCATCTTTCATGACATCGGCTATGCCCTTTTACCAAATGGCATGGAGCATGCCCAAAACAGCGCTGCGCTTTGTGAAAAGTACCTTATGGAAAATCACTATGAAAGCGATTTTATAAGCCTTGTCGTATTTCTTGTGAAGAATCACTCCCGCAAGGAGCTTCTGAAACATGCAGATACGCCATTGGAATTGATTCTCTTGATGGAGGCCGACCTGCTGGATGAAACCGGCGCCCTGTCTATCGTGTGGGATTGCTTGGCCGAGGGTGCAAAGGAGTCCCCTTCCTATGAAAAATCATACCATCACATCATGAATTACTCCGTAAAGGCTTTAAACATAAATCCTATGGTAACAAAAAAAGCGAAAGCCTTCTGGGAAGATAAGCAGCGCTTTGCAAAGATTTTTATCGATCATTTGAGCTTTGATTTAGGTTTGCAGGAAGCATTACTTTAATTATGCATAAATAAAAAATGCAGCATTGACCTGCCCTGAAAGCCTCCCACGTTGCTGCTAAGGCTTTTTTATATGTTCAACAGCTTACTTGCACTGGCTTTAAAATGAAAATTCGGTGTCACTTTTAACATATTCAATGACCTCCCGTCCTGCAGTTAATCAGTGACCTGCTTATCAAAACTTCCATGCAAATTAGCATCGCTAAAACACAATGGCAAGCCTATGTGGTTTCAAATCCTACTAAATTCATTTTTGCAATAAGCTCATTTGCAAAATTTGATATTATATTTGAATCCACAAGTACGACTAACTCTTTTCTTGCTCTTGAACATCCAACATAAAATAACTTATATGCCCATAAGGTTCCTTTAGTGGATGTGGTTTTAAAACAATCTTTTGCATTTGATGAATTCGGCTTGCTTAGAAACTTTTTATACGAATTATTTTCACAAAAGCTGAAATAAATGTTATCGTGGTACTTGCTAATAATTTTCTCCACTTGATCGCTCATGATATCTTCAATGTATTGAAAACCTGCTTTTTGGGCTACCGCTATGGAAGCGTAATTATCAGGCTGAACCATTAATGCAATATGATCATATCCGTATATACGAAAAACATACGCACATAGCGCTTTTAACGCCTCGGTCATATAACCATTATTTGTATAATCCAAATCAATAAAATAACCAGTTCCAACCTCTTTTTTACCATATTCATCACTGCCAATATTAATCATACCTATCAGTTTGCCAGATTCCTTCAGCACAATGGCCCATGTCATAAAATGTATCATGGGATCATTAACTGTATACCCTGCAACTGTTCCCTTAATCCAATTTGATGCCCATTGCGAGCATCCACCCCAATCCGAAAGCCAGTATGCGATGTGATTTTGGGATGCTATATGTATAAACCTATCCTCATCGTCTTCTTGCCATCTACGCAGTATGAGCCTATCAGTCCTTAACAATTCCATATGAACGTTCCTCCGCATAAAGCCTTATATGACTTGCATCATTTTACATATATTCTGCCATGCCAAACAATATTTTCTTCGTTCATTTCTTTTGTAAGCACACTAACTCATGGTCAAACCTTGTTTCAATGTCATCTCGTATCGCTAAAACAGAATCATCCAGCGATATGGTAAGTCCACGGCAACCGCCATCACAATGACCGATTGCTCTTTTTCTGCCGCAGCCATACCCCTTAGCAATCAACTTTTGTAAAAAAGGAGATAACGTTTGGACGGTATCAATATATTCGTGGGTTTTTGTCGTTTTCACATTGATATGATAACCGTTGTTGAGGGAAGCATTAATCCCCCACACCTCTTTCCGTTTATAACAATACTTCACATAGATATGAAATCCCTTTACTTCCACTGTGCTGGAAAGTCTCTTATCAAGATAGCGATGATGCAGTTTCACAATGAAGTCCTGCACATCGTGAGATAAAGGCTTGATGGCGTCCTGCACGATGGAAAGCACATCGGTTGCATCTTTTTTTAACACCCTGTAATCGCATCTCAAAAAAACATCCTGGTTGACAAGGGTGCCATAATCCATTTCGGCGATTGCCATGACCTTCAGGCCTGTCAGCATCATGGTGTTGTCTGGATATGTAATCTTTATTTCTTTGATATTTGATAAGTTTTGCTTTTTATCATTTTTGTCTATACCATCAAAGCAAATCCCGCAATCATTTAAGAATCGCAGGCATTCAAGGTTTTTTGCAACAGACAGCTTTTCATTGAATAGTACATCACCACAAGTGAGCGCTTTAGCGCTATCATCTGGTATGCCATGATAACCAATGTTCATTAGCATGGTTCCTATATTGTGGAGAAAAGGATAATACACTGAAAGCGTAGTGCGGTTTTCATATTCATGGGCAGCTTTGCTGACTTTATCATAACTATCGCCTTTGGCGTACATAACATCGTATTGGTGAGCTAAAAAGGTTCTGAACGCAAAAACGCCCTTACGTATGCTCTCTTCATCAGAAATGCATCTATATGCTGGATGGATTGCATATGCTTCGTGCGGTTCTGGCACCATTATTTCCTTCAAATAGCTAACCACATCCTGAAGCGTTTTTCTCATGTAACACCTCTTGCCATGATTTATCCACGTACTTAAGTTGATTTACTGATATATTATCGTGCTATTGATGATAAAACAAGAGAACACCCAAAGAACACTCTTGGGCAAAAATATAAAAATGACCCCTTCCGCAGCCATTTTGCCGCAAAAGGGGCATCCC
>JAEYQQ010000100.1 GCA_023409955.1 Bacillota bacterium | reverse complement strand
GTGTATATCTTGCTGATATTAGCGATGTCCAAAGCCGGAGTATCTTGGTGAACCATTGGTTGCATAATGTTTCATTCCTTTCCTGAATGTCAAAACGGCCATCAAGCTAAATACAGAAGCGATGACAAAAGTCCAAAGCGGTATCAGCGGCGCTTGCAGACCACCTGACTCCCCCATCAACCACAGACTGGGAAACCACCCGGCAATGCCTACTGGAAGCAAGGTGCAGAACACAGCCTGCCAACCTGCTCCCATGCCGCCCAGGGGATATCGCTTTAAAGTGCCGAACATTTCGTGCACCAGCGAAGCCGATTCCTCTGCCGCTACAGGCGCCCAGAAGGCGATGCAGGATACAAGAAGAATGCAAGCCAGGAACAGTATCACGGAAGCCAGCATGCTCAGAAGCAGCAGCATGACCCAGGAGGCGGTAATGGTAAGCTTTAGCCTAGCTGCTGCGAAAGCGGTTACACCTATGCCGCACAGCAGGATGCTAGAGCCGGAAAGCGGTGAAAATCCGCAGGTAACAAGCTGCATCCACAGCGGTACCGGCTGGATCATGCTGTGGTCCAATTGGCCTCGGCCAATGGTCCTGCTAATCTGTCCTGCATTGTAACCCACAAAAAACAGCAGAAATAAGCCATCACTAAGCATGGTATAACCAAGCATAAATAAAAGCTGATCTCGAGTGAGGCCGCCAATGCCGCCGAACCTTTCAGCCAAAACGAACACACCAGCCATTGATGCCCCGGCAGAGACCAAATCGGTAACGATCTGCAAAAGGCAGTACTTCGTATCACGCAGAAACCACATTAGATCCATCTTCCCATAGGTCTTAAAAAGACGAAAAAGCATCTTTACCTTATCCGCCATAGGAAATCATCCTCTCCTCACTTTTTTTGAACACATACAGGGCAATCGGCCAAAGCACTATATTCCAGGCAGCCTGCAATGCAATCAACTGCCATGCCACACCTTCGCCTACATAAATCGTAAGCGGTGCATGGGCAATGGAGCCCATGGGCAAAAGCGACAGCACTTTTGCAATGGGCACTGGCATTAAGGAAAACGGGATCAGTGCACCGGATACAAGTGCAAACAACGCTTCCCGCATCTGGGTTACCGTCCAGCAGCCGTTTTTCATGCGCATCGCCAGGGAAGCAAACAAAAAATCCAGCGCGAACCCTAGTGATGTGCTGAGAATCAAGCTACATATGGCCAGCAGTCCGTGAGAAAGGCTTTGGGGCAGCGGGTTGATACCCATCAGCGGGGATACAAGCCATAGCGGCAGGCCGTACAGAAAGAACACCGGAATCCACCAACGGCCGATGGTCTCCGCCGCTAAGCTGTATAACACAGGCAGCGGTCTTGTATACCTGCCAATGATGGAGCCTTCCCACAGGGCGGAGGTTGCCGGTGTGATGATATCCAGCTGCTGGCGAAGCACAGAAGCCATCAGCGTATAGGTCAGCAGGCGACTTATGTCCATTCCACCCATGTCTGCCCCGCCGGATGCCAACGAGCGCCATATCAGCGTCAGCATAAAAAACTGCATGAACCGCATGAAATACTCGCTTAGGATTTGAAATAGGTTACCATCGAATACCTGCCGGGCAGAAAGCCCGACTACAGCCTTTACTCCTTTTACAAACTCTGGTTTAATAATATTTTGCATAATGTTCCTCCTAGATAAAAGGGTACAAAAAAACCGGGGCGGCATTGCCGTTCCCGGTATACAGACGATGTAAGCCACTGTCCGCCGTTTACGGGGCAGCAGGGCAAACACCAGCAGGGAAGCGCAATTTCAGCCGCAAATGAGCATACGAATGCACGGGCAGGCAATAAATACTTGTCTGAACGGCCACTTCCCCTATGTTTTGCCAAATGGAAGAATCCTTCATTGCTTCGTTACGGATCATGCGCTTCACCCCCTTGCACAATCAATATGGTAAATTCTCATGCTACTATAGCATTACACCAATTCACTGTCAAGTACAGACTCCAGATAAAACTTTTTTCAAAAACACCTTGCAGTTGTCGCTGCGTCAAGTGTTACAATGAACGTGAGATATCTCAAGTAGAAAACTCAGGAGGACCGTATGGACCATCATATTGCGATACAAAAACTGTCGGAGCAGATGGGGCTGACGAGCCGCACTCTCCGGCACTGGGAAGCGGAAGGTCTAATCGTGAGCCGGCGAGATCAGGACTCGGGATGGCGGTGCTATGACAGCCGCAATGTGTTTTTCATCAGGCTGATTGCATTACTCAGAGGCTTTGATATTTCCTTAAAGGATATCAAAAAAATTCTGGACAGCGGGCGGTGTGAGACACTTGAGGGCGTAATACGCCAGTATCTCGTATCCCTGGATCAGGCAAAGCAAGCATTTGATTCTGCCCGAATACGGCTGCAGGCCCTTCTAATTTCCCTGGAGGATCTTACGGACCTCGACCTTACCGTGAGCAATCTGGAGCAAATACTAAAAAGGCTATCTGACAATTCCGATATCGAACATGAGAAGGAGATAAACGCTATGCAACATGAGAATATGGATTTCTCTAATATCCGATTTGTCACCCTGCCCGCCATGCGAGCCGCATACTATATCGCCGTGAGCACCTCACCGGAGGAGGATGCTCTGAAAGCTGTCACCGACTGGGTCAAGGCACAGCACCTGGAAGGCACTGCCCGTTTGTTGGGCGGCGATATGCCTCCACTTCCCAGCGCTGATGGGAAACCCTATGGTTACGGCGTTCTCGCCACCATTCCCCAAGGAGTAACAGTTACCGCACCCATGAAGGAAATGACTGTTCCTGGGGGATTGTATGCCGTAATGGAAAGCAGTGATGACATCGGCGGTTCCTGGAAAAGGCTGATGCAGGCTTTGCAGGGGCATGAGGAGTACACCCCGGACCATACAAGACAGTGCTATGAAGAGCACATCCGAAACGATGCACCCGAGGGCAGCGGACGCGATTACTTCCTCCGCTTGATGGAGCCAGTAAAAAGAAAGTAACCACCACATCAAAAGACCCGCTTCTTACATCACAGAAGCGGGTACTTTATTTAGCTATGTGCAGCTGGCATTTATGATTGTTCATGCCGAGGCTTTCTTTTGATCACCTCTATGGCATTTAATATCGTGATGATAACATCTGCCTGAAACTGTGTTTTTAAGGATTCAAACCTGGAATAGACATTGCCGCTGATACTGACAATATACCTGGGGGGAAGATTGTTCAATGCCAGTGCCATAACATCAGCACGGCACTGCTCGCATTTACAGATGTCCGTATCCTGAATATATTCATCCAGCCTATCGTTCACCAATTCTTCCATCAGATTTCGAGGCATAATTCTGGTTTCCATCATGCATCGCTCCTTTCGCAGGACATGAACAGCATCATTTGTTCGAAACCATAATTATTTTACCACATTTTACATCCAATGTAAATGTCTTTATCTTTATTCTTCGCTATCATACGGCAGTAGCATGCGGTTCTGCCCATCATCCCACAGCCGCTCAAGATTATAGAAAGTACGTTCTTCCTGATGGAATATATGTACCATAACATTATTATAATCCATAACAATCCAACGGCCTTCATTCTGTCCTTCCTTCCGGCGCAGCTGAATGCCAGCTTCCGCCAGACGGTCGTCCACTTCCTCCGCCAGGGCTTTTACCTGTATGGCAGAGCGCCCTGTTGCGATAACAAGATATTCTGTCAGGATAGTCAGATGGCTAACCTCTAGCACCACAATATCCCGAGCTTTTTTATCGTATAATATATCAGCGATTTTTCTTGCCAGCGTACCTTCCGTCATGCTGTCTCCTCCTTAGTTCCAATCATTATTAGCTTTCTTTGTTTCATGTAACCATTGTAGTGTCCGGGCAGAAGCGGGATGCAGTTCCTTTCCCCGCCCTTTGACATAGGCTTGCGTTTGTTCAAGTGACAATGCCATTGCTGCCGCAAGGTCCTTCTGTGCAAGCTGCCGGATCTCATCAAGCCCATGATAATGTTCCCTGCACGGCTCGATCTTATCCGCCAGATATACGATCATATCCAGCTTCGTCATAGGCGCATCACCCAAGGTATGCCTTGCGATGGCGCTTTGCACCTGTGCATCGGTAACGCCATATTCTCGCTGTGCCATATGTGCGCCAACTGATGCATGCAATAGCGCACCGGAAGCAAAAATGGACTTTTCCACAACAAGCCCGTTCCTGCACGCATACTCCTGCATGCTCAATAGCCCCATCCCCTTTGCACAGTCGTGCAATAACCCTGCCAATGCGGCCTTCTGCTCATCTGCCCCATGCAACGCCGCCAGCTTCCTTGCAGTGTAAGATACACAGAGCGTATGAGCAAACCGCTGAAGGCTCATGCTATTGGATAACTGCTCCATATATGGAGCAAAACCCTCCGGACTTTCCTTGATGCCATAGATCCCCATCACCCGTATGTACTCCATCACAGCTGGATTAAGCCCGACAGGCTCACCCCCGCTGGACAGCGCATCTCTAATGCCGCTGGAAGATAACTCCTGTGCTTGTACAGGAAGGAATGAAAAAACAGCGCCTTGCCGCTTAAGTTCCTTCAGTACAGACTCGGCATCAACGCCATCCTTGGCATAAGGCCTGGGACACACTAAAAACCGGCACATTTGAAATACACGTTCTGGATTGCGCCATTGTAACAGGTTATATAGTGTATCTTCACCTATGATATAGTAAAATTTTGCTGAAGGCAACTGTTGATGTAGCAGCGATAATGTATCTACTGTATAAACAATGCCATTTCGGTTCATTTCTATATCTGAAGGAAAAAAATCCTCTTGGGCTGCAAGTGCTAGCTGAACCATTTTGAATCTGTTCCCGGCCGCAGCCAGACCATCCCGCTTATGGGGAGGGTTGCCCGTTGGTAAAAACAACACCTTGTGAAGGCCTGCTTCTTTCATGGCAATGCGGGCCATCTCTACATGAACATGGTGGATGGGGTTAAAGGAGCCCCCCATTAAGCCAATTCGTTCAGATTCCAACCAAGTGCCCCCTTCCATCCTTATTATACCCTATGGGAAGCAGATGGAAAAGGGCCGTCAACAGAAAAAGCACTACAGTTTGCAACAAAGCAAAGGGAGGCCCGTTTATGCAGCAATATATTGAAAAAACACGTCTAGGCGGAACGCTGGACACAGTCGGGCTGCGGCTATTAATCCTTCTGTGCTGCATGCTCTGGTTCATATATTTATGGGGAGTCACCCTGCCTGCACTGCTTGCCGGAATTGCATTTTATATGTTGGTGAGCCTTGCAATTCGCCTTGGAAAAAGAAAAACAGTAGCCAGGCGGGAGGAAGCATTAAGGCAGCGCATCGGCGGTGAGCTTGCGCTGGAAGCCCTTCCGCTGGCTCCGCAAAGGCATGCACATTTTCAAGCTGCACTTTGGCTTACTTTAGCTCATCCCCTTCGTTTGGAGCGTATAACAGAAGAAGGTGTGCTATGCCGTTTAGAGGATGATATGGTACTTGTCCGCTGCATCAGCAGACATCAATCCATCCCGGTTACTGCTCAGGACATCATGGAAGCACAGCGAGCTGCTGCACAGCTTAATGCCGCCAGGTGCGTTTTGTGTACAGCTGCCTCTTTAAACAGTGCAGCGCAAACACAGATAGGACAAGCGGAGCCTCCTGTAAAAATCGTCGGCAAGGAACGGTTGATTCGCCTGGCGGGGGCTGCATCACCGGTTACCGATCAACAGCTGATCGAATTAGGCGCACGAAAAAAACGTCATATCGGCATCAATGTGTGGTTGAACCATATATTGGCTCCCCACAGGTCTCGGCGTTATTTTTGGTACGGTGTAGGTCTGTTGCTGCTCTATTACATAACTAAGCTTCCTTATTACCCCGTACCAGGTGTTATCTGCCTTTGCCTTGCGCTGCTGTCCAAGGTGCGGCATGCCAAAGAGGATTCCATTTAGTATTTGCCCCTGGCGATTTTCGCCACTGCTGCCGTCAGGTCATCCACATGCTCCTCGGTATTGTATATGCCTACACTGGCGCGAACTGCTCCGGTATCCACTGTCCCCAGCCAGCCATGAATGCTGGGAGCACAGTGAAGCCCGCCGCGAAGCGCAAAGCCTGCTCTGTCCAACCCATCTGCTACCTCACCGCTTTCCATACCGTTAATGTTAAAACTGACCACCCCCACCCTGGGGGCGTTTTCATCTCCGTACACCGTTACGTTATTGATATCACGAAGGTTGTTTCGCAAGCGCAGCGTCAGTTCTTCTTCATATCCCCTGATCTCCCACATGTGTTTTGAAGCAAACCTGGCCCCTGCCAGAAGTCCTGCAATGCCCGGCAGGTTCATCGTCCCACTTTCATACCGATCCGGCAGTTCTTCCGGCTGCAGCATGCTGTCAGACCTCGACCCTGTGCCGCCTTCCCTAAAAGGCCTTGGAAGCATGCCTTGGCTCAAAAGCAGTATGCCTGTGCCATGGGGGCCCAATAGCCCTTTATGACCCGGCATTGCCACCATATCCGCATTGATGGCCTTGGGGCTCACATCCAACACACCTGCTGTCTGGGCGGCATCCACAAGACATGGTATGCCATTTTCCCGACAGATCAGGCCCAGGCGGCTCACTGGCTGCACCACACCTGTTACATTGGAGGCATGGTTCAGTACAACAAGGGCTGTTCTTGGCCCAAACAAATGATGCAATTGCTGTGGTTGTAAAACGCCATCCAGCCCTGGCATCATCACCTTAACGGAAATCAACCCCTGCCGTTCATAGCCTGTCAGAACGCGCATGACTGCGTTATGCTCGGCATGGCTGACGATGACTTCATCTCCCTGGTGAAGCATGCCACGGATGGCAATATTCAGGCTATCTGTACAGTTGGCTGTAAAAATCACCTGCTCAGGCTTTTCCATACGGAACATTTCCGCCAGAAGATCCCTGCAGGCGTTGATTACACGCCCGCCTGCCAATGAAATTTTATGTCCGGCCCTGCCCGGGTTGCCGCCAATACGATTCAGCGTTCCCGCCATAGCCCGGACGACCTGCGGCGGCTTGGGAAAACTTGTCGCTGCGTTATCCAAATAGATCATTGTCCGGCCTCGCTTCCCTTGTTTTGTTCGCACACGGCGATCCTTCACCGTATACTATATGAAGAGGGAAGGAGGATTTAACCCTATGGATGATATTTTCGGCATTGCTGCCTTTCGCTCCAGGCAGCAGGTGCTGCGTTTTGAATCTGCTCTGAAACGGGCTGGGGTTCGTGTCGGCGTCGTGGCCACTCCCAGGGATGTAGCCGTAGGCTGCGGGCTATCCGTTCGCTTTGATATGCAAAACGCACAGGAAGTAAAAAACGTATATATGCAGTCACGTCCAAGCAACCTGATCGGGTTTTACCGCGTGGAGCGCTCCGGAAGAGACCGCCCCAGCTGCACAAGGCTGTAAATCATATGAAAATACCGGGCTTCCAATGTGGAAGACCCGGTATTTATGTTTACAATCTCGCTGCCTTTTTAACCTTTGGCAGAACCAGATAAGACACTACCATCGCCAGCACAGCAGTAACCAACTGCTGTATTTGCTGGATAGCACCGGCTGTCAGCATGGTCAGATACGGTGCGCCTTTTTGTGAGGAAAGCATAAGTGCCATACCAGCCGCAATGATCAGGAACTTTACAACTGCAGCCAGCACCCCCGATACAGCCCATGGGCCAAAGCGCATTCTGCCTGACTTTCGAAAGCCAGGTATGGCCCAAAGGCTGTAGATGATTACCAATACAGCATTACCAATGATAAGGTATGGCAGCAATGGCAGCTTGGCATAGCCTTGTGCAAGTGCAACCAATGGCGCTGCCACTGAAATTGCCAGTCCAGACCATAAACCGATCAATCCCGCCGCCAGTATCAGACAAAGGTTTACCAGCGTTCCTATCAGGTACACTGAGATGTTAACATCGACAGGTAAAAATCGAAGATATTGAAAAACCGCTGTCAAGGCCAGTAGGGCGGCCGTCATTACCATATGCTGTACATTATGTGTTTTCATTTGCGATCCCCCCATTAATCTTTGTTCTTGTCGTTTTTTGCAGTTGTCAGTGCACTTTTCACCTGAACACCCTTGATATTCCCTAATTTCCCCGTCATGGCGCCAATACGGTCATTCGTCCCTTCCACGATCAGGCCAATGACACCAATACCGGTATCCTTATCCGGTACCCCGATGCGGCCCCTGATCATATCCCCAAAGTCACTGAAAATCTGATTGATCCTGGAAGCCTGTTCTTTATCCTCCACCACAACACCCACAAATCCCAATCGTGAATCCATCAACCATTCGCTCCTTCTTAAGTCCAAAAAAGACAGCCGGAAACACTACCGGCTGTCTATGATAAACGACATAAACCTCCCCCTTCCTTCTTGGACCTTGGCTTACCTTAGTCCGCAACCAGGAGCTATGTTTGGGCTTGCTCCCCCGCACGTTCCCGCTAGGGTTTGCTCTGCCAATCCTGTTAAATGCCTGCATCTATTTTTTCCTGAAGAACTTCAACGGCCTTTTTTAGCTGCGGATCGCTTAAATCCCCAATTTCATACATGCCATTGTCCCCTTCTGGAAGTTTGACTTCCACATTCGGAGTGATGCCCTCCTTGTGGACCTTGTTGCCGTTAGGCGTAAAGTACTGGGCTACTGTAAGCTGCATACCAGCCCCATTATTTCCCACAGGAAGAACATATTGTATGATGCCCTTACCGTAGGAGGTAACACCAACAATGGTGGCTGCCTCATGGTCCTGCAAGGCGCCGGCAAGCACTTCAGAAGCGGAAGCGGAATTTTCATTCATGAGAACAACCACAGGTATATCCAGCTGACCGGCCCTGGCTGATGCATATTCCCGCTGCCCCTGACGGTTTTCCGTATAATAAACCGTTACCTCAGGCAGGAACATATCAGCGATGGCAACAGCGTCATCCACCCAGCCGCCGGGATTATCCCGTAAGTCTATGACCAGGCCTTTCATGCCATCTCTCAAAAGCTTATCTACAGCTTCCATAAAGGCTGTGCGGCAATCGCCTGCAAACTCAAACAGGCTGACTACACCAATGTTTCCTTCCAGCATCACTGATTCCACACGGTTTACTTGGATGTTGGCCCTTGGGATGGTAAATGTCAGATTTTCTGTTCCACGGCGTACTGTTACATCGACGGTTTCACCAACTACGCCGCGCATGATATCCACAGCATCCTGCAGGTTATAGGAATCCACCGCCAGATCATTTACCTGTTTGAGCACATCACCCTTAAGAAGCCCAGCTGTTTTGGCTGGACTGCCATCGAACACACGGCTGACAGTGCACAAAAGCGTTTCGAAGTTGGCAGATATCTGAATGCCGATGCCGGCATATTTCCCCTCATCTTCTTCCCAAAGCTTGGCATATTCTTCCGGGCTATAATAAAAGGAATATGGATCATCCAGCCCATAGAGCAGGCCACGTTCCGCATTTTCAATCAGTGCATTGATGTCAGGCTCCTGATAGTAGTACTCCTCAACAACCTTTAGCAGTTCATCCAACTCTTGATACTTTTGCAGGCGCTCATAGTCCTCCCGGGATATGGTAACGGTATCCCCAGTGACTTTGGGTGCAGATTCAGAAATGGCTTGATTCCCGACGATCATAGAACAGCCGGTCAGCATGACGATGGCAAGTAACCCCGCTGTCAATGCAATGATTTTCTTCATATAGCGCCTTTCCTATCCATCAAGATCATGTATTGCACTACCTAAAGGCCTCAAACATGCTAAAAGTCAAAAGGCTGTGCTGCAAGCTTTTTCGTTAGTGAATCTGCTGCGGTTTTTCACTGCCGCACTTTTTCAGTTCCAACAGAATCTTAAAAGTGACCGCATCGTCAAACTTGCGAAGGTCCAGCCCAATCTGCCGTTGCACCTTGTCCAGCCGGTAGACCAGGGTATTACGGTGGATATACAGCTGGCGTGCAGTGTCAGACAGGTTCAGATCCTTTTTGAAAAACATTTCTATGGTATATAGCATTTCATCGTTGAATAGCCTAGCCGTTTTTCTATTAAACAACAAGCTATGGTAGTAGGCGCTGATATCCCGGGGAAGCTCGGTCAGGAAGCGTTCCAGCATCAGGCGGCGAAACAAATGAATGGTGTTATCCGTCTGAAAGATCCGGCCTACCTCAATGGCCCTGCGCGCTTCACGATAGCTTTCCCCCAGGGTAGAAAGGCTATGCCTGGGCTCGCCGATGCCAACCGTTGTTTGACGGGCTGTTTCGCTCATCAATGTTTCCTGGGCTGCTTCAGCAAATTGCTTCAGATCATCAATATCCTCCACATAGGACATATCCTTCAAAAGTGCGACCATGTGCCTATCAATCTCCACCAGCACATCGCCGTCTGCCTGGGGAATCACTTCCTGCAAAAGGGCAAACGCGCTGCTGTTGCCTGTCTGTACGATGTGGAACAGCATGACGCACCGCTCCATATCCATGGGAATCTGATGCTCATGGGCCAGCGCTTCCAGCTCGGAGCCGCTGATCTCCTCCCTCAGAGCCCTGCGGTAAACATCGCTCTCATCAGCCACGGAAACCCCTGCTTGCATATGTGTCAGCAGCATAGCCTCGGCCAGCAATAAAACATCGCGGGCGCCTGGGGCATTTTCCCTGCAGGCAACAATGATGGAGGGCTGACCCTCCACAACATGATACAGATATCCGTTGGCCGGACGGGATACTCCCTGGGACAAGTCATCCGGCAGGGAATGAGAGGAAGCCTCCTCTGGATAGATTGCATCTCCATGATTATCCAAAAGAAGAACAGGTGCGCTTAGCCGGGAGAACACCTGGCCCACCTTAAGTACAAAACGCTTTTCAAACAACACGTGGCAGCTCCTTTCGCCATCATCTGGCATATATAACAACTTTTATTTTATCACACCGTCCAGCATCTGAAAAGGCCAAAAACCCTTTATATTTGTGAATATTTCATAAAAATTGTAGGTTTTTGAATAAATCAAATACTTCTTTGTTGCTCTTCCAATAGCCTTTCTCCTCATAATGATAGATATAACAATAAGTGATCCATTATCTTGAACGTCACTATGATAGACTTTTTACTGTAGTAGTATGCCCAATTGGAATCATTTCTGTAGCATAATACAACGACGCTTTCATCAAAAAAAGAGCGGCGCACCGCATGAAGCAGTACGCCGCTTAAATATGTATTGATTACCGGCTGAGAATGCTGGCTTCGGTATCCTTGTCGAAGAAATGGAGGTGGTTGGTGTCGAAAGCAACCTTGATCTGGTTGCCAGCGCGGCTGGTGGTGCGAGGATCAACGCGAGCGATGATGTTCTCTTCCTTGCCGCTGGCTTTCAGGTACAGGTAGGTTTCGGAACCCATAAGCTCGGTTACTTCAACGCTGACATCAAGGACCGCATCGGGCAGGCTGTTGATGAACACTTCTTCATCGTGGATGTTCTCAGGACGGATGCCCAGAACAACATCCTTGCCGATGTAGCTCTCGTCCACCAGCTTGGCAACCTTGCCGGCGGGAACAAGGATCTTATTGGAACCGAAAACCGCGTAGACTTCTTTGCCTTCTTTGACAAGTTTGGCATTGAAGAAGTACATCTGGGGGCTGCCGATGAAGCCGGCAACGAACAGATTCACGGGATAGTCATAGAGGTTCTGGGGGCTGTCAACCTGCTGGATGAAGCCATCCTTCATAACCACGATACGGGTACCCATTGTCATAGCTTCCGTCTGATCGTGGGTAACGTATATGAAGGTGGTCTGCAAGCGCTGGTGCAGTTTGGTGATTTCGGTACGCATGGCTACACGGAGCTTGGCGTCCAAGTTGGAGAGCGGTTCGTCCATCAAGAAGACCTTGGGTTCACGAACGATGGCGCGGCCCAGGGCAACACGCTGACGCTGACCGCCAGACAAAGCCTTGGGTTTACGGTTCAGAAGATGGCTGATATCCAAAATGCGGGCGGCTTCTTCGACGCGACGCTTGATCTCATCCTTGGGGGTTTTGCGCAGCTTCAGACCGAAAGCCATGTTATCATATACCGTCATATGGGGATACAGTGCGTAGTTCTGGAACACCATGGCGATATCGCGATCTTTGGGAGCAACGTCATTTACCAGCTTTTCGCCGATGTACAGCTGTCCGTCACTGATTTCTTCCAGGCCAGCCACCATACGAAGGGTGGTGGACTTTCCGCAGCCGGAGGGGCCTACCAGCACAATGAATTCTTTGTCCTCAATATCCAGGCAGAAGTCACTTACAGCGGTAACACCACCTGCATAGGTTTTGTAAATGTGACTGAGAGAAACACTGGACATAGATACTCCTCCTTATATATTAGTGCCAACTCATACACAGGGGATGCGCTTCCCCTATATGATACGCGCTTTGAGTTACACTTATTATATAGATTCCATGCAAAAAAAGAAATAGGTCAAACTGACAAATATTTGATCCTCGCTTTGTTCACGATGTATACGATGGCACATTTCCGCCCAAATATAACGTATATTCCACCAAAGTAGCCAAATAGGGCCTCAAACAATGTCAATCACTCAATTACGAAAGTATGCAATATACACATATGAATAGATATAAACATATCAATTTATCACCCGTACTACAATCTATATAATATGTGCAATATACATATTCAACAAAATTAATAATCCGGCTGCAAACCTGCCGCCGGATATATATGGAACCATTCTTTCAGTTTACATGATATCAGTTTTGCCTGAGCGCATCAACCGGCGCCATTTTGGCAGCGCGCCATGCAGGAGCTACGCCAAAGAAAACGCCCACAAGCGCTGCAAACCCAACCGCCAGCGGAATCAGCGAAGGTTTTATAACAGCCCATATGCCAATCCAACTTCCTGTCAGGCGAACAATAACCGCACCTGTTATAATGCCAAGCACGCCGCCAAGCAATGCATAGGCTGCTGCTTCCAGCAAAAACAGCAAACAGATATGCCAGCCGGTTGCCCCCAATGCCTTTAAAACACCAATCTCCTGACGGCGTTCCCGCACGGAGACCAGCAGAATATTCATAACGCCGATGCCGCCAACCAGCATGCAAATCACCGCAACACAGCATAATACCATTACGAATATTCGCACAACGGCGCGGGCAGCTTCAATTTCTGCCTGGAGCGTTGTTGCCTGAAAGCTGCCACCTGTACCCTCCAGGGCCGCCATAGCTTCCTTAGCCAGCGTATTCCCGGAAACATTCTTGGGTACAGACAGCATGACATTGGTGATAGCCTCGCCAAATGCATCAGAGAATGCCGACAGAGGGATCAGCAGACCACCATCTGTGCCTATACTCATTTGCATGCTTACCCCCTTTACCAGTCCGGCAATCTGATACAACCTGCCTGCAACCGAAACACGCCTTCCCACACAATCATCGGCTTCATTGCCAAATAAGGACTGCGCCAATTGTAGATCAATGACTGCTGTATTGGACCCATTTAGCATGTCTCTCTGGTTTAGAAGCCTTCCATCCAGCAATGTAAACTGCTGGACGCTGAACAAATACTCATCACAGCCACTGACCTGTGCATACACGATCTCATCACCGGCAGACACAGGTATGGTGATATGCGCTTGCGCAGTCACCAGCGCACCTGTAGCATCCCGCAGCAGCTGCCCATCTGAGGCTTTCAGATGCCGGCTGCTCAAGCCCCGTGTAGTGACCCATACCTTGTCCACACCCATGCGCGTCATTTCCATCTCCACCTGCTGCTGACCCGCATCCCCCAGGGTCAGAACGGAAAGAATGGCACCGATACCAATGGCAAGGCCCAAGACGGTCAAAATGGAGCGCATAGGTGTTTGAAAGATATTTACAGCCGCAAGGTGTATAGCATCGCGAAGCTTCATGGGTTCACCACCTTCAACCGGATACCATTTTTTAAATCCGTGCCTGGCGACAGCACCACCTCGGTACCAACCTCCAGGCCGCGCACCGCTACCATGTTTCCATCCCAAGACTGAATTACGGCGTTTAGCTCCCATGCCCGGCCTTGATACACCTGGAAAACGGTATCCTTGTCGGTAATCGCCTCCACAGGCACCACAGGCACCTGATTCTGTTCTTCCAAGATCACGTCCACATCCACCACTGTACCTATGGGAACCGACAAACCATTCAAGGGGGTGAAAACCACCTGAGAATATGGTACGCCCTGGCTGTTGGGCTTTAAAAGTCCCACGCTCTCCACCAGCGCATCTCCCAGCGGGATACTATTTATGGAAATGACCGCCCGCATGCCCTCCCTGATCTGCTGGCTGTCTCTGGAACTAACCACCGCCCGGACTTCCGCATCAACGGAGGACAAAACAGCGCCTGGTGTGCCAGGAAGGAGTAGTTCGCCTTCTCTGGCGATTATTTGAAGCACTTGACCATCCTTGTATGCCCGCTGCGTCAAGCCTTCTATTTCCGATTTCAGCAACTCCATTTGGTTGACAAGCCCAGCCATTGTCCCATCATACGCTTCCAGGCCGCTTTGGGCCAAGGCCTGGGCATTTTCGCCAAGAGATGCCACTGCCAAGGATGCCTGATCCATCCATGCAGCCTGAGATGATTTGGTATTTTCCATTGCCTGTATCACATTTTTAAGCGCCGCCTGCTGCAGTGAGTCATCCAGCCTGAACAAAGGTTGGCCGGCAATAACACTTTGGCCCTCTTGGACATACACCTGTACGACAACACCGCCCTTGGGATGGGCGCTGTAGTACTCGCCTTTACGGGCGGCCGTACCAGTGACAGATATGGTCCGCTGAACATCGCCTAAGGATACCACGGTGGTATTCACAGTCTCCCACTGTTCCACAGGCCATGTCCATAAAGCCGCTGCGGTTACAACCGTGACCGCCAGCATAAAAAAGGATGCCGTTGATTTGCGCATATTAACTGCTCCGCCTTTTTGCATTCCACAGTGCTATTTTGGCTAAGGAGGATATTATTAACCCGATTTGAAAACGGTAATTTCACCCTCTTTCAAAAATTCTGGCAAGCACAAAACCCGTGCATGCAGTTCTGCCATCTGCATACACGGGCTTTGCTTGTATGGAGGATAGGGAGGTTGGCATTCACAAGAAATGCCTTGAAAAGGAGTGTGCATTGGGGATACGGTGGCTTGCATCCCTTATTGCAAAGTCATTGTAACAAGCGTTTGTGAACTGCATTTGAACAACTGATGAACATACATAAAAACCAATTAACGATTTATACTGATGTGCAATTATATTAACTGCCGATTTAAAGACAATATCAGGCCGCCTGATTCCATCAAGCAGCCTGATAGGACAGAATCTATTTATCTTTGCGCCTGCAGTTCCTGCCTTGTTCTTCGCAATGCCTGCACCTTGTCGGAAAGGATTTTATCCGTATCATCCAGCAGGCTGTCCATGTAATTAAACATATCCTGCCGCAGCGCTTCCATTTCCTCCTGGGTACTTTGACGGATTTCTTCCGACTCCGCCTGAGCCCTTGCGACGATCTCTTCTTCGCTAACTAACTGCATGGCCTGATGCTCTGCTTCGTCAATAATTTCTTTGGCACGCCGCTGAGCATCCGAAACAATGCGGCTTGCCTGTTCATTACTGGAACGGTACAGTTCATCTGCCTTCATTTGAGCATTTGCAGTTGTCAACTGGGCAGAACGCACAGCTTCATCCACCGTCTGGCGGGCTTTTGCATTCGCCTCCGCTACCGTATTTTCCGCCCGGGAACGAGCCTCGCCAATGATTCTGGCCTCATTTTGAATAATACTGGCCGACCTGGCGATGTCCTCTGGCAGGCTTTCTTCCAGGTCCTGCAAAAGCGCTCTTAGCTTGTTCCTGTCTACCATGTATAAATTTGTCATGGGAAGCTTGGAACTGCTCATCAGCAGATTTTCCATTTCATCAATGATCTCTCGGGTATGCTGATCCATAGGACTGCCTCCTTTTCATCGGTTCAATCGGCATTGGCTTTGGTGAATCGTTGATAAATATCGGCCAATATGGTCTGTGGCACCATGGAGGAGACATCGCCTCCAAAGGCTGCGATCTCCCTGACAACGCTGGAGCTGATGTAGGCATGTTCCGGAGAAGTCATCATAAACAGTGTTTCCATGTGGGGATATATTTGTCGGTTAACCTGCGCCATTTGAAACTCGCTATCAAAATCGCTGACAGCACGCAAGCCCCGAATCACCACTGTACCATGTTTTTCCTTCATGTAGTCTACCAAAAGTCCTTCAAAACAATCCACTTGAACGTTCGAAAGATCGGCACAAGCCTTTTTGATCAGCGCTACACGCTCTTCAACTGGGAAGCTGCCGCTTTTGCTGGGGTTTCGCAGCACCGCTACTATCACCTTAGGAAAAAGCAAGGCTGCTCTTTTGATTATGTCCACATGCCCCAATGTGATAGGATCAAAGCTGCCAGGGTAAATGCACAGAGCATCCTTCATTCAGTTTCCCCCTTTACAGCCGGCGTACAAAATGTGATACCGGTGCTGCCATAACGGCGTACATCCGTAGCCCGCAGCCGTAGGTCAAGCTTCGGCGGAGCATCCCAAGAGTGCTCAATCACAAAAAGGGCGTTGTCTGCTACAATCCCTGCATTAAGCATACCAAGACACATTTCGCCTGTATCATCCATCTTATAGGGCGGGTCCAGAAATATCAGGTCAAAGCGATGGTTGTGATGAGAAGAAAGGCCCGATATCGCAGTTCGCCAGTCAGCCTTTATTACCTTAGCACGGTCGCCAAACCCAAGCTTTTCAATATTGGATTGAATGACCGCTGCGGCATGATGCGACACATCGACAAATATAGCATCGTCCGCTCCGCGGCTGATCGCCTCCAACCCTAGTGCACCGCTTCCGGCAAACAGGTCAAGCACATGCCTGCCTTCAATGTTCCATTGCAATATGTTGAACAGAGATTCCCGAACCTTATCCTGTGTTGGCCTGGTATCCATGCCCTTGGGGGCATCGATGAGCCTGGAACGGGCTTCACCGCCTATGATACGCACAATATCCTCCTGTTGTATACAGGCACCAACGCTGATGCCGGTTTAATCTTCGGATACCGCGTCAAATCAGCTGCTCAGGACCCTTTTGCTGCCGATTCTGTCGTTCCTTTTTATCCTTCTTTTTCTTGCGGCGCTTGCTCTGAGCAATACTGGTATGCACCCTGGCGCGCAGATCTTTACCGCGAAAGTAACCAATGGCATAACCGGCCGGAACAATTAATACCAGCAGCGGGCTGAGCCGTTCCACCAAAAGGACTGCCTGGGCATTGCTGCTACCCACCATGCCGACATACGGCAAGATCACAAACCTTACAAGCAAATTAATGGCATCAAGCGCACCAAAGGATGTGGTAGAATCATAATAGCGCAGCGGCTCCCCAAGCTCCGTCTGCTGCCGGTATGCAGAAATCCAATCCGGCAGAGCGCCCAAGGAATATGTCTGAAGCTGTGTTGTAACTGCTACGATGATTGCAAGCAGTACAAAAGGAAGGGCTCCGATGAAGGCAGTAGCAATCCCCTTTGCCGGGTGAAAGCTTCTGGCAATCTCGCCGTCCGGAACATCCTTGCCCTCCTCCCGCCGCTGATACATGATTTCACCATAAGCCGCATCTGCTTCCCCCTGGGTAGCACCGCTCATATACAGAAAACCAGCACCTAGCAGCACCAAGGCAGTATTGGCCAGTAAACGTAAAATCATATTATCAAACATCATAAGCACACCGAAAACCATATAGAGGAAAACGGCAACCACAATACTGCCGGTCACACGTAAAGCGCGTTTGATCGTAAAGCTGTCCGTAATCCGGCCTGTAAGTATGGGTTTGGTTACAATTTTGGGCTTCTTTTTTGCTGTATTGCTTTTTTGCATGAAAACAGTCCCTTTCTATGCCCTTGCCGCAAGTAATGCAGGCAAAATGCCATTGCCTGTGATAATCCATTGTACCAAATAATCCCGATCCCCGCAAGGGACGGAAGGGACAACCTGCCTTTCCAGCACCAACGCCGCCAATGGGCAGTTCGTTCCTGGCAGATATCTGTCATAATAGCCAGCCCCCTGCCCTAGCCTGCGGCCGAACTTATCCACCGCCAATGCGGGAATTAGCATAAGGGATATCTCCTGGGGCTGTATCAACTGTGCATCCTTTCCCGGTTCGGGTATGCTCCACCGCCCCGGCAGCAAAAAGGCCGGGTCCAATACCCGGCGAAATTCCATAATGCCCTTTTCATAGGTTTTGGGCAGCGCCAATGCCTTGCCGGCGCTGATAATCGTGTTCAGCACAAGCCGGGTGTCTATTTCATTGCCTATACCAACATAGCAGCCCACAATATCCGCTTTTTGAAATACCGACCATGCAGAAAGATATTCAGCAGCCGCTTTTCCTTCCTTTGTCCGCTCATAGGGCACAGGCAAGGAGCGCATCGCATTGCGAAGCACCTTCTTTTCCTCATTCAGCGTGTTCATAGCTTCTTGGTACCCGTATGGTTGGCGCCAACAGCATCTCATAGCTAATGGTGCCTGCCCACTCCCCCAACTGATCCGGCGTGATTTCATCATCTCCCTGTCTGCCCATTAGCACAACCTCTGCTCCCGGTGCAGCTTCGGGAATACCCGTTACATCCACCATGGTCTGATCCATGCAGACTCGGCCCAGTATGGGCGCCAGCCTGCCTCCCACCAGTACCTTCCCCCGGTTGGACAGCATGCGGTGATAGCCATCGCCATAGCCCACAGGAAGAGTGGCTACCCGCATCGGTTGAATCGCCGTAAAGGTGCGGCCATAGCTGACGGTATCGCCGGCCTCTATCTCTTTCACATGAACCACCTCCGTTACCCAGCGCATAGCAGGGCGTAGCGGTAGGTCTGTTTTTACAGGCGGACAGCCGTACATTGCTATGCCAGGGCGTACCATATCAAAATGCGCCTCGGGTAGGCGCAGTGTTGCAGCACTGTTGGCGGCATGGCAAAGAACTCCACTGGGCAAAGCTTGGCATATTTCTTTAAATATATCCATCTGCCTTCGTGCAAATGTTACCTCAGCCCCATCCGCGTCGGCAAAATGGGTAAAGGCTCCGGTTAGCTTCACACAAGATGCTCTGCCCAGAGCGTACAGTAAGGTTTTCGCCTCTGCAAGCGTACGAACGCCGATGCGCCCCATACCGGTATCGATTTTCAGGTGGACAAAAACCTGCTTATTCTGACGCATGCATTCATCCGCCAGCCAAGTAATCATCTCCGGCCGAAATACTGTCTGGGTAAGCTCATATTGTACTGCCGCCTCAGCTCCATCTTTGGTCAGTGCGCCAAAGATGAGAATAGGTGCTGTGATCTGATTCTCCCTGAGCAGTACGCCTTCATCCGGCGTGGCTACCCCCAAAAAGGAGGCCCCGGCGCAAAGGGCTGCCTTTGCCACCGGAACCATGCCATGACCATAGGCATCTGCCTTAACCACAGCCATCAATTGCGTATTCGCTCCAACTGCGCCCTTTAATGCACAAACATTGTCCCGAATGGCCTGTAAATCAACCACCCGTTCGTTTTTACGGTATTGCATGCATCGGCCTTCTTTGATCAAAGTTATAGGTGCCGCACTTCCTCCTGGGTCAAAAGACGTACGCCATGACCTTCAAGCACCTTGGCGGCATTGTCCAATTCTTCCACCCGGAAGATAATCAGCGCGTTTTTTCCGGCATTGCGTACAAAGCTGTACAAATATTCAATGCTGATACCGTTATCAGACAACAATCCCAGCACCTTGGCCAGCCCGCCGGGTACATCAGGAACGGAGGCTGCCAGTACATCCGTCAGGCGAACCGTATAGCCCGCTTCACTGATAAGCTTTTCCGCCCGCTCATAGTCGGCTACGATCCCTCTCAATATGCCAAAATGGGTGGTATCGGCAATGGACAGGGATACCAGGTCAATTTGATGCTCCCCCAGCAGCCTGGTAAAGTCCGCCAGTCGGCCAGGCGTGTTCTCGATAAACACGGAAATCTGCTTTACGTACATTCGTCCTGCCTCCTTATGTTCCCTGCTTAGTATTCAGTATACACCGTTTCTTATTGCTTAAGGAAAAATATTCACATTTTTCTTCGGTCAATAACCCGCTTGGCCTTTCCCTCACTCCTTGGCAGGCTGCCAGGCTGGCACAGTTTGACCTCTGCATGAATCAGCGCACTGGATGCCAGCTGGGCTGCCACTTTTGCCTGCAAAGCCTCCAGCGACCTGACCGTATCGCCGACCAGCCGGGGACTTAATTCCACCTGAACCTCCACCGTATCCATGGCCCCCACGCGGTCCACCATGATTTGATAGTGAGGCTCCACACCAGGCACCTGCAAAAGCGCATGCTCGATCTGGGAAGGAAATACGTTAACACCTCGGATAATCAGCATATCATCGGTGCGGCCGGTAATGCGGCCCATGCGAACATGGGTGCGGCCGCAAACGCAAGGTGCATCCGTCAAAACAGTCAGGTCATGGGTCCGGTAGCGCAGAAGGGGCATGCCATGTTTGGTCAGTGTTGTAAAGGTAAGGTCTCCTTCCTGTCCGTATGGCAGGCTTTCGCCGTTTACGCCGATGACCTCCGGTAAAAAATGGTCCTCCCAAATGTGCATACCGCTTTTCTCAAGGCATTCCATGCTGACGCCAGGACCCATGATCTCGCTGAGGCCATAGACATTTAGAGCATCAATATGAAGCATGTCTTCAAGCTTGTCCCGCATGGCTTCTGACCAGGGCTCCGCACCGAAGATACCGGCCTTGAGCCTAATGCGATCCAGGCTGATGCCTGCATTGTGCAGCGATTCCGCCAGGTTGATGGCATAAGAAGGCGTGCAGCATAGCGCAGTTGCGCCAAAATCCTCCATGAGCATCAGCTGCCGCTGGGTATTGCCGCCGCTCATGGGAATGACGGAGGCACCTACCCGCTCCGCGCCATAGTGAGCACCAAGGCCGCCGGTAAACAAGCCGTAGCCATAGGCCACCTGCACCACATCGCTCTTGGTGACACCTGCACAATACATGGCCCTAGCCATCAGCTCCGCCCAGCGGTCAATGTCACCGCTGGTATAACCAGCCACCGAAGGCTTGCCGGTGGTGCCGCTGGAGGCGTGGACTCGCACAATCTCTGACTGGGGTACGGCAAACATGCCAAAGGGATAATGATTGCGCAGATCCTCTTTTTCAGTGAAGGGCAGGAGCACAACATCCTCCACACCCTTTATGTCCTGAGGTGTGACCCCCAGTTCCTGCATCTTAGTGCGATAAAAGGGTACGTTCTCATATACCCTGCGCACCACAGCGCGAAGTCGCTCACCCATCAGCTCCCGCAATTGCTCACGAGGCAGGCATTCCATGGTTTTGTTCCAATACAGATGCATATGACTGCACCTCTTTCGTTTGATGTGTTACAGGGTTCCGGCATCGAAGGCTTTTGTATTGACGTCCAAAGTTTTCTTTGGAACACAGGCCGCAATGGCCTGATGCCAGCGTTCCTTTTCCCATGGCAGGTGCTTTGACAGCGCTCCCAGCAGGACAAGGTTTACCGCCCGCTGGCTTCCGCAGTTTTCTGCAATAGCCAATGCATCTAGCTGTTGTATTTGGTATAGCTCTTTGGCTGCACGCAAGGGCTCTTGTGGATACTTAGCTGTGCCGGTAATGACGGGCATGGGCAAGATCCGTTGAGCGCTTACAATCAGCCAACCGGCAGGTTTTAAAAAGTGAAGAGCCCGCGCAGCTTCCAGCTCCTCAAAGGCCAGCAGATAGTCGGCGCAGCCGGAGGATACCAGCGGTGCATTGACCTTTTCCCCTACCCGGACGTGAGTGATGACACTACCGCCGCGCTGAGCCATGCCATGAACCTCACTGACCTTTACATCGCAGCCTTCTTCCAAAGCGATATGTCCCAGAATTTTGCTGGCTAGCAGCGTTCCCTGACCGCCCACCCCTACAATGACTACATCAAACACGGGACGAATCATTTACTTTCCCTCCCCGCATGTATGGCTTTGAAGGGGCATACATCTACGCACAAGCCGCAATCCACACATAGTGCACCGTTAATACGCATGCCAGCATCCCCCCGCTCAATGGCCGGACAGCCAAGCCCCAGGCATGCGCCGCAGTTGCGGCAATTTACAACCGCTGCAGGATACGTTTCCTCTTTTTCAAGTAGCACACATGGCCGCCGGGCAATGATAACGGATACCGCCTCACGGGCTGTTTCTTCTCTCAGAACACGTAGCATTTCCTTTTGATCAAAGGGGTCTACCACTGTCACATGCGCTACACCACAGGCTATGCAAAGCGCCTCCAAATCAAGCTGCGGCGCCTGATTCCCATGTATGTCTTTGCCGGTAGCAGGGTTATGCTGATGGCCGGTCATGCCGGTTATACGGTTATCCAAAATCACCACAGTGATGGTTCCGCCATTGTACACTGCGTCAATCAGTGCAGTAATGCCGCTATGGATAAAGGTGCTGTCTCCCAGCACAGCAACCGTATGCCTGGAAAAATCCTTGCCTTGGGCCTTTTCTGCGCCAAAGGCCATACCGATGCTGGCACCCATGCAAAGGCAAGCATCCAACATGTTCAAAGGCGGCAGCGCCGACATGGTATAGCAGCCAATATCCCCCATAACATTGAGCTTCAGCTTTTTCATAGCGTAGAATGCGCCCCTGTGGGGACAGCCAGGGCATAATACCGGCGGCCTGGCAGGCAGCGTATCCTGTGGCTCAAGCTGTGCGCTTTCTCCAAATAACCGCATAAGCCGGCTAACAGACAGTTCCCCTTGTAAACCGGTCAGGTTCTTGCCTTCAACAGCAATGCCCAGGGCCGCCACCTGCTCCTCAATAACTGGCTCCAACTCTTCTATCACCACCAGATGATCCACCCTGGCAGCAAAATCAGCAATCAGCTTTTGGGGTAGCGGATGTACCATGCCCAGCTTCAAAACACTGGCACTTGGCAGTGCATCCTTCACATAGGTATAGCAAGATCCGCTGCAGATAACCCCAAGATCTCTACCGTTCATTTCCATCCGGTTGATGGCAAATGTATTTGCATCCTCTTCCATTTTTTTCATACGCTGTTCCACCACCACATGGCGCTTTCTTGCCATGCCGGGCATCATGACGTATTTCATGAAATCTCGCTTATAGTGCTTAACCTCTGCTTCCTGCCTATCTTCCATCATCACCACTGAGCGGGCATGGGCAATCCGGGTGGTTAGGCGCAGGAATACCGGCGTATCGTATTGTTCGCTCAGTTCAAAGGCTAGCTTTGTAAAATATTTACATTCCTGGCTGTCGGAAGGCTCCAGCATGGGAATGTGGGCGGCTCTTGCGTAATAGCGGCTGTCTTGCTCATTTTGGCTGGAATGCATGGCAGGATCATCCGCGCAGGCGATGACCAAGCCACCGCTAACACCTGTATAAGCTGCAGTGAACAGCGGGTCAGCCGCTACGTTGACCCCTACATGCTTCATGCAGGTCATGCTCCGAGCGCCTGCAAGCGAGGCACCAAAGGCCACCTCGGCAGCCACTTTTTCGTTGGTTGCCCATTCGCTGTTGATCTCTTTATATTGGGAAGCAAACTCCGTAATCTCCGTGCTGGGTGTACCTGGATAGCTGGAAACCACCCGTACCCCCGCCTCATATGCCCCACGCGCTACCGCCTCATCGCCTAGCATTAGTTTTCTCATGGAATGCATGCACATCCTTGAAAGTTTATTTACGCAAATCTGTCACTCGTTTCGCCTTGCCCTCAAAGCGCTTTAAGGTGTTTGGTGAAACAAACGTCACCTGCACATCAATGCCCAACACCGTACGTAGCTCGCCTTGGATTCGCCTTTGCAACGCTTCCAGTTCGCTCCACTTTTCCAGCAGGCTGCTATCAATGAGCTCTGTTTTCACTTCCATATGATCAATATAGTTACGGCGATCCACCAGAATCTCATAATGGGGGCCGATGCCGGGCTGAACCATCAACACGCTCTCAATCTGGGATGGGAATACGTTTACACCACGGATGATTAGCATATCATCGCTGCGGCCTTTAATTTTCTCCATGCGGATCAGTGTCCGCCCGCAGTCGCAGCGATCATGGATAAGCCTTGTAATATCCCTGGTACGATAGCGAAGTGTCGGCTGTGCTTCCTTGGTTAAGGTGCTCAAAACAAGCTCACCCTCGGCCCCTTCCGGCAGCACTTTGCCCGTATCCGGGTCAATAATTTCAGGATAAAAGTGATCTTCATTGATATGCATACCGCTTTTACAAGCGCATTCCCCTGCCACACCAGGGCCAATGATCTCTGTTAGGCCATAATTTTCCGTAGCAAGTATGCCAAAACGCCGCTCGATCTCCGAGCGCATTTCCTCAGTAGAGCCTTCCCCGCCGAAAAGCCCTACCCGAAGGCGTATATCCCCCATGACCCCCATCTGCTCCGCCATCTCCGCCATATACATGGCATAGCTGGGGGTACAGATCAGCGCTGTAGACCCAAAGTCCCGCATGACATTAATCTGCCGCTCAGTATTGCCGCCAGAAATGGGGATGATCGCCGCGCCTACCTTCTCCAGGCCGCCGTGCAGGCCAAAGGCACCGGTAAACAAGGTGTAGCCAAAGGATACCTGGGCAACATCATCTGCGGTAACCCCGGCTGCGGTAACGATGCGCGCAATATTCTCTGCCCACATCTCAAGGTCCGCCTTGGTGTATCCTGCTGTAATGGGCTTGCCGGTCGTGCCGCTGGAGGCATGAATGCGAACAACATCCCTCATCGGCACCGCCATCAGTTTAAAGGGATACTGCTCTCTGAGTTCCAGTTTGCCTGTCAGCGGGACCAAAGCGATATCTTCCAGCGAACATATATCTTCCGGCTTAAGGCTTGCACTTTTCATTTTATTATGGTACATGGGTACATTGTCATAAGCATGCTTAATCGACCATTTAAGTCTCTCCAACTGCAAAGCACGCATAGCCTCTTTGCTACACGCCTCAATTTCAGGGTTCCACATCCCATTGCCGCTCCTTCCGTACTGCCTGGGCAAACGCTGCCCATCCTGCCATGCTAAACAAGCGCCTCAATGCGCTTTTCCTACTGCGTTTTAGTATAGCAAAGCATTAACAAAAAAGAAAGTACTAGTCATGTATTTTCGCTCGTTTGTATACATCTATAGTCAATCCAATTGATTCAAATGATTGGAGCTTAGGTTGTTGAGTCTTTCTTTTGTCTTGCTGTAATGATCCAAAGCAGCAAGAGTAAACACATAAAGCCAAGAGCAGGGTATATTACGCCCACCAATCGATCAAATCCCACCACTGCAAATATGAAAAAAACAACACCTGTTATCACAAAGCCAATCCAAGACGGTTTGCATGGCCCTACAATATTGATCAGACCCCTGGCCACAGCCATTAGGGTTGTAAATACTGCAAGGTATAAGCCAATAATGGCCAGCCAAAATCCGCCTTTACCAAAGGCGTTTAGCAGCATAACCATCGGCAGAGCTGCATCCTTAAGCTGCGGCTGGCGAAGAAGTGCAAAATTGCCGAGCGATAGCAAGAAAAGTAAGCAAGCAGACAAATACAATGATGTCCGCATGGCCTTTTTTTCCGGCATCCCCCACCCTATCTCGCATAGAACACCGGCAGATAAGGTAATGTTCAGTGCGCCGTAGCTTAAGCCAAAGAGTATCACCTCTGCCACTTTCCTAAAAACCGGCTGCGTGCTTTCACTGTCAGCAGCATTGCCCTGAGGCGGGATCAGACATAGAATGAAAATCAATATCAATGCAGGTACCAAAATCTTTCCCACAAATGCAAGCGGAGAAAGACTTTTGTTGGAGAGCAGAATGCCCAATGCCAGTGAAGCAAGCAGCATGATCCAATAAGCATTTTGCACCGGCAGCGCCAATGCGCCCAATTCCCCAGCAGCTGCAGTCATGCTGCCGCCTGTCGCACCCAGTAGAATTGTAAAGGCAACCGTACCCACAACTCCGGCAGGACCCAGGTACGCCCGGCAAAGCTGGCTGAGGGATATAACGCCGGCCGCTCTGGCCTTTTTCTTCATGAAAAAGGAAAACAGCCCCATGACCGATGCCGCAAGAGCGATACCCAACCAGGACAAACAGCCGTAACGGCTGAAAAATCGCATGATCTCCCGGCCGGAAGCAAATCCTGCACCAACGATAGCCCCTGTGCTCTGGAACACCGCATTGCGAACCCGGCGGTCCATAACGCCACCCCCATTCCATACAATGTACAAAAACTTGTATATCTTTATGCCCATCAAAGGGATGCAGCCGATAATTCAATCAAAAACAGGCCGCTTTCCATAGGAAAGCGGCCTGTTTCATAATAAACTTATTTCTTGGGCGCCCTTCTCAAGAAGGCAGGCACACCCAACTCATCCTTTTCCGTAGCGGCGGGCTGCTGTGGCTGCTGCGGCGGATAGGGATTCATGCCGTAGGGATTCTGTGCCGGCGGATAGTAAGGCTGCTGCTGCTGAGGCTGATAAGGCGCAAAGCCCGGCTGCTGACCTCCGCCATAAGGCTGCCCATAGTTGGGCTGATATGGCTGTTGTACCTGAGGCTGCGGCTGACTCGCCGGAGCTGGCCTGCCGCTATTTACAAAGCCGGGAATCTCAGGCTCGAAAGGCTGCTCGGCTCTTGGGGCAGGTTCATTCTCAGAATTCTCTCCGGCAGGCATTCCAACAGGGGTAGATGCAGCGCGGCCTGCATACGGGTTATAGGTAGGCCGTGTCTCATAAGTTCCCTGGGAGCGAATGCGTTCAAAAGGCTTCTTGGCGGGCTCCTTGGGTGGGAAGGGCGTCTTTTCAAAGCCGGTGGCGATAACAGTGATGCGAACCTCATCGCCCATGCGCTCGTCAATGCCGGCACCAAAGATAATGTTGGCCTCGCTGTCTGCAGACTGCATCACCAGATTGGCAGCCTCGTTAATATCAACAATGGAAATATCCTCGCCGCCTGTAATGTTGATCAATACGGCCCGGGCGCCATCGATGTTGGTTTCCAGCAGCGGGCTTTGAATGGCGTTCCTTGCTGCATCCACCATACGGTTTTCGCCGCGGCCGACACCAATGCCCATATGGGCCATCCCGCCGGATTCCATCACAGTCTTTACGTCTGCAAAGTCCAGGTTAATGAGGGCAGGCACAGCGATCAGGTCGGATATGCCCTGAATGCCTTGGCGCAGTACGTCATCGGCAATACGGAAAGCTTCCAGCATGGTGGTGCCTTTGCTGACCACCTGCAAAAGCCTGTCGTTGGGGATCACCACCAGGGTGTCCACTCGCTGCTTTAAATCTGCAATGCCCATCTCGGCATTCTTCATACGCTGCTTGCCTTCAAACTGAAAGGGCTTGGTAACAACAGCAATGGTCAGGCAGCCCAAATCCCTGGCGATTTCCGCAACGATAGGAGCTGCGCCGGTACCTGTACCGCCGCCCATACCAGCGGTGACAAATACCAGATCGGCCCCTTTCAGCGATTGGGCAATTTCCTCACGGCTTTCCTCAGCGGCTCTGCGGCCAACGTCAGGGATAGCGCCTGCGCCAAGACCCTTGGTGAGCTTTTCACCAATATGAATCTTCGTAGTGGCGAGGGACATGCCCAAGGCTTGACGGTCCGTGTTGACAGAGATAAACTCTACGCCTTTCAGCCCGGCATCCACCATGCGGTTCACGGCGTTGTTGCCGCCGCCGCCGCAACCCACCACTTTTATGGACGCAAAGTTCAACTGATCGTCCATCTGAAATTCCAGCACGTTCCATCCCCCTACTCTGTATCAAAATCCGAATGCTTCATGATAAAAATTCCAACCTGCAAAAGGTCAGCCTGCAAACAGGCTTCTGAAAAAATCTTTGATGCCGCCCACCAAGCCTGGCGTTGGCAGATGCTGATGCTCCACCGTATCTATTACCAAATCCATTAGCCCAAGGGCGCTGGCATAGGCCGGGCTGTTGAGCTTCATGGTGCGTTTTGGCGTTTCACGTACAGGCCTGTCCAATTTGCCGGCAAGATAATCGCGACCTCCGCGGTTTAAACTCAAGCCGCCGCCAGTCAAATAAATGGTGCTCCAGTTGCCAAGGCGCACGCCGCTTTGGTCAATGCACCCCTTAATGGCTTCCGCAATCTCATCCACCCGGGGTTCCAAAACCCTGGCGACGTCCGCTTGGGCAAAGGATGACGGCTTGCCTTCTTTATCAGCAGAAACATCATATGACTGCATGGAGGTAGACATGCCATACACATAAGCACGCTTGATCTGTTCTGCCGACTCCATGGGGACCTGTAGCCCTTCGGCTACGTCCATGGCAATATGGCCGCCGCCCATGGGAATCGTCCGATGGAAGATCACGGCATCACCCTCTACCGCCATGACTTCTGTATTCAGATAGCCCATATCAATCAATATGGATGTACGGTCACGGTCCTCCTCCGGCAAATAAAGCATCGCCTCACCGGTAGGTGTGGAGAAAAAACCGCTGATGGCGATGTTCATCTCCCTGAGCCGACCTGAAATTTCATCCAGAAAAAACTGATCGGCCACCACAAAGGAAACCAGCGCACGAAGCTCACGGCCCTTCATATCCATTGGCTCCAGCGTCTTTTTGCCATCGTCAACCATAAACCAAGCCGGGCTTCTGTGCACGACCACACCGCGAAGCGGTGCCAGTTCTTTTTGAGCAGATTCAAAAATCGCCTCAATGTGCTTCATGGTAACCCGGGGGTCAGCCCCCTGCAGTTCCACTTTGGCCGGTATGGCATAGACCCTGGAAAACTCGCCAGGCACACCAACATTGATTTCCTTGATTCTGAAACGGGATTGGTTTTCCGCTTCAGAAATGGAATTGCGGATGGCATCGTTCAGCAGATGGGGTGAATTCCACTGGTCGCCGGAATATCCATCATAGGCCGCAATACCAGCTCCGCTAATATCGCAGCGTTGATTTCCGCCGTTCTCCGCCACCAGCGTGACGATCTTGCTGGTTCCAAAATCCATCGCCGCTACAGTGGTCTTCATAAGTTCCTCATACCCCCGTTCATCGGGAACTTCTGCCATAGGTCAAAAAACATTATAGCATAGAAGCATCCCTATTGAGAAGAAGAAAAATGCAGGTGTGCATATTTTTTCATTTCATACAAGATTCACAGCAAATGTAACGAACGGCACACCGTCCATCCAATTCACCAGCATATATTGTACCTGTTTTAGGAAGAAACCGCAAGTAAAAACCGTTGAAAATCCATTGATTTTTCATCTTTTTCACCCATATTTCTCCATTTTATCCTCCGTACCTCATTGTGCTGGTGTATAGGTTGGGTTGATGGGGACTGAAAAATCAATATTTCCCCTGACAAAGCCATTCTGACGGAGATTTTCAATTACCGCCCGCATGGAGCCAATCTTGGCCTGCATATCTCCGGCATCTCCCAAACGGATTGTATATCCGTCTACAGATACCAAATACAGATTGTCCACATCTGCAAGATTTAATTCCGAAATTTGGGAAATTGCTTCCTGCATGGAAAGTTCCTTCAGCACCTGCCTGTAAGACTGAAGCTGGGTTTCGCTTCTGCAAGTGATAAAGCGGCCCAATATACTGGAAGTAATGTCAAGGCCGGTAACAGCCACCAACCCTTCATCCAGTTGCAAAACCTGCGTTTGCTCCAGCACCATGCCTTCTTCGTCCAATGTATACTGTACACCCATTGATTGTATATTTACTCTGGGCACCCGCTCATGCACCTCTATCACCAGTCCGTCCGGATAGTTCCGTTGCATCTGGACAAATACGAGATAGCGGTCCTTGTTGATGCTGTCGCGGATTTTGCTTTTATCCAACAGAAGGATATTGTCTCCTTCAGCAATTCCTGCGATGGTGGCCACCTCCTGGGGCGTGCGATGGCTTGTCCCCAGCACTTGCACATGCTTGAGTCGAAATAGCGTGCTGTACAAGATCACACCTACACCAATGAGTGCAAACAGAAAGCAGAAGACAGCCCAAAGGCCCCTTCCCTTTGGTCGGGGCCTTGACGCCTGCATACCAGGCGATACCCGAGCGGGCATGGGCTTTTGATTTTCCCATTGCCTGTCTGGACCGTTATGTTGAGCCATAGGGAAGCACCTCCCTGCATTGGTAATTCTTTATTCTATGCGCTGTATGTTTGCTCCCAGGCTTAAAAGCATTCCCTCCAGGTTTTCATAACCCCTGTCTATGAGGTGCACATTTTCCACCTCAGTGACGCCATGGGCAGCAAGCCCGGCTAGCACCAGTGCGGCACCACCGCGAAGATCCCTTGCATTCACCCGGGTTCCGTATAGCGCTTCAACACCCTGAATAATGGCCATGCGGCCATTGACCATAATATTGCCACCCATTCGGTTTAGGTCCCCGGCGTGGGTGAAGCGGTTTTCAAAGACATTTTCCACCACAATGGACGTCCCTTTTGCTACTGATGCCAAAGCCAGCATCTGTACCTGCATATCTGTGGGAAAGCCGGGATGCGGCTGCGTCTGAAGCTGCTGGAATGCTTGCAGGCGTCTTGGTGCTTTCAAATCAATGGAACCAATCCGCTCCCGGATGTCACAGCCCATTTCACGAAGCTTTGCCAGTACCGCCACCATATCACGAACAGGTGCGTTATCCAAATGGATCTCACCACCGGTAATGGCTGCTGCGCCAAGCAGCGTACCGGCCACAATGCGGTCTGGGATGGGGCGGTATACCGCACCACGCAGTTCCTTAACACCTTTTACGCAAATGGTGTGTGTACCGGCTCCCTGCACGCATCCACCCATGGCATTGATGAAGCGTTGCAGGTCTTCTATCTCCGGCTCTCTTGCGGCATTGTGAATGGTGGTTGTTCCCGGGATCAGAACGGCCGCCATCATCACATTTTCTGTGGCCCCTACGCTTGGGTAATCAAAGTGAATATCAGCCGGATGCATTTCACTGCCGTCACAATGGATGAGACCGCCTTCTTCATGAATGGTTACGCCAAGGTGGCGCAGCCCCTGCAGATGCAGGTCAATTGGACGCATACCGATTTCACAGCCGCCTGGATAGGTTACCGTTGCTTTTCCAAAACGCCCCAGAATCGGTCCCAGCAGGAATATGGAGGAACGGATTTGCTTGGAAAGACTGTCCGGCATCTCCCAATTATGTAGTTCACTGGATTGTATAACCATTGTTCTTTCTGACCGATGGATACGGCAGCCCAAGATTTCCAATATATCAGCCATATGATGGGCATCGCTGATCATGGGGCAGTCCAGCAGCGTGACTTCCTCCTGAGTCATGATGCTGGCAGCCAAAATGGGCAGCACGGCGTTCTTGGCGCTGTTCACTCGGACAGAACCCGCCAAGGGCCTTCCACCCTCCACACGGAAAAATCCCATGTGTTTCACCTCCACTGTTATTTCCCGTGCTTCATACTATGCATACGGGAAATTTTGGTGAGGCGGGTGCAAAAAGACGTTTCATTGGCTAATGCAGGTTCCGCTCACAGTTGCGGCTGATGTTCAGCAGGATCCCTACTGCAGCCATCATAATGGAGACAGATGTACCGCCTTTAGAGAAAAACGGCAACGGCAGCCCCGTTGTTGGCAGGATGCCAACTACTACCCCCATATTCAAAAAAGCCTGTATGGTGATCATGGCGGTAATACCGGCAGCAAGCAGGCAGCCGAATTTATCCTTGCAGGTGACAGCTATGCGCATTCCGACAAAAGCAAATGCCAGAAATAGCACTATGACCACCAGACATCCAAACAGCCCGAAGTCTTCCCCCACAATGGCAAAGATGAAATCGCTTTCAGGATAAGGAAGGTAGGCATATTTCTGACGGCCTTGACCTAAACCCATACCAAAGAGGCCGCCGGAACCAAAGGCAATCAAGGATTGAGCCAATTGATATCCTTCATCGCTCATTTTGGCAAAAGGATCCCGGAAGGAAAGCAGCCTTTCCCGCCGATAAGGCTCACTCCAGGCATAAAACAAGCCTGCAGCTACCCCGAGAATGCCAAACAGCCCCAAGTGCTTCCATTTAGCACCGGCAATCAGCACCATGATGCCGCTGACAATCAGGATGGACATCGCGGTAGACAGATTGGGCTGTTCCAGGATCAACAGAAAAAAGAAGCCGGGTATTACCATCAGCGGCACGATACCCTTAAACAGGTACCGCACGCTGTCCCCGCTGTTGGAAAGCGCTGTTGCCAGAAAAAGAACAACTGCAAACTTACATAGCTCCGAGGGTTGAAAACTAACTCCCGCTAGATTCAGCCATCGCCTGGATCCATTAAGATATTGGCCTATGCCCGGTATCAGCACCAGCACCAGCAAAACCGTACTGGCTCCAAGACCCGTCAGCACAACCCAAGGTTTTTTCCAGAAAGGAAAATCGATTCTGGATGTGACTACCAAAGCAACTAGCCCGACAGCAATACCCAGCAGCTGTTCCTTGACTACACCCAGGGGATCGCCCCGGTCCTGGGCTGTATAATACGTCGCACTGAAAAGCACCAGGAGTCCGGCCATCAACAGCAGCATCAGCACCGTTACCATGGCGCCGTCCACGCTGCGCTTTTTCTTTGCTGTCAGAATACTGTTATTCGCCCTTACAGCGGCACGGCTGTCTGTCATGCTACCTTACCTTTCCGGCGCTTCATCCGCCCATAAGGCACCCTCGGGGGAGGAAGGGAGCAAGTCATGTAAATCATCCACCATGATAACCCAGGTGAGATTACACCAGACCGTTGACTATTTCTTTGAAGATTCTGCCCCGTTGTTCATAGTCAGTAAACATATCGAAACTGGCGCAGGCTGGAGAAAAAAGCACATTACCGCCAACTGAAGCCAGGGAGCGGGATTTATCAATGGCCTCTTTCAAAGTGGCAGCATGACTGATATTTTCAAACCCTGCATTTCTCAAAGCCTTCTCCAGCTGTCCTGCCGTCTGGCCGATCAAAACCGCCTGGACTATAAAGGGCGAATTCACGATTTCTTTGGCCAGAGGTGCAAAATCCGTATGCTTATCGTAACCGCCCAGTATGATCACCGTAGGTGCCTTCATGGTCTGCACAGCTTTGATGGTAGAATCTACATTGGTGCCTTTGCTGTCGTTATAGTAAACGACTCCCTCAAGCTCCCGGGTACGCTCAATGCGGTGCTCTACCCCCTGAAATGTGCGCAGGGAATGGCGGATCACTGGCGCCGGAATACCCATAGCTACGGCCATGGCTGTGGCGGCCAATGCGTTTTCCAAATTATGCGGCCCGGGTATGTACAGTGCGTCGGTATCACAGACAGCCCGCGTTTCCCCACCCCAAGCACAAACAATCTTGCCGTTTTCCACATATGCGCCAAGGGGTACCGCCTGAGTTCTGGAGAACCAGGCCACCCTGCTTTTCAGCTGTCCAGCCATCTCCTGCAAGACAGGATCATCAAAATTCAATACCGCAACATCCTGGTTGGTTTGGTTTTCAAACAGCCGGGCCTTCATGCGGATATACTCCTGCATGGTTCCATGGCGGTTTAGATGATCCTCTGTAATATTCAGCAGAGCTGCGACTTTTGGATGAAAGGTATCAATGCTCTCCAATTGAAAGCTGGACACCTCTGCCACGATCACATCTTCCTTGCGGCATGCCATTGCCGCTGCACACATGGGATAGCCAATGTTTCCGGCCACATACGTCAGCTTGCCGGCATTTTTAAAAATCTCACCAAGCAGCGAAACTGTTGTTGTCTTGCCATTGGTGCCTGAAACCGCAACCACTGCACCTTCGGCCAGCTGATATCCCAGCTCCAATTCTGCTATAACAGGCAGCCCCATTTTCCGGGCCTTTTCAATAAAGGGGGTTTGAATCGGCACACCGGGGCTGATAACAACAGCATCCACCTTGTCAAGCAGCGTATCTGGTTCTTCTCCCAAATGCCACTTCACAGGCAGCCCATCCAGCTCATCCAAGGAAACACGTATGTCTTCCCGCTTTTTTTGGTCAACCAGAAAGGGCGTCGCACCATGTTTGACCAACAGCTGTGCCGCAGCCACCCCACTTCGGGCCATGCCTACCACCATTACATTTTTATGCTCCCAGTTCAAACAAATACCCCCTTAAAGCCGGATCATGTGCCGTTGCTTATTTGATTATATGCCAGTAACATTCATGGATAGGAGTGCAGCCAGGGATAAAATACCAGTTATGATGGCATACAATGCCACCACTTGGGTTTCTGAATATCCGCTGAGTTCAAAGTGGTGATGTATGGGCGACATTTTAAAGATACGCTTGCCGTGGGTGAGTTTAAAATAGACCCGCTGCATAATCACAGATACCGAGGACATGACCATGGTAAACGCAATCAGCACAAGCATCAACGGCTGGCGCATCAGCATGGCCATGGCAACAGTAGCCCCGCCAATGAACATGGATCCGGTATCCCCCATAAAAACCATGGCGGGATAACGGTTAAACCGCAAAAAGCCCATACAGGCCCCTGTGAGCGCCAAGGCAAAAATACCTATGTTATACAGGTTATCACTTTGTACTTGACTGCCCAGCACCACCAAAGCAGGCAGCATAAAAACGGCTACGAGGCCCCATGCAGCGCTGCCGATAACTGTTACTGTTGACAAAAGGCCGTCCATTCCATCCTGCAAGTTGGCGCTGTTGATCATAAAAATGACCACCAAGGTCATAAGGGGAACATAAAACATTCCCAAATCCCATTCCACATTGAAAAAGGGCACCCAGATTTTACTGCCAACCTGAGGGTGATAATAACAGTATAAAGAAAACCCTATAGCCAGAATAACCTGACCGGCTATTTTCTGCCACCCTGTCAGACCCAAGCTGCGCTTTTTTACAACCTTGATATAATCATCCGCAAAACCGATGGCCATGCTGCCCAATGCCATTATGCATGTTATAAGCATAAAGTCCTGCATGCCATCCCAAGTTCCCTGATGCAACAAAAGCGCTGCCACAACTGTGGCAAACGCAATCATGAGACCGCCCATGGTAGGCGTACCCTGCTTTACTTTATGTGATTGGGGACCCAGCTCATAAATCGTTTGCCCGAACTTGAGCTTGCGCAAAAGCGGCAGCACCTTGGGCATTGTTATCAACAGCAGCGCAAAAGCCAAAAGCAGCGCCAGAAACATCCTTTGCATGAACTTCCTCCTTGTACTTCACCGCCACCAGGCTCTTACTTTTGCATTTCCGCCAGCAGCTCTGCCACCACCACTTTTTCATCAAAGGGCCGCTTAACGCCCATGATTTCCTGATACGTTTCATGGCCTTTGCCCGCCAGGATGATGATATCTCCATCCTGACCGATATCAAGTGCATGGCGGATGGCTTCCCGCCGGTTTTCAATCACGGTGTACTCACCACCAGTAGGCTTGATGCCCTCTTCGACAGCGGTAAGAATCGTAAATGGATCTTCGGTCCTGGGATTATCGCTGGTGAGCACGGAATAGTCAGCAAGCCTACCGGCTATTCTCCCCATCAAAGGCCGTTTGCCATGGTCCCGATCGCCGCCGCAGCCAAAGACCACAATGACACGTTTCCTGGCAAATTCCTTGACAGCAGACAGAATATTTTCCAATGCATCCGGTGAGTGAGAGTAGTCCAGTATTACCTTATACGGCGTATTGGTCGGCAGCATTTCAATGCGGCCCGGGACAGACTTTACGCTTTCCAGCCCCAGCTTGATATCATCGCCAGAGGCCCCAAGAATCATTGCCAGGGATGCTGCGGCGATGGCATTGTAGACATTGAACATGCCGGTTAATTTCAAGTTAATGTTGACATTATGCATATCCCGCAGCTTCAAATCAAAGCAAACGCCGTTCTCACTGACTTCGATATCACGGGCATACAGATCGGCACTGGCACATATGCCATAGGTAAAGTAAGGGATGTTTATGTCCTTGAGCATGGCCGGGGTTGTTTCCTCATCCGCATTGAAGGATGCGTTGCGCACCATACCAGAGGTAAACAGTTTTTTCTTGGCCTCAAAATAGTTCTCCATGGTATGGAAATAGTCCAAATGATCCTGGGATAGATTTGTGTAACATGCAGCCTCAAAACTCATACCATCCAGCCTGTGCATGTCCACGGCATGAGCTGACACTTCCATACTCACAATCTGTACCCCTGCATCCGCCATTTGCCGAAGGGTCGCCTGCAAGTCGATAGGATCAGGGGTTGTCAGATCACTTTTCAGCTTCTGATCGCCAATCATATTGCCCGTGGTGCCAATCAGGCCGCACTTATAACCCGCCTGCTCCATGATGGCTTTAAAAAGATAATTTGTAGTCGTTTTGCCTTTGGTGCCAGTGACGCCCACCAGCTTCATCTCCCTGGCAGGGTATCCGTAAAAAGCAGCCGCCAAGCGAGCCATAGCAGCTCTGCCGTCCGACACCAGTACCTGCGGAACCTTGATTTCAGGCAAGAAGCGCTCTACCACAAGGGCAACACAGCCGTTTTCAACGGCCTGGGCTGCAAACTGATGAGAATCAAAATGCATCCCGGATATGCAGAAGAACAGACCCTTTTCCACCTGTTCCCGGCTGTTGGCGGTGACTTGACCGATATCCACCGTCATTTCGCCCCTTGTCTCCAGCAAATAGGGCAATTCGGTAAGCAGTGATTGTAAGATCATTTTGAGTCCCTCCGCTTATGCATACTAGTTTTCATTTGCGCCCGGCATTTGAAACTGAACCGTTACCTTTTCACCGGGTGCGATATATTCACCTGCAGCAGGTGATTGGGATACCGCAAGGCCGCTGCCTGAGATCTCCATTTCCAAAGACCTCATCCGAAGCATTTTCCCTGCTTCCACCATAGAAAGTCCCACTACATCTGGAACCTTGACAAGTTCCATCGGGGTAATCACATTCCCTTGCTGCGTATACAGCATGACCTGGCTTCCTTCAGTTACAACGGTTCCTGCAGCAGGCAGTTGACCGGTAACCGTGTCCGACTGTCCATCATCCACAGTCAGGAGTTTTAATTCCCCCATGGTCCTTTTTGCATCCTTCAGACTCAGCCCGCTGACATCAGGCACCGTAACCTCCGGCCTTGGGGTGGCTTTGGGATCTGCCGGGGCAATGCCCATATACCGAAGCGTATCGTTCATAATCTGCTTTGCAAAGGGAGCCGCTGTTGTACCGCCGTAGTCCACTGGTACATGCGCTTCATCCACAATCACAAGGATCGCGAATTTGGGATTATCCGCTGGGGCAATACCAAGGAAAGAGCCAATGTGAACGTCCCGGACGATCTTCCCATCTTTGTATACCTGTGCCGTGCCAGTTTTGCCACCGATGCGATAACCGCTGATGGCAGCGTTTCTGCCGCCACCCTTTTCCACAACCCCTTCCAAAAGCTCCCGCATAATAGCAGATGTTTCTGGCGTAATGGGATTTGCTAATACCTGAGCGCCATTGCGCTGCAGCACTTCGCCTTCCGGTGAGAGGATTTCGGCCACGAGATAAGGCTTCAAAAGCCTTCCTCCATTGACCGCCGCACAAGCAGCCGTTATCAGCTGCAGCGGGGTGACGGCAATGCTTTGACCAAAGCCGATGCGGGCGATATCAACCGTCTTTACATACCGGCTGTTAATCAGTATGCCCGTTGCCTCCCCAGGCAAATCAATGCCAGTAGGTGACCCCAGACCAAATGCATTCAGGTATTTGTAAAAGGTATCCTTACCCATGCGAACAGCCAGTTCCACAAACACCGGATTACAGCTGTTTTGAAGTGCCTCGCGCATGCTTTCCGCCCCATGAGGAGCGCCCCAGCAGCGAATGGTATCGCCATCTACCTTAATCTTGCCCGAACAATAAAATCTGTCTTCCGGATTTGTTGCACCACTGTCCAAAGCAGCTGAAGCAGTAACGATTTTGAAAGTAGAACCGGGCTCATAAGCGTCGCTGATGATGCTGATGCGCATCAGCTCAGTCAGTGTTTCAATGGCATCACGGGGCGGCGAGTTTGGATCATAATCAGGCTTGCTGGTCATAGCCAGTATTGCCCCGGTCTGGACATCCATAACGATGCAGTGAACCGCATTGGCATTGTTCACTGCAATGCACTCGCGCATGGCCTTTTCAACAAACCCCTGAATGGTGTTGTCAACAGTCAGCTTCAGGGTGTTGCCAGCCTCCGGCGCGATATATGCTGTCTGTCCGTCTGGAAGTGTTCTAGCCCTGGCATCCACCTCATGCACGAAAGCGCCAGGCCTGCCCTTTAAAAGCGTTTCGTATTGCTGCTCCAACCCTGACTGGCCCACACTGTCCACGTTTGTAAGCCCCAGCACCTGAGACAAAAAGGCCCCTTTGGGATACCAGCGCATGGTGTCTTCGTCGAAGCTGATGCCTTGCAGTGTTTTTGCCTGAGCATACTCCGGTTTTGCCATCAAACCACGAATTTCATCCACCGTTTCCCGGTTGACCTGCCGCTTCAAAATGACTGAGGCCTTTTTTTTGTCAGTAATCTTGGCCAGCGCACTTTCCCTGTTAATGTTCAGGAGCGGAACGAGAATGTCCAGCATGGCCTCAGGGTCTTTCACTAGCTGAGGGTTGGCGCACACAATATAGGCCGTCGCACTAAGCGTTATGGTCTGACCAAGGCGATCTACAATGCTGCCGCGCTTTGCTGATACTGCACCTGACCTAGTCCACTGGCTCACGCCTCTGGCTGTCAGCGATTCCGCCTGAAAAATGGTTAAGCTGCCAATGCGTACACCAACCATCATAAACAGAAGTATGAAAACGCAAGTTAGCAGAAGCAATCTTTTACGGATCAAAAGCTCAGGATGCATCCTTCTTCCCCCCGGACGGCTCCGAAAAAGGTGCTAGTGCACCTTAATCCATAAAGCCGGACAATATGGCATATATGCCAGAGCTTGTCGGGGGGACGACAGCCTGGACCTGCTGGGTTTCTTTTCTGGTTACCGGTGCCGTGAGATATACAACTTCTGCCCCTTCGGCCGACACCATGCCGAGATTTCGGGCCGCCGCATAGCATATCTTGGCACCATCGGATGCGGCATCCAACTGCACTGCCAAATCATTATTGGCCTTTTGTACTGCTTCCACCTGTGTGCGCAATGCATGCAGGCTTTTTGCTTTTTCCGTCATCCTGCTGGTATTAATCAAAGTGATAATCCCAAGCGTAAACACGAAAAAGCCCACAATGCACAGGGCCACAGCATACGATACTCCACCCTGTACGGGCCGTTCATGGCGTGGCTGTACCTGTGCCGCCATATTGGCCCGCGCAGTGCGTCGTACAGGCATTCTGCGATATACCGGCATGTTGCTTTCATCCAGGTCGCCATAGGGAAGCAATACGTTTTGGCGCACGGTGATCCTGCACGCGTTGCCGCTTGACACACCCACCTGGGTATAACGACCTTTTACGGCACGGTTCATGCCTACAGCGCTTGTCATACGTATCCTATCCCCCTTTGAGCCGGTTTAGAACCAGCTAGACCTCCAGACTACCGATGAATTCCAGAATGTCATCTTCATTTTCTTTGTAATAGCGCTCCACATCAGCAGCATTCTCACTTGTGACAATACGGATATGGTCTTGCGCACCGCTGATTTCCACATCACGGGCGTCGCCAAGCATCTCCTGCCTCAGTTTTGAAGGCAAAAGAACACGGCCTTGATTGTCGGATTCTAGTTTGGGATAACTGAATTTGAAAAAACGGTTTAGATACACCTGCAC